>NZ_JBFAPK010000049.1:0-66324 GCF_040676675.1 Micromonospora sp. NPDC049559 | reverse complement strand
ACCAGCCGTTAGCCCCGGGAGTCGCGCGGTTGGAAGCCGAGCCGTTCGTACAGCCGGTTCGCCGCCTCCCGGGACGGCCGCGCGGTGAGATCGACGGTACGGGCGCCGGCGGCCGTGGCCAGCGCCGGGCACGGTGGGCCCCACCCCAAGCGGGACCAGGAGACCGAAGACTTAGGCCGACGCGCCCTCGGTCTGGGTGGAGAGCGCCGCCGGAGGCGGGGCCTGGGCCGGCGTACCGGCCGTCTTACGCCCACGGGCCAGCCGGTTCTGCACGTACTGGGCCAGCTTCGACAGCGAGTAGTTCACCAGGATGAAGATCGCGCCGATCACCACGTACGTCTGGATCGGGTTGCCCAGCACGCCGATGACCTGCTTGGCGATGTTGAGCGTGTCCTCGTACGAGATGATGAAGCCCAGCGACGTGTCCTTGAGGATCACGACGATCTGGCTGATCAGCGCCGGCAGCATGATGCGGAACGCCTGCGGCAGCAGGATCATCCGGGTGGTCTGCATCGAGGTGAGGCCGATGGCGGCGGCGGCCTCGGCCTGGCCGCCCGGGAGGCCCTCCATGCCGGAGCGGAGGATCTCCGCGATCACCACCATGTTGTAGATGGTGAGCCCGAGCACCAGGTACCAGAGGGAGTCGAGGTAGACGCCGAACTCCGGCAGCCCGCGGGCCACGAAGAACAGCGTGATCACCACGGGGAGGCCCCGGAAGACCTCGACGCAGACCCGGGTCACCGCGGTGAGCAGGGCGCTCAGCCCGCGCAGCAGGTACGACAGGGGGGTGCTCAGGCCGGTGAAGCGGCGCCGGGCCAGGCTCTTGAGCTGGATGCGCAGGACGGCCAGGAGCGTACCGAGCACGAGCGACGAGAGGATCGCCAGGACGGCGGCGACGAGGGTCTGCCGCAGGCCGTAGCCGAGGCGGTCCCAGACCTGGCTGAAGTTCTCGTTGCCGGGGTCGACGAGCGGGCCCCACAGCTCCATGGAGAACTGGCCCTTGTCGTCCAGCGGACGGTAGACCAGGAAGTACGCGGCGAGCAGCACCGCGACGACCGCGACGACGCTGCTGATCCAGGTGATCCGGCGCTGCCGGGGGCCGGGCGCGTCGTAGAGGACGCTCGTCTGCTGGCTCATCGCGACACCGCCCGTCGCTTCTCCAGCCGGTCGAGGAGCGCACCCAGGGGGACGGTCATGATCAGATATCCGATCGAGATGCCGATTGCGACGGGGATGAAGGCGTAGCCCTCGGCCGAGGTGAGCTGGTCGGCGGATTGCGACAGGTCGCCGACCACCCCGAAGAAGCCGACCAGCGCCGAGTTCTTGATCATCGCGATGATGACCGAACCGAGCGGCACGGTGGCGGCCTGCCAGGACTGGGGCAGTACCACGTGGCGGAGGTTCTGCCCGAAGGTGAGGCCCAGCGACCGGGCCGCCTCGGCCTGGCCGGGCGGTACCGCGTTGACACCCGAGCGGAGCGCCTCGCAGACGAAGGCGGCCGTGTAGAGCACGAGCGCGATCAGCGCGAACCGGAAGTACGGCAGGTCCGTGCCGAGCCGCTTGAAGATCGAGTCGAGCCCGGGGATGCGCAGGAAGTCCGCGTTCGAGCCGAGCGCGGGCAGGCCGAAGGCCGCGAAGAACATCACCACGGTCAGCGGCACGTTACGGAAGATCGTCACGTACGCGGTGCCGACCGCGCGCAGGGGCGGTACGGGGGAGATTCTCAGCACCGCCACGACGGCGCCCAGGACCAGGGCGCCGATCGCGGCGAGGACGCAGATCTGGAGGGTGACCAGGAAGCCACCCGCGAACACGTCGAACTTGTCGATGAGCACACTCACGTGTCGGCCTTCCTGCCCACTCTCCAGATCTGGCGGTCGTCTCAGTACCGGTTCACCGTCGGCGCGGCGCCGAGGGTGGCGCCGAACTTGCCGGCGGTGTCGTCCCAGGCCTTCTTCCAGCTACCGTCGGAGAAGCTCTTCTCCAGCGTGTCGTTGATGAAGTTGCGGAAGGCGGTGTCGTCCTTCTTCACGCCGATGCCGTACGGCTCCTTGGTGAAGTTGTCGCCGGCCATCTTGAAGGACGCCTCGTCCTTGGCGATGTAGCCGAGCAGGATGACGTTGTCGGTGGTGACGGCGTCGACCTGCTTGCCCTTGAGCGCGTCGCGGCACTTGTCGTACGTGTCGAAGAGGACCACCTGGCTGGCGACGTCCTTGACGTGCTTCTTGATTTCCTCGGCCGGGGTGGAGCCGGTCACCGAGCAGACCTTCTTGGTGCCGTCGGCGAACGAGTCCGGCCCGGTGATGGAGCTGTCGTCCTTGCGGACCATGATGTTCTGGCCGGCCTCGTAGTACGGGCCCGCGAAGGCGATCCGCTCCTTGCGCTTGTCGTTGATCGTGTACGTGGCCACGACCATGTCGACCTTGTCCTGCTCGATCACGTCCTCGCGGACCTTGGACGGGGCCTCCACCCACTCGATCTTGCTCTCGGGGATGCCCAGGTCCTTGGCGATGATCTTCGCGATCTCCACGTCGAAGCCCTCGGGCTTGCCCGACAGGCCCTTCTGGCCGAAGCCGGGCTGGTCGAACTTCGTACCGACCCGGATCTTCTGGGCCTTGTTGAGCTTCTCCATCGTGCTGCCGGCGGCGAAGGACTTGGCCTCGCCGGCGCCGCCACCGTCGCCGTTGTCGCCGCAGGCCGCCATACCGATCGACAAGGCGGCCACGGCGGCGAGCGCCGCTACGCGCTTGATACGCATTCCTCTTCTCCTTCTTCGACGGAGCCCGCCGGACACGACGCGCTCCACAACGGACGCCTAGTGAGTCAGGCGCCTAGTGCGTCAGGATCTTCGACAGGAAGTCCTTGGCTCGCTCACTGCGTGGGTTGGTGAAGAACTCGTTCGGGGGAGCGTCCTCGACGAGCTGGCCGTCGGCCATGAAGATGACGCGGTTGGCGGCGTGCCGGGCGAAACCCATCTCGTGGGTGACGACGACCATCGTCATCCCGTCCTTGGCGAGCGAGGTCATCACCTCCAGCACCTCGCCGACCATCTCGGGGTCGAGCGCGCTGGTCGGCTCGTCGAAGAGCATCGCCTTCGGCTGCATCGCCAGCGCCCGCGCGATCGCCGCGCGTTGCTGCTGGCCGCCGGAGAGCTGCGCGGGGTACTTGTCGGCCTGGCTGGCGATACCCACCCGGTCGAGCAGCGCCAGCGCGCGCTGCCGGGCGGCCTCGGGCTTCTCCTTGCGTACCTTGATCGGCCCGAGCGTGACGTTCTCCAGGATCGTCTTATGCGCGAAGAGGTTGAACGACTGGAAGACCATCCCGACCTCGCTGCGCAGCCGGGCCAGGCCGCGGCCCTCCGCCGGCAGCGGCTGGCCGTCGAACGTGATCGAACCGGAGTTGATCGGTTCCAGCCGGTTGATGGTGCGGCACAGTGTCGACTTCCCCGAGCCGGACGGGCCGATCACCACGACCACCTCGCCACGGGCCACCGACAGATCGACGTCATGGAGTACGTGCAGCGGGCCGAACCACTTGTTGACCGCTTCGAGCACGATGAGCGGCTCGCCCTCAGTCACCGTCGTCCACCGTCCTTCGCGTGTTGTCGAGGTGGTGTCACCTCGCTGGTGGGGCCACTTTAGGCGGATCGGCATGTCAGAACGAAACTCGGATGGTCACGGAGGGATAACACCGCGGGATGATCCATCGAGCGTCCGGCCGCCTAACGCCCGGTTGCCAACATGGTGACGCTCCGGTGCAATGCGTCCGGTCCGTCAGAGGGTGATCCGGCGCCCGACGCCGGCACCGGCGCCCCGGCGCGGACGGTCGCGGAGTGGACGCTGTCCGGCCGAGTGGACACTGTCCGTCCGTCGGGATGCCGACTCGCGCCGGAGTGGACGCTGTCCGGCGCGCGGGCGCGCCGGTAACCTCCAGCGCGACCGGTGGTATCGCACGGTGGATTTTGGGCAGAAATGGTCACAGACCGGTAACTGTGCCGCGCTACGCGCTGTGTGCCCGTCACTATCGTCAGTGAGCCCCGTTCCGGAGGCCCCACCCTGTGAGCAGAGTGAGGAGGCGGCGTGACCGAGCTGTGGAGTTGGAGAGTCGACGCCCGCGTCGCTCCCGTGGAGATCTATTCGGCGCTCGCCGATGTCCTTGGTTTGCCGGTGATGCCGCTCGGTGCGGCCGACCCGGCCCGTTTCCCCGTCGCCGCGCTCCTCTGTGACGTGTGGCGTCAGCCGGGGAGGTACCCGCTCTCGGTCGACTGCTACGGCCCGCCGACCGGGCTGGCCGAGACGACGGCGGTCGCGGCGTTCGCCCGCCGGCTCGGCGCCTACTGCCTGCTGCCGGACGACACCTTCGACCCGGGACGGCACCTGCTGGTCGGGCCGGACGGCACGACCCGACCGGTACACCTGGACGTGCGCGAGACCGACGACGGGGAGCTGCTCAGCAACCAGCGGCTCTGCACGGTGACCAGCCCGGGCTGCCGCGGCTGGTCACAGTGCCACCAGTCGCGCTGGGCACCGGACTCCGTGGTGCCCGCGCTCGCCGCCGCGTAGCTCGGGGAGCGGACACCGGCCCGGTCGCCAGGACCGGGCCGGTGACGATCGCCGGACCGGGCCCGGCCCGACCGACCGCCGGGCCGCCGGGGACGACTACCGGCCGTCCGGGGCCGGCCGGGCCGCGGGGGCCGGCCCGCCGCGGACCACGAGCTGGTCGAGCAGGGTCCGGGTCGCGTCGGCCACCGCCGCCACCGCCGCGTGGAACGCCTCGGCGTTGTGCGCGGCGGGCGCCCGGAAACCCGAGATCTTGCGTACGTACTGAAGCGCCGCCGCCTCGATGTCCGCCGGGGTGACCTCCTCGGCGTACGGCTCCCGCAGGGTCCGGATGCTCCGGCACATGGGCTCTCTCCTCCTGGCTGGTCCGCTCCGGTCCCGGTCGACGACCGGCCGGCGGATACGCTGTCAACTGTCATGACTACCGCAGCCCCGGGCAGCCCGCGCACCTACCAGGTGCGAACCTACGGCTGCCAGATGAACGTGCACGACTCCGAGCGCATCTCCGGCCTGCTGGAACAGGCCGGCTACCAGCGTGCCACCGACGCCGAGAATCCGGACGTCGTGGTCTTCAACACGTGCGCCGTACGGGAGAACGCCGACAACCGCCTCTACGGCAACCTCGGCCATCTGCGCCCGGTGAAGGACAAACACCCCGGCATGCAGATCGCGGTCGGCGGCTGCCTGGCACAGAAGGACCGGGGCGAGATCGTCAAGCGGGCGCCCTGGGTCGACGTGGTCTTCGGTACGCACAACATCGGCGCGCTGCCGGTGCTGCTGGAGCGGGCCCGGCACAACGCCGCCGCCGAGGTGGAGATCCTCGAATCCCTGGAGGTCTTCCCCTCGACCCTGCCGACCCGGCGCGAGTCGACCTACGCCGGCTGGGTCTCGATCTCGGTGGGCTGCAACAACACCTGCACGTTCTGCATCGTCCCCGCGCTGCGCGGCAAGGAGAAGGACCGCCGCCCCGGCGACATCCTCGCCGAGGTGCGCGCCCTGGTGGCCGAGGGCGTGCTGGAGGTGACCCTGCTCGGGCAGAACGTGAACTCGTACGGCGTCGAGTTCGGTGACCGGCTCGCGTTCGGCAAGCTGCTGCGCGCCACCGGTGAGATCGAGGGGCTGGAGCGGGTCCGCTTCACCAGCCCGCACCCGAAGGACTTCACCGACGACGTGATCGCGGCGATGGCCGAGACCCCGAACGTCTGCCACTCGCTGCACATGCCGTTGCAGTCCGGCTCCGACGACGTGCTGCGGGCGATGCGCCGGTCGTACCGGTCCGACCGGTACCTCGGCATCATCGAGAAGGTACGGGCGGCGATGCCGGACGCGGCGATCACCACCGACATCATCGTCGGGTTCCCGGGCGAGACCGAGGCCGACTTCCAGCGCACGCTCGACGTGGTGCGCGAGGCACGCTTCTCCTCGGCCTTCACGTTCCAGTACTCCAAGCGCCCCGGTACGCCGGCCGCCACCATGCCCGACCAGCTGCCCAAGGAGGTCGTGCAGGAGCGGTACGACCGGCTGATCGCCGCGGTCGAGGAGATCACCTGGGCGGAGAACCGCCGGCTGGTGGGGGAGACGGTCGAGGTGCTGGTCGCCGTCGGCGAGGGACGCAAGGACGAGCGGACCGGCCGGATGTCCGGGCGGGCGCGCGACGGCCGCCTGGTCCACTTCGCCACCGGCGAGCTGGCCGGGCAGATCCGCCCCGGCGACATCGTCCACACCACGGTCACGTACGCCGCGCCGCACCACCTCAACGCCGACGGGGCGCCGGTGGCGCACCGCCGAACCCGGGCCGGGGACGCCGCCGAGGCCGGCCGCAGCCCGCGTACCGCCGGGGTGATGCTGGGACTTCCCGGCGTGGGCGTGCCCGCGGCGCCGCCCGCGTCCGCCGTCTCGGCCTGCGCGGTCGACTGACCCGGCGCTCCGGCCGGCCGTCGCCACGCGGCCGGCAGCGGCGACACCAGGCGGACGCCACCACGCGAAAGGCGCCACGCGAAAGGCGCCACGCGAAACAGGGGCCCGGTCCACCGCCGAGCGGTGGGCCGGGCCCCTGTTCTCGCTAGCTCAGCTGGCCTGCTCGGCGAGCTGGAGGAACTGGCGCTTGGAGGCCAGCGCCTGCTCGGCCTCGCGGATCCGCTTGGCGTCGCCGGCGGCCTGGGCCCGGGCGAGCCGCTGCTCGGCCTCGGCCACCTGGTCGCGCATCTGCGCCAGCAGCGGGTTCGCCGACGGCTCGGTACGCCGCCAGGCCGAGTCCATCGCCTCGCGTACCCGCTCCTCCACCGCGCGCAGCCGGCGGTCGAGCCCGGCCGCGGCCTCGCGGGGAACCCGGCCGGCCTCGTGCCACTGCCCCTGGATCTCCCGCAGCTTGTTCTGGGCGCTGCGCGGATCGCCGTCGACGTCCAGCGCCTCCGCCTCCGCGAGCAGCGCCTGCTTGCGCTCCAGGTTGCCGCGCAGCTCCGAGTCGCGGGCCGAGAAGACCTCGCTGCGCCGGGTGAAGAACGCGTCCTGGGCGGCACGGAACCTCTCCCACAGCCGCTGCTCCGCCTCCTTCGAGGCGCGGGGGGCCGCCTTCCACTGGTTCATCAGGTCCTTGAGCCGGTTAGCGGTGGCCGCCCACTCCGTCGACTCCGCCAGCGACTCGGCCTCGGCGACCAGCTCCTCCTTGGCGGCCTGCGCCTGCTTGCGCTGGGCGTCCAGGGTGGCGAAATGGGCGCCGCGCCGCCGGGTGAAGCCGTCGCGGGCCGCCGCGAACCGCTTCCACAGCTCGCCGTCGGTCTTCTTGTCGACGCCCCGGATGGTCTTCCACTCATCCAGGATCTCCTTGAGCCGATCGCCCGCGGTCTTCCAGCCGGTCGACTCGGCCGCCAGCTTCTCGGCCTCCTCCACCAGGGCCGTCTTGCGGGCCAGCGCCTCGGTACGGGCCGCCTCGCGGGCCGCCCGCGCCTCGCCGGCCTTCTCCTCGGCGAGTGTGGTCAGCCGCTCCAGCCGGGCGGTCAGTCCGTCGATGTCGCCGACCACGTGCGCCTCGGCCAGCGTGCTCCGCAGGCGGCGGATGGTGGCCAGCGAGTGTGACGCGTCGGCCGCCCCCGAGTTGAGTCGCGCCTCGGTCAGATCGACCTCGGTGACCAGGTCCGCGAAGCGGCGGGCGAAGTGGGCCAATCCCTCCTCTGGCGCCCCGGCCTGCCAGGAACCGACCACGCGCTCACCCTCGGCCGTCTTGACGTACACGGTTCCGTCCGCGTCCACCCGACCGAAGGCAGTCCAGTCGCTCATGTGCCCATCCTCGTTCTCCCGGCGCCACCCGGTGAAGTCGTACCGGTGAGCGCCGCCACGGCGCAGTCCATTTCAGTTACAGCGAAGTTTCTCCCGGCATTGTCACAGGTCCCACCCGGTCCGCGTCGAGTGCCTGTCGTCGACCGTGACCATACGGTGTCCTGCCGCCCTTCGTCACCGTCCCCGGGCCCGTCCGGGGCGCCCGCTACCGTGGTGACGTGCCTCTGGTCGCCGCCGCAGTTTGTCCACATCCGCCCATGATCGTCCCGGAGATCGCCGCTGGTGCCGCCGCCGAACTGGCCCCGCTGCGGGCCGCCTGCGACGCGGCGCTGGGCCGGCTGGCCGCGTCCGGCGCCCGCACCCTGATGGTGGTCGGCGGAGACGAGAGTGACCGGCGTTACTCCTTTCCCTTCCGCGGATCCTTCGCGCCCTGGGGCGTACCGGTGGACGTCCACCTCGGCCCGACCGACCCGGCGCTCCACTCCGGTCCGACCGGGCCGGCCGGGCCGGCGCATGACTCCGGTCCGACCGGGCGGGTGGCCGGCGACGAGGAGTTGCCGCTGAGCCTGCTCGTCGGCGCGTGGCTGCTGCGGCGGGCGTTCCGGCCGGCCGGGCCGGTCACCTACCGGATGGAGACGGTCGGCTGGGAGACCGCGCCCGCCGAGTGCGCGACCCGGGGAGCCCGTGCCGGGAGCGGCCAGCCGTGGGCGCTGCTGGTGCTGGGGGACGGGTCGATCTGCCGCGGGGAGAAGTCCCCCGGCTACCACGATCCCGGCGCCGAGCCGTACGACGACGCCGTGGCCGCCGCCCTGCGCGGCGCCGACGCCCAGGCGCTGCTGGACCTCGACCCGGAGGAATCGGCGCGGCTCGGGGTGGCCGGGCGGGCGCCCTGGCAGCTGCTCGCCGGGGCGGTACGGGCGGCCGGCGGCCGGTGGCGCGGCGACCTCTCCTACTACGCGGCGCCCTACGGGGTGGCGTACTTCGTGGCGAACTGGGATCTCCTGGACCGAGAGGCCCGGCCGTGAGCGGGCCCGCCGGTGCCGGCCGGGTGGTCGCCGTGGTCGGGCCGACCGCGGCGGGCAAGTCCGCCCTCAGCATCGCGCTGGCGCACGCGCTGGGCGGGGAGGTGGTCAACGCCGACTCGATGCAGCTCTACCGGGGCCTGGACATCGGTACGGCGAAGCTGACCTCGGCCGAGCGGGAGGGCGTACCGCACCACCTGCTCGACATCTGGGAGGTCACCGAGCCGGCGAGCGTGGCCGAGTACCAGCGGCTGGCCCGGGCGGCGGTCGACGACATCCTCGCCCGGGGGCGGGTACCGCTGCTGGTCGGCGGCTCCGGCCTGTACGTGCGGGCGGTGCTGGAGGAGTTCGAGTTCCCCGGTACCGACCCGGCGCTGCGGGCCCGGCTGGAGGCGGAGCTGGCCGAGGTGGGGCCGGCCCCGCTCTACGCGCGACTGCGCGCCGCCGACCCGGTCGCCGCCACCAAGATCCTGCCGGGCAACGGCCGGCGCATCGTGCGCGCCCTGGAGGTGGTCGAGCTGACCGGGGCGCCCTTCGCCGCCTCGCTGCCCGAGCCACGGCCGTACTACGACTCGGTGCAGCTCGGCGTCGACCTGGCGACGACGGTGCTGGACGAGCGGATCGCCGTACGGGTGGACCGGATGTGGGCGGCCGGGCTGGTCGAGGAGGTCCGGGAGCTGGCGGAGCGGGGACTGCGGCAGGGGCGTACCGCCCGCCGGGCGCTCGGCTACCAGCAGGTGCTGGCGTTCCTCGACGGAACGATGTCGCAGGAGGAGGCGCGCGCCGAGACGGTACGCGCCACCCGGCGGTTCGTCCGCCGGCAGCGCTCCTGGTTCCGCCGGGACCCCCGGATCACCTGGCTCGACGCCGGCGGGACGGAGCTGGTCGAGGGTGCGCTGGGACTGCTCGGGGCGGTTCGGCGATGATGGGAACCGTGGAGTTCATCAAGGGCCACGGCACCGGCAACGACTTCGTGATCCTGCCCGACCCGGACGGGGCGCTGGCGCTGACCCCCGAGGAGGTCGCCGCGCTCTGCGACCGGCGGCGCGGGATCGGCGCCGACGGCGTCCTGCGGGTGGTACGCGCGGCCAAGCACCCCGAGGCGGTCGGCTACGCGGAGCGGGCCGAGTGGTTCATGGACTACTGGAACGCCGACGGCTCGTTCGCGGAGATGTGCGGCAACGGGGTGCGGGTCTTCAGCCGGTACCTGCTCGACTCCGGGCTGGCCGAGCCGGTCGAGGAGGCCCTGCCGGTCGCGACCCGCTCCGGGGTCGTCCGGGTGCTGTCGGGTCCCGCCGTCTCGGGGCGGGCCGTGGTCGCCGAGGGCGAGTTCGCGGTCGACCTGGGCAAGCCGCGGATCACCGGGGCCTCCGCGGCCACGCTCGGCCCGCTGACCCTGCCCGGTACGGCGGTGAACTGCGGAAATCCGCACCTGGTCTGCCCGCTGCCGGCCGGGATCGCGCTGGGCGGCCTGGACCTGCACCGCGCGCCCGGGTTCGACCCGGAGGTCTTCCCGACCGGGGTGAACGTCGAGTTCACCACGGCGGGGGAGCCGGTCGACGGCGCCGACCTGCACGTGCTGATGCGGGTGTACGAGCGCGGCTCGGCCGAGACGCTCTCCTGCGGCTCCGGCACGGTGGCGGTGGCCGCGGTGGCGCTGCGGGACGCCGGGCTGGCCGCCGGGGTGGTCGCGGTCGACGTGCCGGGCGGGCGGCTGACCATCACCCTGGACGGGGAGAGCTGCTGGCTGGCCGGACCGGCCGTGCTGGTCGCCCGGGGCACCGTCGACCTCCCGCTGCCCGCCTGAGACCACATCCCCACCTCCCGCCGATCAAGGAGTCGTGGTGGGCGTTACGCCGCTTTTTGCCCCTTTCGGGGCGACCACAACTCCTTGATCGACGAGGACGGACGGGTCAGTTGGCGAGCGGGTTGGCCGCGGCGGCGGCCGTGGCGGCGATCTCGGGCAGGTCCGCCGGGCCCGGGTCCTTCGCGGGCGGCGGCGCCGGCGTCTGGGCCGCGGCGCGTACCGCGGCGGCCACCGCCGGCGCGACCCGCGCGTCGAAGACGCTGGGAACGATCACCGTCGGGTTGATCTTGTCTTCGCCCACCACGTCCGCGATCGCCCGCGCCGCCGCGATCGCCATCTCCTCGGTGAACTCCTCGGCGTGCGCGTCGAGCATGCCCCGGAACACGCCCGGGAAGGCGAGCACGTTGTTGATCTGGTTCGGCTGGTCGGAGCGGCCCGTGGCGACCACCGCCGCGTACCGGCGGGCCTCCCGCGGGTCCACCTCCGGGTCGGGGTTGGCCAGCGCGAAGACGATGGCGTCCTTGGCCATCGTGGCGATGTCCTCCCCGGTGAGCAGGTTCGGCGCGCTGACGCCGATGAAGACGTCCGCGTCGCGGACCGCCCCGCGCAGGTCGCCGGTGTAGTTGTCGCGGTTGGTGTTCTCGGCCAGCCACTGCCAGGCCGGGTTGAGATCGGTCAGCCCGCGGTGCAGGACGCCCTGCCGGTCGTACGCGATGATGTCGCCGACGCCCTGGCGCAGCAGCAGCTTCATGATCGCCGTACCGGCGGCGCCGGCGCCGGAGACCACCACCCGTACGTCGGCGAGGTTCTTGCCGACGACGCGCAGCGCGTTGGTCAGCGCCGCGAGCACGACGATCGCGGTGCCGTGCTGGTCGTCGTGGAAGACCGGGATGTCGAGCAGCTCGCGCAGCCGGGCCTCGATCTCGAAGCAGCGCGGCGCCGCGATGTCCTCCAGGTTGATCCCGCCGTACGCGGGCGCGATGGCCCGCACGATCGACACGATCTCGTCCGGGTCCTGGGTGTCGAGCACGACCGGCCAGGCGTCCACCCCGCCGAAGCGCTTGAAGAGCGCCGCCTTGCCCTCCATCACGGGCAGCGCCGCGGCCGGGCCGAGGTTGCCGAGCCCGAGCACCGCCGAGCCGTCGGTGACCACGGCGACGGTGTTGCGCTTGATGGTGAGCCGGCGGGCGTCGGCCGGGTTCTCCGCGATGGCCAGGCAGACCCGGGCCACGCCCGGGGTGTACGCCCGGGACAGCTCGTCGCGGTTGCGCAGCGCCACCTTCGGCGCCACCTCGATCTTGCCGCCGAGGTGGAGCAGGAACGTACGGTCCGAGACCTTGCGCACGTCGACCCCGTCGAGCGCGGAGAGCGCCTGTACGACCTGGTCGGCGTGGCCGGCGTCGGCCGTGTCGCAGGTGAGGTCGACGATCACCGTGGTCGGGTCGGAGTCGACCACGTCCAGCGCGGTGACGATGGCGCCGGCTTCCCCGACGCAGGTGGTGAGCCGGCCGATTGCGGACGCGTCGGCGGTGATGCCGATACGAATCGTGATCGAGAATCCAGCACTCGGCAGGCGGGTGGTCGCCACGGTGTTCCCTCCGTCGTTGGTGGGGCGGTCGCCGTCTGGCATTCTTACCCGCCGCGATCAGGCGCCTCGCACCGCGTCCCAATCTAGGCCGTGTCCGGCCCTGGCTGTCCGGGGGCGGGTTGTCCGGGGCGGGTTCCGGCGGGCACGGTAGGGTCCCGGGCCGGTTCCGCCGGTCCCGGAGGGCTCGATCGCCGTACGGGGGGTATATAGCGGATGCACTCTGACGTCGGGACGTGTCACGATTGGTCGTCGAGGACCAAACGGACAGGAGACCGGTTTGCGAGATCAGGAGAGCTTCGTTCGCTGGGCGGACGAGGACCTCGATGCCACCACCGGTGAGCTCGAGCTGGAGGATCGGCAGGCGCTACGGCGGGTGGCGGGACTCTCCACCGAACTGACGGACGTCACGGAGGTCGAGTACCGGCAGCTCCGGCTCGAACGGGTCGTCCTGGTCGGGGTCTGGACCGAGGGAACCGTGACGGACGCGGAGAATTCGCTCACCGAGCTGGCCGCGCTCGCCGAGACGGCGGGATCGCAGGTGCTCGAAGGGCTCATCCAGCGGCGTAGCCGGCCGGACCCGGCCACCTACATCGGTCGCGGGAAGGTCGACGATCTCGGCTCCATCGTCCTCGCCTCCGGCGCCGACACGGTGATCTGCGACGGGGAACTCTCCCCGTCCCAGCTGCGCAACCTGGAGCAGCGGACCAAGGTCAAGGTGGTCGACCGCACCGCCCTGATCCTGGACATCTTCGCCCAGCACGCCAAGAGCAAGGAGGGCAAGGCGCAGGTCGAGCTGGCGCAGCTGGAGTACCTGCTGCCGCGCCTGCGCGGTTGGGGCGAGAGCCTGTCCCGCCAGACCGGCGGTAGCGCCCGCGTCGGCGGTGCCGGCGGTGGCGTGGGTCTGCGCGGTCCCGGTGAGACCAAGCTCGAAACCGACCGGCGCCGGATCCGCACCCGGATCGCCCGGCTGCGCCGGGAGATCAAGGGCATGCGCACCGTACGGCAGACCAAGCGCTCCCGTCGCAGCCGTAACGCGATCCCGGCCGTGGCGATCGCCGGCTACACCAACGCCGGCAAGTCCAGCCTGCTCAACCGGCTGACCGGGGCGGGCGTGCTGGTCGAGGACGCGCTCTTCGCGACCCTCGACCCGACCACCCGGCGGACGCAGACCTCCGACGGGCGGGTCTACACCCTCTCCGACACGGTCGGCTTCGTCCGGCACCTGCCGCACCAGATCGTCGAGGCGTTCCGCTCGACCCTGGAGGAGGTCGCCGACGCCGACCTGGTCGTGCACGTGGTCGACGGGTCGCACGCCGACCCGGAGGAGCAGGTGCGCGCGGTCCGCGAGGTGCTGGCCGAGGTCGGCGCCGACCGGCTGCCGGAGCTGCTGGTGATCAACAAGACCGACGCGGCCGACGAGGAGACGCTGCTGCGGCTGAAGCGGACCTGGCCCGACGCGGTCTTCGTCTCGGCCCGGGCCGGTCGCGGCATCGACGACCTGTCCGCCCGGATCGAGCAGCGGCTGCCGAGGCCGGCCGTCGAGGTGCGGGCGGTGCTGCCGTACGACCGGGGTGACCTGGTCGCCCGGGTGCACCGGCGGGGCGAGGTGCTGAGCACCAGCCACACCGGCGAGGGGACGGTCCTGCACGTACGGGTCGACGAGGCGCTCGCCGCCGAACTCGCGCCGTACCGGATCGAGGAAGATCGGCCGGCCGTCCGGCTCGGCTGACCGGTCGTTCCGTTTGTTTTCGCGGTAACCGTCGGGGGCGCCGGTCGCGTGCGACACTGAGCGGATGTGGCCTGCGCTTACCACGGCCGCGGTGCTGTCCGGGCTGGTGGGTGCGGGGCTCGTGCCGGGTGCCGCCGCGATGGCGCCCGCGCTCGCGGGGCCCGCCGTGGAGGCCCGGGCCGCGCTCGCGGGGCCCGCCGTGGAAGCCCGGGCCGCGCTCACGGGGCCCGCCGCGTCCGGACCGGGCACGGCCGTCCTGGCGGCGCCGGCCCCCTCGGCGAGCGCCCCGGGGCCGGCGTCGGCGCCGCAGCGGGTCTGCCGGATCTCCGACGGTCGGCTGCGGGAACTCTCCGGGCTGGTGGCGACCGGCTCCGGCTACGTCGTCGTCAACGACGGCACCGAGATCGAGAGCCGGAAGCAGGTCTTCTTCCTCGACGGCCGGTGCGCCGTACGCAAGGCGGTGCCGTACAGCGGCGACGGGCCGTACGACACCGAGGACCTGGCGGTCTCGGCCGACGGCAGAACGCTCTGGATCGCCGACACCGGCGACAACATCACCAGCTCCCGGCACCGGACGAAGGTGGCGCTCTGGAGCATGCCGCTCGACGGCTCCCAGCGGCCGGTCCTGCACCGGTTGAGCTACCCGGACCGGGTGCCCCGCGACGCCGAGGCCCTGTTGCTCGCCGACGACGGCACGCCGGTGATCGTGACGAAGACGCTCGGCAAGGCCGAGGTGTTCGTACCCGGCGGGGCGCTTCGTACCAACAACGCCGATCCGGTGCCGATGAAGCGGGTCGGCGAGGTGACGTTACCGGCGTCGAGGACGGAGAACCCGCTCTCGGCGGCCGGTCGGGTGGCGGTCACGGGCGCGGCGCGGTCGCCGGACGGGAAGCGGGTGGTGCTGCGTACGTACGCCGACGCCTTCGAATGGGACGTTCCGGACGGAGATCTCGTTCGGGCATTGACCACCGGTACGCCCCGCGCGACGCCGCTGGCCGATCCGTTCGGAGAGGCGATCGCCTACAGCGGGGACGGTAGTAGATTCCTGACCGTCTCGGACGCGGGTAGCCTAGGTGACTCCGCCGAGGTGTCGATTTTGAGTTACACCCCGACGGTGGCGGCCACCCCGGAGGTGGCCGAGCCCGCCGCGAAGACCAGCGACGCCAGATCGTGGAGCGACAAGTTGTCCCTTGAGAACAGGATCTACCTGATCACCGCCGTGGTGGGGTTCTGCGGCGCGCTGCTGGTCGGGTTCGGCATCTTCGGCATCGTGCGAGCCCGGAAGCGGGCCGCCGAGGATGGTGGGGAACCTGGCGGTCGGCGCGGGTCGAAGCCCGGGCGTGACGAGGAGCCGATGCTCGCCTCGGTGGGCCCGGACGGCTACGACGGGTACGGCGACGGCGGCGGCCGGGGCGACTATCCCCAGCAGCCCGGGCGCGGGTCCCGCCAGGGCGGTGTCTACGGCGGCCCGAACGGCGGCGGCGTGTACGGCGGCGGCCCCACGGGCGGCGGCGTCTATGGCGGCGGCCCCGCGGGCGGTGGCGGCGTGTACGGCGGCGGCGGCCGGGCCGGTGGCCCCGGTGGGCAGGGCGCTCCGGGTGGGCCGGGCGGGCCCGGCGGTGGCGTCTACGGCGGCGGCCCCGGTGGCGGCGGCCGGCAGGGCGGCTCCGGCGGTGGTGGCGGCGTCTACGGCGGCGGCCGGGCCGGTGGCCCCGGTGGGCCGGGTGCTCCCGGCGGGCAGGGTGGCCAGGGCGGCCCCGGCGGACGGGGCGGGCCGGGTGGTCCCGGTGGTGGCGTCTACGGCGGCGGCCGGCCGGCGGGTCCGGCGGGCGATGGCGGCGGCTACGGCGGCCCACCGGGCGGGCGCCAGGGCGGCCACGGCGGCGGCGGGTACCGCGGCGGGCCGGAGCAGCCGGGCGGCGGCTACGGACCGGACCAGCGCGGTGGTGGCCGGCGCCGCCCCGACCGGGACCAGGAGCGCGGCGGGTACGGACCGGCGCAGGGCTACCCGGGCGGTGGCTACCAGGACGACGGCGGCTACCGCTGACGGCCTCACCGGGCACGCCGGCGGCGGCACGCTGAGGCCGGGTTCCGGACCGGCGCGCCGAGACCGGGGGCGTCTGAGACCGGGGGCGTCTGAGACCGGGGCGGTCTGCCCGCCCACGGTCCGCCTCCCGGGTGTTCACAGCCGATCCTCGGACGTCCGCTCCCCGCGCACCGGGGAGCGGACGGAGCGGGCGTCAGATGCGGCGCAGGACGGCCACGACGCGGCCCATGATGGTCGCGTCGTCGCCCGGGATCGGGTCGAACGCCGGATTCTGCGGCATCAGCCAGACGTGCCCGTCGCGGCGGCGGTAGGTCTTCACCGTCGCCTCGCCGTCGAGCATGGCCGCGACGATCTCGCCCGAGTTGGCGGTCGGCTGCTGCCGGACGACCACCCAGTCACCGTCACAGATCGCCGCCTCCAGCATCGAGTCGCCCTTGACCTGGAGCATGAAGACCTCGCCCTCCCCGACCAGCTCGCGGGGGAGCGGGAAGACGTCCTCGACCGCCTGTTCGGCGAGGATCGGACCGCCCGCGGCGATCCGGCCCAGCAGCGGTACGTAGGCCGGGGCGGGGCGCTGGGCCCGGGTGGACTCGTCGTCGACCAGGTCGCTCGGGGGGCGTACGTCCACCGCGCGCGGCCGGTTCGGGTCGCGCCGCAGGTAGCCCTTCCGCTCCAGCTCCTTGAGCTGGTACGCCACGCTCGACGGGGAGACCAGCCCGACGGCCTCGCCGATCTCGCGCACGCTCGGCGGGTAGCCGTAGCGCTCCACCCAGTCGCGGATGAACTCCAGGATGCGGCGCTGCCGGGCGGTCAGCTCGGCGGTCACCAGGTCCGGAAACGTGCTCACCACCGAGGTGACGGCGCGCAGGGCCGGCTCCGCGCTGCGAGTCCGGGCCGCCCCGCGACGGCGGCCCGCCGTGGCGTCGCTCTCCTGCGCGGGCTGCTGCCGGCTCGTCCGGTCGTCGGTCGACACGTCCGTCCTCCTGGTCGGCGTAGGGTGCCTGGTCGGCACTGGTGCGGTGGGGCACACACACGATGCGTCTGTTCCCGATGTCCGGCCCTGGCGTCTCGGGCCCACCTCGGTTGTTCACGACCGTATAGGCGGGTTAGGACATTTTCAAACATCTGTACGACGTGATCTCGGCGTGTCGCGCCCTTGAACTCGACATCCGTACGCCAGTTCTGATAAACCATCGTACGCCGCAGCACTCGAACAGGCGTACGAGCGTGCTGGTGGGGACTGGTGGGGAGGAGTGCGCGGTGTGCCCCGGGTGTCTCGACCGGCGCCCCGGTCGGCGTTCGGGCCGGCGTTCCGGTCACCGTTCGGACCCGCCTCGCGGCGGCCGGTAACCACGGGTCACCCGGTGGTGTTGGTTGGATGACACACCCACCGCGACAGGCCCGTTCAGCTTGACCTAGGCTGTCGGGCGGAATACGGTCGACCCCAACATCTAGTAGTGACAAGGGTGTAAGTTGGCCACAGGTTGGGGTCAACTACCAACGGTTCCCGTACCGCCCGTACCGGCGGCGGTCACCCAGCGGTGACTGCGCCGGGCCTGTGGCGTGCCCGGGAGCACGTGGGTCGGACCCGGTCGAAGGAGAGGAGGACGGCGATGCGGTGCCCGTACTGCCGCCACCCCGATTCCCGGGTCGTCGACTCGCGCGAGGCGGACGACGGTCAGCTGATCCGGCGGCGGCGCTCGTGTCCCGAGTGCGGCAAGCGGTTCACCACCGTCGAGGAGGCGGTGCTCGCCGTCGTCAAGCGCAGCGGCGTGACCGAGCCGTTCAGCCGTACGAAGATCATCGGCGGGGTTCGGAAGGCGTGCCAGGGGCGCCCGGTCGACGAGGACTCCATCGCGCTCCTCGCCCAGCGGGTGGAGGAGACGGTGCGCGCCAAGGGCGCGGCCGAGATCCCGAGTCACGACGTGGGCCTGGCGATCCTCGGCCCGCTGCGGGAGCTGGACGAGGTGGCGTACCTCCGTTTCGCCAGCGTCTACCGCTCGTTCGACTCCTTGGCGGACTTCGAACGGGAGATCGAGTCGCTGCGCGCCGCGGCGGCCGCGAAGGCGCAGGCCCAGGCCGCGCCCACCGCGCCCGCCCAGCCGGCCGGCGAACGTACCAGCTAGTTCTTCTTTTTCAGCACGGAGATGGGCCGCGGCGGGCTGCCGTGTGCCGGTGAGGGGGCGGATGAGATGGCGGGGGAGAGCGTGACAGGAAGCAAGGCACGGACCCGGACCACCACGGGGCTCAAGGTGGAGCGGGTCTGGACGAGGGAGGGCGTCCACCCGTACGACGAGGTGACGTGGGAACGCCGGGACGTCGTGATGACGAACTGGCGGGACGGCTCGGTCAACTTCGAGCAGCGCGGCGTGGAGTTCCCGGAGTCGTGGAGCGTCAACGCGGCGAACATCGTCACCACCAAGTACTTCCGGGGCGCGGTCGGTACTCCGGAGCGCGAGTGGTCGCTCAAGCAGCTGATCGACCGGGTGGTCGGCACGTACCGGCGCGCCGGCGAGGAGCACGGTTACTTCGCCACCCCGGCCGACGCCGAGATCTTCGAGCACGAGCTGACCTGGATGCTGCTGCACCAGGTGTTCAGCTTCAACTCGCCGGTCTGGTTCAACGTCGGCACGGCCTCGCCGCAGCAGGTGAGCGCGTGCTTCATCCTCTCCGTCGACGACTCGATGGACTCGATCCTCGACTGGTACAAGGAAGAGGGTCTGATTTTCAAGGGCGGTTCCGGCTCCGGCGTGAACCTCTCCCGGATCCGCTCCTCGAAGGAGCTGCTCTCCAGCGGCGGTACCGCCTCCGGGCCGGTCAGCTTCATGCGCGGCGCCGACGCCAGCGCCGGGACGATCAAGTCCGGTGGCGCCACCCGCCGGGCCGCCAAGATGGTCATCCTCGACGTGGACCACCCGGACATCGAGGAGTTCGTGATCACCAAGGCGCGCGAGGAGCACAAGATCCGCGCGCTGCGGGACGCCGGCTTCGACATGGACCTCGGCGGCGCCGACATCGTCAGCGTGCAGTACCAGAACGCCAACAACTCGGTCCGCGTCTCCGACGAGTTCATGCGCGCGGTCGAGAACGGCGGCACCTTCGACCTGCGCGGCCGGCTCGACGGCGCGGTGATCGAGACGATCGACGCCAAGAAGCTCTTCCGTACCATCGCCCAGGCCGCCTGGGAGTGCGCCGACCCGGGCCTGCAGTACGACGACACGATCAACGACTGGCACACCAGCCCCGAGACCGGCCGGATCACCGCGTCCAACCCGTGCTCGGAGTACCTGCACCTGGACAACTCCTCGTGCAACCTGGCGTCGCTGAACCTGATGAAGTTCCTCCGCGCCGACGGCGGCTTCGAGGTCGAGAAGTTCGTCCGCTCGGTGGAGTTCGTCATCACGGCGATGGACATCTCGATCTGCTTCGCCGACTTCCCGACCGAGAAGATCGGCGAGACCACCCGGGCCTACCGGCAGCTCGGCATCGGGTACGCCAACCTCGGCGCGCTGCTGATGGCCTCCGGCCTGCCGTACGACTCGGAGCAGGGCCGGTCCGTCGCCGCCGCGATCACCTCGCTGATGACCGGCACGGCGTACCGCCGCTCGGCCGAGCTGGCCGGTGTCGTCGGGGCGTTCGAGGGCTACGCCCGCAACGCCGAACCGCACAAGCGGGTGATGCGCAAGCACGCCGCCGCCAACGACGAGATCCGCCCGTCCGGCGCGGTCGCCACCGAGATCGTCCGCGAGGCGACCCGGCAGTGGCAGCTCGGCAACAAGATCGGTGAGAAGTCCGGCTGGCGCAACGCCCAGGCCTCGGTCCTCGCGCCGACCGGCACCATCGGCCTGATGATGGACTGCGACACCACCGGGGTCGAGCCCGACCTCGCGCTGGTCAAGTTCAAGAAGCTGGTCGGCGGCGGCTCGATGCAGATCGTCAACCAGACCGTGCCGCGCGCGCTGCGCAGCCTCGGCTACCCCGAGGAGCAGGTCGAGGCGATCGTCGAGCACATCTCCGAGCACGGCCACGTGGTCGACGCGCCCGGCCTCAAGCCCGAGCACTACGCGGTCTTCGACTGCGCCATGGGCGAGCGCTCGATCGCCCCGATGGGGCACGTCCGGATGATGGCGGCGGTGCAGCCGTTCATCTCGGGCGGCATCTCCAAGACGGTGAACATGCCGGAGTCGGCAACCGTCGAGGACGTCGAGGAGATCTACTTCGAGGGCTGGCGGCTCGGCCTCAAGGCCCTGGCGATCTACCGCGACAACTGCAAGGTCGGGCAGCCGCTCTCGGCCGCGAAGACGGGCAAGGCCGCCGAGCCGGCCGCGGTCGAGGCGGAGAAGGCGGTCGAGAAGGTCGTCGAGTACCGTCCGGTGCGCAAGCGGCTGCCGAAGAAGCGGCCGTCGGAGACCGTCTCGTTCTCGGTCGGCGGGGCGGAAGGCTACCTCACCGCGTCGTCGTACCCGGACGACGGGCTCGGCGAGGTCTTCCTGAAGATGTCGAAGCAGGGCTCGACGCTGGCCGGCGTGATGGACGCCTTCTCGGTCGCCATCTCGATCGGCCTGCAGTACGGCGTGCCGCTGGAGACGTACGTCAGCAAGTTCACCAACATGCGCTTCGAGCCGGCGGGCATGACCGACGACCCGGACGTGCGCATGGCGGCCTCGGTGATGGACTACATCTTCCGCCGGCTGGCACTGGACTTCCTGCCGTACGAGCGCCGCGCCGAGCTGGGCATCTTCACCGCCAAGGAGCGGGCCGCCCAGCTGCGGGCCGAGGCGGAGGCGGAGAGCGGCGTGGACCTGACCGCGATGGCCTCCTCCGCGCCGGTGGAGAGCCGGTCGGAGAGCGAGGCGACCGGCGGTTCGGACGCGCCGGCCGCGACCGGTACGTCCGCCGGCCCGGACCGGGCCGCGGCCAAGCCGGTGACCGTCCAGGTCGGCTCCTCCACCGAGCTGCTGGAGGCGGTGCTGGGCAAGGCGGCCGACGCCCCGCTCTGCTTCACCTGCGGCACGAAGATGCGCCCGGCGGGCAGCTGCTACGTCTGCGAGGGCTGCGGCTCGACCTCGGGTTGCAGCTGAGCACGTACGGCGGCGTCTGATCGCCGAAGCCGAGGGGTGACGCGGGCCGGCGTCGCGACCGTCACGGTCGCGGCGCCGGCCCGCTCCTGTGCGCGGGCTGTGACGGGACAGGACCTCTCCGACGGTCTCCCGCACACTCGCCGACATGGATCGGATCGCGCGGGGGACAGCGGGTCGGGGGAGACGGGGGTCGGACGCGGTCGCGTCGGCGCCGGGCGTGGGAACGGGTTGGCGCCGGCTGCGCCGGTGGGCGGGGTACGGCGCGGCGCTGAGCATGTCGTGCTACGTGGTCGTCAAGCTCGTCTGGGTGATCGTGGCCCTGTTCCGGCCGGCCCCGGAGGGCTTCGGCACGACGGGATGGCTGCTGCTGAACGGCGTCACCCTCGTGATGGCGGGGACGGGGATCGCGCTGGGTCTGGCGCTGGCCCAGCCGTGGGGACGCCGGCTGCCCGCCGTACCCGTGGTCCTCTTCTCCTGGGTCGGCGCCGGTTTCCTGGTGCCGATGCTCCCGTACCTCGCGCTCCAGACCGCCCTCGCGGCGCTCGGCGTCGGTACGGGCGGCGGGGACGACGGCGCGGACGCGGCCCCGGGGTGGGAGAGCGCCCTGATCTCCATCGGCTTCGCGGGCATGGCACTGGGGCTTGCCGTGGGTCTGCCGGTCTACTTCCGCGAGCGTTGGCCGGGGGCCTTCCTCGGCCGGCTCGCCGAGGCGCCCGCCGCCGCGTCACCGCTGGTCACGTCGCCGCTGGTCACGGCGGTGGCCGTGGTGGCCGTGGTCGGGGCCGTCGGACTCGGCGCGCTCTGGTGCTACTGGGGCCTGGGCGGGACGCTGGGGCTCGATCCGGCCCGTCGCGCTGCTTGGGATCTCAACGGGCGGCTGCTGAACACGAGCGCGGGGCTGTGGGCGCTGCTCGGTGCGGTGAGCGTGGCGGCGCTGATCCGTGGCCGACCGGCCCGGATCCGGCGGTGGGTACCGCTGGTGCTGGCCTTCGGGGCCTCGGGCGCCCTGTTCGCGTGGAGCGGCTGGAAGCTGCCCATGGTGATCCTCGGACCGGGCGGTTTCGTCACCGCCGAGTACCCGATGCTGGCGGTGGCCGAGCACAGCCTGGCCATCGGCGTCGGCCTGGCGCTCCTGGCTGCCGTCGTGCGCGGGGTGCGGCCGGCGGAAGCGGAGGGCTACCGGCTCCGCGAATCGGACTGAACGCTCACCCCGACGGCTAAGCCGGGCCGCTCGGGTCGCGCCGGCCGATCCCACCGCGCGGCGCGCTGGCCCGTCGGGGCGCGGGCCGGGTGGCGTAGGGTCGGCCGCGTGGACGGTGAGCGGGGACGGCGGCTGCCGCTGGCGCCCCGCCCGCTGGACCAGCCACACCCCTCCCGGCTGCCGCCCGACGACCCGGACCGCGAGCGGATCCTCGCCGCCCACTCCGCCGCCCTCGCCGCCGGGGACGCCGGCTACCCGGATCCGCGTACGGGCCTGTTCGTGCTGACCGCCGGCTTCCTGGCCCGGCGCGGCACCTGCTGCGGTCGTGGCTGCCGGCACTGCCCGTACGTCGACACGGATCCGCACGGCGACGGTGACGCGTCGAGCGACTTCGGCCCGTCGAGCGACTTCGGCCCGTCGGATGCCGCCGCGCCGGGCGCGCCGGCCGACGGAGCCGCGTCCGGCGGGTAGCGTCTGCGGCCATGACGCGGTACGTCGTGATCGGCGGTGGCATCGTCGGGCTCGCCACCGCGTACCGGATCACGCTGGACCGGCCGGACGCCGAGGTGACGGTGCTGGAGAAGGAGCCGCGACTGGCGGCCCACCAGACCGGGCACAACTCGGGCGTCATCCACGCCGGGGTCTACTACCGGCCGGGGAGCCTCAAGGCCCGACTCTGCCGCGCCGGCAACCGCTCCATGGTGGACTTCTGCCGGGAGAACGGCGTGCCGGTACGGGTCTGCGGCAAGCTCATCGTCGCCATCGACGAGCCGGAACTGCCCCGGCTGCGGGCGCTGTACGAACGGGCGGTGGCGAACGGCCTGCCGGCCCGGCTCGTCGGCGCCGCAGAGGCGCGCGAGTACGAGCCGGCGGCGCGCTGCCTCGCGGCCCTGCACGTGGCGAGCACGGGCATCGTGGACTTCACCGCCGTCTGCGCGGCGTTGGCCCGGTTGGCGCGTGACGCCGGCGCGTCGGTACGGCTCGGCACGCGGGTCACGGGGATCGAGGTACGCGGCGGCGAGCAGATCGTCCACACGGAGGGGTACCCGCCGGGTGCTGGCGCGCCCGGGGACGGCGTCCGCCCGGCGGAGGCCGGTAGCTCCGGTCCCGGCGGTGTGAGCGGGCCGGGCGGCGGTGTGAGCGGGCCGGGCGGCGGTGTGAGCGGGCCGGGCGGCGGTGTGAGCGGGCCGGGCGGCGGTGTGAGCGGGCCGGGCGAGGTCGTCGCCGACGTGCTGGTCAACTGTGCCGGGCTGCACGCCGACCGGGTGGCCCGGCTCGCCGGCGTGATCCCGCCCGCGCGGATCGTGCCGTTCCGGGGCGAGTACTACGAGCTGCGCCCGGGGCGCCGGGACCTGGTCCGCGGGCTGATCTACCCGGTACCCGACCCGCGGCTGCCGTTCCTCGGGGTGCACCTGACCCGGATGATCGACGGTACCGTCCACGCCGGCCCGAACGCGGTGCTGGCGCTGGCCCGGGAGGGGTACTCGTGGGCCAGTATCGACCCGCGTGACCTGGCCGAACTCGCCGGCTATCCGGGCCTGTGGCGGCTGGCCCGCCGGCACCTGCGGCACGGCGTGACCGAGGTACGCCGCTCGCTGTCGCGCCGCCGGTTCGCGGTCAGCCTGGCCCGGCTCGTGCCCGAGCTGACCGGCGACGACATCGCCCCCACCCACTCGGGCGTACGGGCCCAGGCGGTCGCCCCGGACGGATCCCTCGTGGACGATTTCCTGGTGGTGCGCGGCGAGCGCCAGGTGCACGTGCTCAACGCGCCGTCCCCGGCCGCGACCAGCTCGCTGGAGATCGCCCGGCACATCGTGGCGGGACTTCCACACTGACCCACCCCCGTGATCAGGCCGAATCCGGGTCGACCGGACGGCGGCGGGAGTTTTGCCGGCGGAGCCCGCCCGAACCCGGGGGACCGGCCTACCGGCGGACGCCCCGACCCCGTACGGTGTCCGACGGACTCCTCGGCCGAGCCGGCCGGGGCTAGCGGGAGGTGGCTGTGCGAGCGCGGCTCTGTCTCATCGGCGCGAGCCTGCTGGTGCTCGCCGGTTGTGCACAGGACCCGGCGGCGGACCGGCCCGTCCTCGGCCCGCCGGAGGCGGTGGAACTGCCCGCCGCGTCGGCCGGCGGCGCCTGCGCGGCGCTGGACTTCGCGGTGGTCGAGCAGGCCACCGGCGCGCGGTTCGACGTCTCCGCGGCGAGCCAGGTGCGGCAGACGCACACCTGCGTGCTGCGCTCGCAGGAGACGACCCAGCCCGAACTGGCCCTCTCGGTCACCCGTAGCTCGTCGGACGCCCAGGGCTTCAAGACCGACATGGTGCCGCAGGGCGCCAAGGCGGTGAGCGGGCTGGGCAAGGCCGCGTACCGGCAGACCTCCGCGCCGGCCCGGGGCGCCGGGCCGGCGGTCGAGGTCGGCTGGCTCAGCAACGACGGGCGGCTGGTCATCATGCGGTACACGTTCCCGGCCGACCAGAACCCGGACGACGCGGACGCGTTCGCCGAGAAGCTCGTCGAGCTGGCCAAGAAGCTCGACGTCCGGAAGGTCTAGCTCCGCAGGGACCAGGCGTTGACCGCGAGCCGGCCGGTGTTGCCGAGGTCGATCCCACCGCGTACGGCAACGAGCTGGGCGGGCTCTCCCGCGGCGGGCGTGACCTCCAGGTAGCTGCCCTCGGCGGCGGGAGCGGTCGAGTCCGTCACGGTGTTGCGCCACAGCACCCGCGCCCTGGCGCTCTCCCCGGCCGCCAGCGTCAGCGGCACCGGCGGGGTGTCCCAGCCGTCGGGCGCGCTGACGGGAGAGGAGCCGTTTCCGACGGTGACCGGGAGGGGCTTCCGGTCGGCGTCCAGGACGCGTACCGACGGAAAGCCCTGCACCCGGTAGGTGGCGCCGCCGCAGTTGGTGAGCTGGATGCCGAGCGCCCGTAGGCCGCCGGCGCCGTCGACCTCGCCGGCGGTGACGGTGACACCGGACGCGGGGCAGGTCGCCGTGGCCGTCGTCGTCGGCGGCACCGGCTTGGGCAGCGGCTCGACACCGTCGCAGCCGCCGAGCAGCGCCGCCGCGCCGAGCAGCAGCCCGAGCCGGCGGGTGGTCGACAGATCTGCCTTCTTCGGGGCCATGGTCACGAGCCTTCCATTCGATCTTTTCAAGGGTTCACGCAGGTCGCCGCCGCGGCCGGGGTGCGGTGGCGCACCCCGGCCGCGGCGGTCGGCTAGAAGTTGATCGGCTCCAGGTGACGGGGCTCGATCACCTGCGTGCTCAGCCGCAGCGCCGAGATGGTCGCCCTGAGCTGCTCCACCGGGGCCCGGTTGACCGTGTCGGGCAGCTTCGGTGAGTCGTACCCGGTGATCATGTCGTCGTTGTGCACCGGGATCACGTACCGGGGGCCGCCGAGGACGGTGAGCAGGCGCTCCAGGTACCGGTTGACCGAGCTGAAGTCGGTCATCGAGATCGCCACCACGTCCGGGCGGAGCCCGGCCAGCTCGCGCTCGACGAAGTTGGTACCGCCGAACATGAGGATCTTGATGCGGTCCGGCACCGTCACCTGGTACGCGAGCGTGCCCCCCTCGACCAGCTCGGAGACCTTGGTCGGCGGGGGCGGCGGGGCGACCCGCAGCCCCGGGTAGCCGTAGCCGTACCCCTTGGACTGGCTGTGCAGGCTCCGGACGACCTGGACCTGGTACGGGCCGAACGTGAGGTCCTCGCCGCCGCTGACGGTGATGAAGTTCGCCAGCCGCTGCTCGGACACGCCCATCGCCGTGAGCAGGTTCCGCTGCGTCTCGCCACCCATCGTGCGGATCACCGCGTCGCCCCAGCCCGGTCGGCCGAGCAGTTGCGGTACGTCGCTCAGGTGGTCCCAGTGGCCGTGGCTGACCATGATGAGTTCCGGTGGGCCGGCGAGCCGGCCGGTGGCGAGCAGCGTGGTGACCACCGTCGGGTCCGGCCGCAGCGCGCCGCCCTCGGCCGTGTAGTCGAACCGGCTCACGTACGGGTCGAAGTACAGGATCCGACCGTCGATGTTCAGCTCCCAGCCGGCGACGCCGAGCCAGCGCATCGACACACCGGCCCGCCCGGCGGGGCGTACCGTCGCCGCGGCCCGCGCCGCGGGCACGGCCGCCGAGGCGGCGGGTGCGATCCCGGCGATGCCAGTGGCGGCGACGCCGCCGACCGCCGCGGCACGGAGCAGTCCGCGCCGGTTGAGCCCCTGCTGGGCGCCGGGCTGCCCGGGTGCTGCACAGCTCTCACACATGGTGCTTGTCCTCCCGTTGGTGACGAACCCGCTCATCGAAGCAACGGAGGCCGCCCCCGGGCCAACACCAAGATCGGCACCTCGCGATATCGAATCCGATATCACCCCAGCTCACACCCACGCCAACGCCCGCCCCGGCTCGCCGCCAACGCCGGCCCCGGCTCGCCGATGAAGGAGTTGTGGTCGTCAAGAAGTCGACATAAGGAGCAAAATTCCGGCCACAAACTCCATGATCGCCGAGCCGAGCCGAGCCGAGCCGGAGCCGAGCCAGGCCGGGGGCAGAGCCGAGCCGGGCCGGGCGGGCGGGCGAGAAGAAACGGCCAGCTCCCCCGGGGGAACTGGCCGTTCGGTGGTACTCGGGTCTGTGCCGGGTCAGCCGGCGGCGACGAAGACGCGGGAGGCGACCTCGCGGGGCAGCCGGATCTTGTCGCCCGAGCGGTTGATCG
The DNA here is from genome assembly GCF_040676675.1 of Micromonospora sp. NPDC049559. Taxonomy (NCBI): domain Bacteria; kingdom Bacillati; phylum Actinomycetota; class Actinomycetes; order Micromonosporales; family Micromonosporaceae; genus Micromonospora; species Micromonospora sp. NPDC049559. The sequence goes on along the minus strand of NZ_JBFAPK010000049.1, from coordinate 39,321 downwards.
TCACCCCGTCCCGCTCCTGCGCCACGGTGACCGTGGCGCCCGGGTCGACCCCGGCGGCGTGCAACTGCCGTAGGACGTCGCTGTTCTTCTGGACGCTCTCGCAGATGCGGCGCACCACGACGGGGCCGGTGAGGCCGGGGAAGGCCAGGTTGCGCTCGCTGCCCGGATCGGTGGGCTGCGGTTCGGCGTCGCCGAGCGCCTCCAGCCCCGGGATCGGGTTGCCGTACGGCGAGCGGGTGGGGCGGTTGAGCAGGTCGTAGACCCGCTTCTCCACCGCGTCGCTCATCACGTGCTCCCAGCGGCAGGCCTCGTCGTGGGCCTCCTCGTAGGGCAGGCCGATCACGTTGACCAGCAGGAGTTCCGCGAGGCGGTGCTTGCGCATGACCGAGATGGCGGCGAGCCGGCCGCTCGGGGTGAGCGACAGGTGACGGTCGCCCTCGACAGTCAGGAGCCCGTCGCGCTCCATCCGCGCCACCGTCTGGCTGACGGTGGGGCCGCTCTGGCTCAACCGCTCGGCGATCCGGGCCCGCAGCGGCGGGACACCCTCCTCTTCCAGTTCGAGGATGGTGCGGAGGTACATCTCGGTGGTATCGACTAGGTCATTCACGATCAACACCCTCCCCCGAAGACGTACCGGTGCTCGGTGGTATCGACAAGCTTGTTCACGTCAGCCGCCCTCCAGGATGTCGATGCTACCTCGACGGACCGACATCATCCGTCAGCCGAACTGTGGTTGGCCTGCGGGATGGTGTTGACTGGCGGCATGCCGCGCAATGGTGATCTTGTTGTCGACGTCACCGGTCTCGCCGACGAGTTGGCCTCCGACCGGCCGCCCACCCTCCTCGACGTGCGGTGGAGCCTCGGCGGTCCGCCCGGGCGCGAGGACTATGACGCCGGTCATGTCCCGGGGGCCGTCTTCGTCGACCTCGACCGCGACCTCTGCGGGCCGCCCGGCCCCGGCGGGCGGCACCCGCTGCCGGATCCCGAGTCGCTGCAGCGCGCGCTGCGCGCGGCCGGGGTACGCCGGGACCACCCGGTGGTCGTCTACGACGGCGGCTCCGGCCTCTCCGCGTCCCGCGCCTGGTGGACCCTGCGCTGGGCCGGCCACCGCCCGGTCCGGGTCCTCGACGGGGGCTACCCGGCCTGGCTGGCGAGCGGGCGGCCGGTGAGCACGTCCGCGCCCGCCCCCGCGCCCGGCGACATCGTGGTGCGCCCGGGATCGCTGCCCGTGCTGGACGCCGCCGGGGCCGCGAAGCTCGCCGCCGGCGACGGCGTGCTCGTCGACGTCCGGGCCGCGGCGCGCTACCGGGGCGAGACCGAGCCGATCGACCCCGTGGCCGGGCACATCCCGGGCGCGGTGAACCTGCCGATCACCGAGCAGCTCGATCCGGACGGGCGCTTCCTCGCCGCGGACCGGCTCCGGTCGCGGTTCGCGCTGGCCGGCGTCGAGCCGGGGGTACCGGTCGGGGCGTACTGCGGTTCGGGGGTGACCGCCGCGCAGGCGGTACTCGCGCTGCACCTGGCCGGCCGGACCGACGCCGCCCTGTATGTCGGATCCTGGAGCGAGTGGGTGACCGACACGACCCGGCCGGTTGCCCGGGCCGAGCGGGGCTGACCTGCGGCGGGTGCGGAGCGGGTACCCGGGTGCACCGCCCGTGCTCCGCGTACGGGCCGGACCCGTGCGACGATGGCGCCATGTCGGACGACACTCTGGTGGTGTGGGACGAGGCCCTGCTGGCGTACGACCTGGGTGAGCATCCGCTCGACCCGGTACGGGTGGAGTTGACCATCGCGCTCGCCCGCCAGTACGGCATCCTCGGCCGGCCCGGGGTACGCCTGCTCGCCCCCGAACCGGCCGACGACGAGGCGCTGGCCCGGGTGCACCGCCCCGACTACCTCGACGCCGTCCGCGCCGCACCGGACGACCCGTTCTTCTCCGGCTACGGCCTCGGTACCTCCGACAACCCGATCTTCCCGGGGATGCACGAGTCCAGCGCGCTGGTCGCGGGCGCCAGCCTCGCCGCCGCCGAGGCGGTCTGGCGGGGCGAGGTGCGGCGCGCGGTCAACATCGCCGGGGGACTGCACCACGCCATGCCGGGCCGGGCGGCCGGCTTCTGCGTCTACAACGACCCGGCCGTGGCCATCGCCCGGCTGCTCGACCTCGGCGCCGAGCGGGTCGCCTACGTGGACGTCGACGTGCACCACGGCGACGGCGTGCAGGAGATCTTCTACACCGATCCCCGGGTGCTCACCATCAGCCTGCACGAGACGCCGCTGGCGCTCTTCCCGGGCACCGGCTTCTCCGACGAGACCGGCGGGCCGGGCGCCGAGGGGAGCGCGGTGAACGTGCCGCTGCCGCCCGGTACCGCCGACGCCGGGTGGCTGCGCGCCTTCCACGCGGTCGTCCCGTCGGTGCTGCGGGCGTTCCGGCCGCAGGTGCTCGTCACCCAGTGCGGCGCGGACAGCCACCGGCTCGACCCCCTGGCCGACCTGCGCCTGTCGGTGGACGGGCAGCGGGCCAGCTACCTGGCGCTGCGGGCGCTCGCCGACGAGCTCTGCGAGGGACGCTGGGTCGCCACCGGCGGCGGCGGGTACGCCCTGGTCGAGGTGGTGCCCCGGGCGTGGACGCACCTGCTCGCCATCGCCACCGGGGAGCCGGTCGACCCGGCCGCGCTGACCCCGCCGGACTGGCGTGACCTGGCCAAGCAGCGCCGGCCGCAGCGCGAGGTGCCGCTGCGGATGACCGACGACGCCGACCCGTCGTACGAGCCGTGGCAGCCGACCGGCGAGCCGGACGCGGTGGACCGGGCGATCACCGCCACCCGCCGGGCCGTCTTCCCGCTGCACGGGCTCGACCCGCACGACCCGCGGGACTGACCCGTACCGCCCGAGGTGGGAGGCGCACCCGTGGACCGTTCCGCGGACGTCCTGCTCAGCGACGGTACGACCGTCCAACTGCGACCGATCCGCCCGGCGGACGCGCCGGCGATCGTGGCGATGCACGCGCGCTTCTCCGAGCGCACCCGCTACCTGCGCTACTTCTCCCCGTACCCGCGGATTCCCGAGCGGGACCTGCGCCGCTTCGTCACCGTCGACCACCGCGACCGGGAGGCGTTCGTGGCGGTCGCGGCGGACCGGATCCTGGCCGTCGGCCGGTACGAGCGCCTCGGGCCGGGCGCGCCCGAGGCCGAGGTGGCGTTCGTCGTCGAGGACGCCCACCAGGGCCGGGGCATCGGGTCGGTGCTGCTGGAACACCTCGCCGCCGCCGCGCGGCAGGAGGGGATCGACCGCTTCGTCGCCGAGGTGCTGCCGGCCAACGCGGCGATGCTGCGGGTCTTCGCCGACTTCGGCTACCGGGTCCAGCGCCGGTACGCCGACGGTGTGGTCCACCTCAGCTTCCCGATCGCGCCCACCGAGGAGTCGATCGAGGTGCAGCACGGCCGGGAGCAGCGGACCGAGGCGCGCTCGATCGCCCGGCTGCTCGCCCCGCGCGGGGTAGCCGTCTACGGGGCCAGCGCCACCGGCCAGGGCGTCGGGGCGGCGCTCCTCGGTCACCTGCGCGACGGCGGGTTCACCGGCGCCGTCGTGCCGGTACACCCGTACGCCGGCCGGGTCGCCGGGCTCGACGCGTACCCGTCGGCGGCCGACGCGGGCGCGCCGGTGGATCTCGCCGTCATCGCCGTACCGGCCGACACCGTCGCCGAGGCGGTCGCCGACGCCGCGCGCGCCGGGGCGCACGGCCTCGTGGTGGTCTCGTCCGGGTTCGCCGAGGCGGGCGCGGCGGGGGCCGAGGCGCAGCGGGAACTGCTCCGGCTGGCGCGCGCGGCGGGGATGCGGCTGGTCGGGCCGAACTGTCTCGGCGTGGCCAACACCGACCCGGCGGTACGCCTCAACGCCACCCTCGCCCCGCGCCTGCCGGCGCCCGGCCGGGTCGGCTTCTTCAGCCAGTCCGGGGCGTTCGGGGTGGCGCTGCTGGCCGAGGCGGAACGGCGCGGGCTCGGCCTGTCCAGCTTCGTCTCGGCCGGCAACCGGGCCGACGTCTCCGGCAACGACCTGTTGCAGTACTGGCAGGACGATCCGGGCACCGACGCGATCCTGCTCTACCTGGAGACGTTCGGCAATCCCCGCAAGTTCGCCCGGTTGGCCCGCCGGATCGGCCGGACCAAGCCGGTGGTGGCGGTCGCCTCGCCGGTACGTCCGACCGGGCTGGGCGGAGACGCGCCGGGCCCGGACGCCGCCGCGGTGGCCGCGCTCTTCGCCCACTCCGGTGTGATCCGGGTCGACACGGTGGCGGAGCTCTTCGACGTCGGCCTGTTGCTAGCGAACCAGCCGCTGCCGGCCGGGGACCGGGTCGGGGTGGTCGGCAACTCCTCGGCGCTGGCCGGGCTGGCCGCGCGCGCCTGCCGCGACTACGGGCTCACGGTCGCGTCCGGCTATCCCGCCGAGGTCGGGCCGGCGGCCGGCGCGGGGGAGTTCGCCTCCGCGCTGGCCGCCGCCGCGGCCGACGACCGGGTCGACGCGCTGGTGGTGGTCTTCGCGCCGCCGCTGCCGGGTCAGCTGCCCGACCGCCCGGACGACTTCGGCGCCGCGCTGGCCGGCGTGGCGCTCGCCGGCGACAAGCCGACGGTGACCACCTTCCTCGCGGGCCGGCTGCCGGCCGGGGTCCCCTCCTACCCGTCCGCGGAGGAGGCGGTCCGGGCGCTGGCCCGGGTGGTCGGCTACGCCGGTTGGCTGCGCCGGGCACCGGGCGGGCTGCCCGAACTGCCGGGGATCGACCCGGCGGCGGCCGAGGTGGCGCTGGCCGATCCGGGGCCGGAGCTGGCCGAGCGGCTGCTCCGCGCGTACGGCGTGCCGGTCGTTCCCGAGCTCCGGGCCGGTTCCGCCGGCGAGGCCGCCGACGCCGCGCGCGAGCTGGGGTTCCCGGTGGCGCTCAAGTCGGCCCGGCCGGGGGTGCGGCACCGGCTCGACCTCGGGGCGGTGCGGCTGGACCTGACCGGCGAGGCGGCGGTGCGCCGGGCGTACACCGAGGTCGCCGAGGGGTTCGGCACGGAGGTACTGGTGCAGCCGATGGTGGCGCCGGGGGTCTCCTGCGTGGTGGAGCTGGTGGAGGATCCGGCCTTCGGGCCGGTGGTCGGGTTCGGGCTGGGCGGGGTGGTGACCGAGCTGCTCGGCGACCGGGCGTGGCGGGCGGCGCCGCTCACCGACCGGGACGCGGCGGCGCTGGTCGACGAGCCGCGCGCCGCGCCGCTGCTCCGGGGCCACCAGGGCGCGGTACCGGTGGACCGATCCGCCCTGGCCGACCTGCTGCTGCGGGTGGGCCGGCTGGCCGACGAGCACCCCGACGTCCGCGAGCTGCGGCTCAACCCGGTGCTCGCCCGGCCCGACGGCTTTTCGGTGCTGCACGCGAGCGTCCGGCTGGGCGCGCCGGCCGTCCGCCCGGACACCGGTCCGCGCCGCCTCTGACCGCCCGGTTCCCGGGGCACCCGCCCGGTTCCCGGCGCGCCGCGTCGCGTGTCCGGGGCCGCGTGCGGCGGCACCGCCTACCGTGCCGCGTGCGGCGGCACCGCGTACCGCGCTTCGCCTCACCGCGCCGCGGCGGTCTCGGCGGGCTCGGGCCCGGCGGTCGCGGCGGCCGACCCGGGCTCGCCGGTCGCGGGGGCCGGCGCGGGCGCGGCGCCCAACCTGCGTACGCCGGGAACGGCGGCGGTACCGGCGGTGCAGACGAGCACCAGTACGGCCGCGAGCAGCAGCGGCACGGCGTTGCCGAAGGCCGCGGCGGTGGGGGCGGCCACCGCGTACCCGAGGGGCATCGCCCCGAAGGAGAGCAGCATGTCGTAGGAGCTGACCCGGGAGAGCCGGTCCGCCGGGATGTGCTGCTGCACGGCGGTGTCCCAGACGGGATTGAGGAAGCCGAGCCCGGCCAGCGCGAGCGCGTAGCCGACCAGCAGGGCGGGTGCGGGCGCGGCGGCGGCGAGCAGGGCGAGCGGCAGAGCGTAGAGCGAGAGTGCGAGGTTGGCGGCCAGGACCGGCCGCGCGATCCGCAGGCGGAACCGGCCGGTGCCGCCGGTCCGGACGGCCAGCAGGGAACCGGCGAGCAGTCCGAGCGCTCCGGCCTGCAGCGTCGCCACCCAGACGGCCTCCCCGCCGAGCTGCCGTACGGCGATCAACGGCCCGAGGGTGAGCAGTACGGCCGATGCCAGGTTCCAGGCCGCGTGGCCGATCAGACTGGTCCAGAGCCAGTCGTGCCGGCGCAGTTCACTCCAGCCCGCCACGAGATCCCGGTGTACCGGCCGGCGCGCGGCGGCCGGCAGCGCGGCGATCCGGACGGCGAGCAGCGCGAGGGCGCTGACCACGAAGGTGGCGGCGTCGAGGACGAAGGCCCAGCCGGGACCGATGGTGAGGATCAGCGCTCCGGCGGCGCCGGGACCGAGCACCCGCGCCGCGCTGGTGGAGATGCCGAGCAGGCCGTTGGCGCGGGCTCGCCCGGTCGCCGGCACGGTCGCGGCGATCAGCGCCGATCTGGTCGGCAGCGCGAACGCCGACGCCGCGCCGCTGATCACGCCGGCGACCGCCAGGTCGGTCAGCCGGAAGACGCCGCCGACCAGTTCGAGGCCGACGGCCAGCTGCACGGCGGCGCGTACCCAGTCGGCGACCAGGGCGACCCGCCGTGGCTGCCAGCGATCGGCGAGCACCCCGCCGAGCGGGAGCAGGAGCAGTCGCGGTACGGCGGCGCAGCCCAGGACGAGGGCGAGCGCGCCGGCCGAGCCGGTGGCCCGTACGACGGCCAGGGCCAGGGCGGCCGGCACCAGGAAGTCGCCGAACATGGAGAGGGTGTAGCCGAGCCAGAAGAGCCGGAAGTTCCGTTCCGGGGATGCGCGCATGCCGGCATAGTATTTCGGTACCGAAAAATTTGGCAACGAAATGATCCTCCCCCCGCCTCGACGCGCGCCCAACGAAGCGGTGCGGGCCGAGCGACGCGCCGAGCGGTGCGGGCCGAGCGGCGTGGGCCACAGCCGGAGCGGTGGGCGGGCACACTTGACCGGTGACCGACGTAGGCGACAGGGTTGACGAGCACATCGCGCAGTGGCGGCGGGTACTGCCCGACCTCGACCCGGACGTCGAGGGCGCGGTCACCCGGATGCACTACCTGGTGAAGCACCTGAGCCGGGTCAAGCAGGCCCAGTTGGCCGAGCACGGGCTGCAGAACTTCGAGTACGAGACGCTGCACGCGCTCGCCCGCCGCGGCCGGCCGTACCGGGCCGGGCCCTCGGAACTCGCCACCGACCTGCGGGTCTCCCCGGCCACCATGACCGGCCGGCTGGACGCGATGGAGCAGCGGGGCTTCCTGCGCCGGCAGCCGTCCCCCGACGACCGGCGGAAGGTGATCGTCCAGCTCACCGAGCGCGGTCACCGGGTCTGGCGCGGCGCCATCGACGGGCTGGGCGACGAGGAACACCGGATCATGGCAGCCCTCAGCGGTGACGAGCGCCACCAGCTCGCCGGACTGCTGCGACGGCTGCTCGTCGAGGCCGACGCCGGCTGAAGGGCGGCGGGCGGCGGTACCGCCTCCGCGCGGAAACGCCGAGCCCCTCGGACGTCCGGTGGGACGTCGAGGGGCTCGGCGTAGGAAGCGGGCGGGTCAGCTGGCGTACGCCTCCAGCCGCTCGGCGCGGGACGGGTGGCGGAGCTTGAGCAGGGTCACCTTCTCGATCTGGCGGATCCGCTCCCGGGAGAGGCCGAACTCCCGGCCCACCTCGTCGAGCGTGCGCTGCCGGCCGTCGTCGAGGCCGAAGCGCAGCCGGATCACCGCCTGCTCCCGCTGGGAGAGGGTGGCGAGGACGATCTCGACCTCGTTGCGGAGCTGGCCCTGGGTGGCGGCGTCGCCGGGCTCGTCCCGTGGGTCGACCGCCGCCACGAAGTCACCGAGTGCGCTCTCCCCGTCCTCGCCGACGGCCTGGTCCAGGCTCACCGGCTCCCGGTCGTACGAGATCAGCTCGATCACCTGAAACTCCGGTACGTCCATCGCCTTGGCGATCTCGGCGATGCTGGGCTCCCGCCCGAGGGCGGTGGCGAGGTCGCGGCGGGCGCGGACCATGCGGTTCACCTGCTCGACCATGTGTACCGGGATGCGGATGGTGCGGGCCTGGTCGGCCATGGCGCGGGTGATGGCCTGGCGGATCCACCAGGTGGCGTAGGTGGAGAACTTGTAGCCCTTGGTGTAGTCGAACTTCTCGACGGCGCGGATGAGGCCGAGGTTGCCTTCCTGGATCAGGTCGAGGAAGGCCATGCCGCGACCGGTGTACCGCTTGGCGATGCTCACCACCAGCCGCAGGTTCGCCTCCAGGAGGTGGTCCTTCGCGGCCCGGCCCTGCGTCGCGACGATCGCGAGATCCGCGCGGAGTTCGACGGGAAGGATGGCCTCGGATTCGGCGAGCTTCTCCTCGGCGTAGAGCCCGGCCTCGATCCGCTTGGCCAACTCCACCTCCTGGACCGCGGTCAGCAGCTTGGTGCGACCGATGCCGTTGAGGTAGGCCCGGACCAGGTCCGCCGAGACGCCGCGCTCGTCGGTCGCGTCGAGGTCAACCAGGTTCTCGGTGTTGCCCTCCGCCTGCGCGTCGATATCCGATCCAGCCGTGGCGGCCGGCACGTGCTCATCCTTCACGATCTTCAGGACCATCTCAGTCGCCTCCCCGCGTCGACTGCCTTTCCCAAGGCCGATTGGCGTTGGTGGAAACAGCTTGGCCGGTGGGGCGTGAAGCGGAGGTGAGGAGACGTTCGAGTGGCATGAATCTGGTACCACGACGACGCGCCATCGCGGCACCTCACGGCATTTGTCCATAATGTCGAGGACGGCGGGCCGATTCGGGACGCCCGGCGCGCTTGTCGGTGCTGGCTACCGTGCCACCCAGCGGCGAACGACAGCGGCGATCGGACCGACGGCACGTCGAGGGAGAGCATCGTGGTCTTCAAGCGCATCATGCGAGCGATGGGTGTCGGCGGTCCGTCGGTGGACACCGTGCTGGCCAACCCGAACTGCCGCCCCGGCGGTCAGCTGGAGGGCCAGGTGCACGTGGTCGGCGGCGACCACCCGGTCGACATCGAGTACGTCGCGCTCGGGCTGGTGACCCGCGTCGAGGTGGAGAGCGGCGACAGCGAGTACGACACCACGCAGGAGTTCCACCGCACCCGGGTCACCGGCGCGTTCCACCTCGACAGCGGCCAGCGGCACAGCATCCCGTTCCGGGTCGAGGTCCCCTGGGAGACGCCGATCACCGAGCTGTACGGCCAGCACCTGCACGGCATGACCATGGGCCTGCGTACCGAGCTGGAGGTGGCCCGCTCCGTCGACAAGGGGGACCTCGACGCGGTGGCGGTACACCCGCTGCCGGCCCAGGAGCAGGTGCTCGACGCGCTGCTGCGGCTCGGTTTCCGCTTCTCCCGCGCGGACGTCGAGCGGGGCCACATCTACGGCGTACAGCAGCGGCTGCCGTTCTACCAGGAGATCGAGTTCTATCCCGCGCCGCAGTACGCCCGCGCGCTCAACCAGCTCGAACTGACCTTCGTCGCCACCCCGCACCACCTCCAGGTGGTACTGGAGATCGACAAGCGGGGCGGCCTCTTCACCGAGGGACGGGACGCGTTCGGCCGCTTCACGGTCGACTACGCGGACGTCGCGCGGACGGACTGGGCCGCGCGGCTCGACGGGTGGCTGCGCGAGTCGGTCCAGCGGCGCGGCCTCTTCTTCTGACCCGCCCGGGTTCCCTCCGGCGCCCGCGCCGCCAGCCCGGTCCGGCTGGCGGCACCCGGCGCCGGGGCTCAGAGGTCGAGGATGATCGTCCGCGGTCCGACGTTGACGCTCTCCACCAGCATGTGGGTCCGGAACCGGCCGGTCTCCACCTTCGCCCCGCGCGAGCGCAGCGCCTCGACGAACGCGGTCACCAGCGGCTCGGCGACCTCCGCCGGTGCCGCCGCCTGCCAGGTCGGGCGCCGCCCCTTGCGCGCGTCGCCGTAGAGCGTGAACTGGCTGACCACCAGGATCGGCGCGCCGAGGTCGGCGGCCGAGCGCTCGCCCCGCGGCGTCTCCCCACCCTGCGGTTCCTCCTCGCCCGGGTCGGGCCGCGGGTCGAGGATGCGCAGCTCGTGCACCTTGCGGGCCATCGTCTGCGCGGTCAGGTCGGTGTCGGCGTGGGTCACCCCGAGCAGCACCAGCAGCCCGTCGGAGATCTCGCCCACCACGACGCCGTCCACCGTCACACTGGCCCGGCTGACCGTCTGTACCACCGCGCGCACGGCGTCAGCCCGCCACCGGAGTGACCAGGCCGCGCTCGACCAGGTGCGCGATGATCGGCCCGGCCGCCTCGGCGAGGTCCGCCTCCGGTACCTCGTGCGCGATGGCGAGCAGGGCCAGCTGCTCGCGCAGCGGCACCCGGCCGTCGCAGCCGCCGACCAGCGCCAGCACCAGCGGGTCCACCTCCTCGGTCCAGCGCAGGCCCCGGGGCATCGCCAGCACCTGCCGGTCGACCGCCCAGCCCTGCTCGCCCATGGTCGCCTCCTGCCGCAGCTGCAGCCCGTCGGCGGCGCGGTACCGGGCGGCGAGCAGCCCGTCGGTGTCCCGGCCCCGGAGCCAGTCCTGCCGGTCGAACCAGGCGGCGATCTGCTCGCCCATCGGCGGCTGTACCGACTGGCGCAGGTCCTCGACGCGTACCAGGGGATCGTCGTGGCCGCCCCGGCGCAGGTTGATGATCCCGAAGCCGATCGCCTCGACCTTGTGCGTGTCGAACCAGTCCAGCCAGGCGGCCACCCGCTGCGGGTCGGCCGCCTCGCTGGCGTCGGCGAGCCACAGGTCGACGTACGCGGTGGGATCGGCGACCTCGCGCTGGATCACCCAGGCGTCCAGCCCGGTACCGGCGAACCAGCCGGCCACCCGGTCGCCCCAGTCCTCGCCCGCGATGTGTACCCAGTTGGCCAGGTACTGCATCGTGCCGCCCTCGGCCAGCAGCCCGGTCGCGGCGCCGGCCAGCTCGACGGCGATCGCGTCGCCGACCCGCCCCGAGTCGCGGTAGCTGTGCGTGGTGGTGCCGGGCCCGACCACGAACGGCGGGTTGCTCACCACGAGGTCGAACCGCCGTCCGGCGACCGGCGCGGTCAGGTCGCCCCGGAGCAGTTCCCAGCGTTGGCCGTTGAGCGCGGCGGTGGTGGCGGCGAAGCGCAGCGAGCGGTCGGAGAGGTCGGTGGCGGTGACCGAGTCGGCGTGCGTGGCCAGGTGCAGCGCCTGGACGCCGCTGCCGGTACCGAGGTCGAGGGCGGTGCCGACCGGCCGGCGGATGGTGGCCCCGACCAGCGTGGTGGAGGCGCCGCCGATGCCGAGCACGTGGTCGGAGCGGAGCGGTTGGCCGGGCCGGGCGCTGGCCGGCACGTCGGAGAGGACCCACCAGGCGTCCCCGTACGGTTCGAGGTCGACGCCCTGGCGCAGCCCGTCGCCGTACCGCTCGACCAGCCCGGCGGCGAGCGCCTCGGCCAGCGGCAGCGGGGCCAGCGCGGCGGTGACCGCGGCCTCCGGCTCCGTCTGACCGCAGACGAAGAGCCGGATCAGCGTGGCGAGCGGATCACGTTCCTCGGTCGCGCGCAGCGCGGCCCGGAAGTCGTTGCGGGTGAGTCCGCTGGTCGCGGCCGAGCCGAGCCGCTCGGCGATGCCGCTCGACGTGTAGCCGGCGCCGGTCAGCGCGGCGCGCAGCTGCTCGACGCCGGCCGGCGACAGGAGCATGTCGTGTTCGTCCACGCTGACATCTTGCCTGTCCCGACCACCGGACCGGCAGCTCACCCGCCAAGACCCGCCGGCCGCGTACCGTCGCGCGGCGATCCGCCGGCCCACGGCGGCGCTGTCGCGCCCCGGGCGGGCGGCCGGTGGCGCGGGCGGTGTCAGGCCATCCGGAAGTCGGCGAAGTCGAATCCGGGGGCGACCACGCAGCTGACCAGGACCGGCCGGTCGGCGGCCGGGGCCGCCGCCTGCCACACCCCGCCGGGGATCACCACCTGGGGCCGCTGGCCGGCGGCCACGTCGGCGCCGAGGAGCACCTCTTCCGGGTCGGACGCCGGCGTGTCGCCGGACCCGCCGAGCCGCAGGATCAGCGGGCCGCCCGAGTGCCAGAGCCACAGCTCGTCGGAGCGGACCACGTGCCAGCGGGACCGCTCGCCGGGGTTGAGCAGGAAGTAGATGGCGGTGGCGGCGCTGCGGGTGCCGTCGTACCCGTCGGGCCGGAAGCTCTGCGACGAGCGCCACGTCTCGCGGAACCACCCACCCTCCGGGTGCGGGGCGAGGTCGAGCTGCGCCGCCAACTCGGGACGCTGCGGGTCGAGGTGCTGCGGGCTGTTCACTTCGGCGAGCTTCCTTCCCCGGTACGCGGACATCCGCGACCCTACGCCGTGGCCCGGCCCGCCCCAGGCGCGCACCAGTCGACGAACCGTTCGCTCACCTCGACGCTGCTCAGGTGGCCCAGCTCGAGGTTCGCGTCGGTCAGGTACTGGGCTAGGTAGTTCACCAGACCGGCGGTGTTGTCCTGGAACAGGTCCCGCAGCTGCAGTTTCCGGGTGTTGCAGGGCCAGGCGTCCGCGCAGGCGGTACAGGACCAGTCCGGGCGGGACGGCGCGTGAATGGGCGGGTACTCAGTCATTCCGTCCTCCATAGTCGGCAGACAATGCGCCCGGCTGTGCGCGGGACCGGGACAGATCGGCGGGGAGGGCGGTGAGTCTGCGGCAGGGCAGGGGGTTTCCGCACGCGCACATCTTGCGTAGCGCCAGCTGATGGAATTTCCATTTCGGGCGATGGGCGAGCGCAAGATCTATGGCAAAAGCCGCGAATTCTGAAAGCTGGTCGGCGGCACTCAATTCTCTCGCCCCCTTGGTATGGGTCGCTGACCAGGCATTTCCCTGGTTGAGTGATCGGTGCAGGCATCGGTACCGCGGTGTCGGCGAGGGAGTCGACGCCGCTGCTGATCAGCATGCGACGAATTGGACCGTCAGCACAATGTTGTTTCCGTCTCCTTGTGCTGCGAATATCGGGCTGCGGCACCATCGGCAAGCGGATCGGATCAAAAATCTGCAAGATGCATTTTGGTAATCGAAAGTAGGGGGTTGCATGGCTGTCGAGGTCGGTTCCACCGTCGCGCGTCGGCGCCTCGGGCGTTACCTGCGAGAACTCCGCGAGCGGGCCCGCATTTCGCAGGACGAGGCCGCGACCGCGCTGGCCTGTTCCCGGCAGAAGATCTGGCGGATCGAGTCCGGCGCCGTTCCGGTACGGCCCCGCGATGTGAAGGTGCTCTGCAACCTGTACCTCGCCGGGCCCCGGATCACCCGGGAACTAGCCGACCTCGCCGGCGGTACGCAGGCGAAGGGCTGGTGGCACGCGTACGGCGACGGCATTCCGGAGTGGCTCTCCCTCGGCCTCGGACTGGAGGCCGCCGCGGAACGTCTACGGCACTACAACGGCGAGTTGGTGCCGGAGCTGTTGCGTACGGTGCGCTACGCGACCGCGATCGGGCCGTACCGGTCCGATCTCACCGAGGCGCAGCGATACCGGGCGGACGATATCCGGGCCCGGCGGCAGCGCCTGCTCAGCCGACAGTTTCCGCCGCCACCGCGGTACGAGGTGGTCCTCTCCGAGGCGGTGCTGCGGCGGCGCATCGCCGACCGGCCGGGAATGCGGGACCAACTCGACCACCTCGACCGTGCGAGCGGCTGGCCGAACGTTTCGCTGCGCGTACTGCCGCTGGAGGCGGGACCGACCCTCGCGGCGGCGGCCGGCGCGTTCACCATTCTCGACTTCCCGCCCGGCGACGGGATGACCGCGGGCGAACCGACCACCGTCTTCCGGGAGTCGCTGACCGGCGGCGGGTATCTCTCCCGGGACACCGACGTGGCGGCGTACGAGGAGGCGTGGGCGGGACTCGACAAAGTCGCCCTGGACGAGTCGCAGTCCCGGGCGTTGCTCAGGTCGGTGCTGGCGGAATTGGCGGAGTGAACGTCCCCGCACCGGGCGCCGCCGGCCCGAGGACCGTCTTACCTGTCGGGTAATCGACGCGACCGCCGCCCCGGTGAGAGATTTCCGGGTGCCGGCGGTGGGACGTCAACCCGCCCGAGGCCCCGTCGCCCGAGGTCTCGCGGCCGCCGCCGGCCCGTCAGAAAGGACACCTCTCATGACCGATTTCGCCGCCGTCGTCGACCGGTACCTCGCCGCGTGGAACGAGCCGGACGCCGAGGCGCGGGGCCGCGCCGTCCGCGAACTCTGGACCGAGGACGGGACCTACACCGACCCGCTGGCCGAGGTGGCCGGCCACGACGGCATCGCCGCCGTGATCGCGGGCGCCCGCGAGATGTTTCCCGGCCTGGTCTTCCGCGCCAGGGGCGCCGTGGACGGGCACCACGACCTCGTCCGGTTCGGCTGGGAACTGGTCGCCCCCTCCGGTGGGGAGTCGATCGTCGAGGGCTTCGACGTGGCGACGCTGACCGCCGAGGGCCGGATCCGCGCCGTACACGGCTTCCTCGACAAGGTTCCGGCCGGCGCGTGAGCCGCCGTGGGCGGCCCCGGCGCTCCCGGGGCCGCCCCGATGTCGTACGCCACCGCCCTGACCGGCGAAGATGGCAGGCATGACGCTGTCGCTGCCCATCGACGCCGAGGCCAACACGCTGCTCCAACGGGACCCGCTGGCGCTGCTCATCGGCATGGTCCTCGATCAACAAATTCCGCTCGAAAAGGCGTTCTCCTCGCCGTACGTGCTGACCCAGCGGCTCGGGCACGCCCCGACCGCCGAGGAGATCGCCGGGTACGACCCGGAGGCGCTGGTCGAGATCTTCGCGAAGCCGCCGGCGCTGCACCGCTTCCCGAAGGCGATGGCGGCGCGGGTCCAGGAGGTCTGCCGGCTGCTGGTGCAGCGGTACGACGGGCGGGCGGAGCGGATCTGGACCGAGGCGAGCGACGGCCGGGACGCGCTGAAGCGCATCGCCGAACTGCCCGGATTCGGCAAGCAGAAGGCCCAGATCTTCCTCGCCCTGCTCGGCAAGCGGTTCGACCTCGCGGCGCCCGGGTGGCGCGAGGCCGCCGGCGCGTACGGCGAGGCCGGCGCGTACCGGTCGGTGGCGGACATCACCGACGCGGACTCGCTGACCCGGGTCAGGGAGTACAAGCAGCGGCAGAAGGCGGCGGCCAAGGCCAAGCCGTGAGGCCCCGGCAGGCCGGCCGAAGCTCAAGAAACGGTCAAATTCCGGCCGGGGCGGTGGGCCGGGGGAGGCCGGCTTCCTAGGCTCTGCCGAGCGGATCGGACCAGCGAGCGTGGCCGGAGCAGGCCCGCTCAGGTCGGTAACCGGACGCCGGAGCTGCGGTGGCCTTCCCGGGCGGGGGAAGGCCACCGCTCAGCCGTTGGGCGTGGCGCCGGCGGTGCCCCGCCCCACCGTCAGTCGGCCGGTGCCCGGGACGCGGCGGCTCAGGCCGCGGTGGGGTGGGCGAGCGCGGCCAGCGCCCGCCGGACGTCGGCGAGCGACACCGTCGCCGACTCGTCGAGATCGGCCAGCCCCGCCTCGATCCACTGCCGCATCAGCGTGGTGACCCCGATGCCTCGGGCGTCCGCCGCCGCCCGGACCCGCTCGTACGTCTCCAGCGGCAGCCGTACCGAGCGGCTGACCATCGGTGTGTCGGTGTCCGGGGTCGGCAGCTCGACCGGCTGGCTCTCGTCGATCAGCTCCGCGAGCTGGTCGCCGCCGGAGTGGAACTGTTTGATCGCGTCCTGTCGGTCCATCTCACCGCCTCCTCATCGTCGCCATCCCCGCAGCGCCTCGTCGTAGCGCTTGGACTCGCTCTCGCCGAGTTCCCGGGCCGAGAGGATGTCCCAGTCGTTGTCGGTGCCCTCCGCCTCGGCGAGCAGCACGGCCAGTCGCCGCCCCCGGTGCGTGGTCGAGTAGACGACCATCACGTCGTCGCCGAGATGCCGGATTATCCGGCGGGCAACGTGCAGCGCCTCCCAGACTTCCCCGGGCGTCACGTCGTAGACCTTCAGGTTGCCCAGTGCCTCGTCGGTGAAGCTGAACCTGCTGCCCACGCCCGGAGCGTACCACGCACGTAACACGCGACGCCCCGCGTGAGCCGCGCGACGGGGCCCACGCCGAGGCGGCGCGGCACGGCCGCGCCGGAGGTGACAGGATGGAGGAGATCCGGCGAGGAGGAACGTGGTGAAGCGTCAGGCGTACCAACCGATCCTGATCACCGACGCCTCGCGCAGCCAGCACGACCAGCTCCGCAGTCGTCAGCTGCGCTACATCGTGATGATGTCCATCCGGGCGGCGTGCCTGGTGGTCGGCGCGATCCTCGTGGGGGTCAAGCCCCCGCTGCTCTGGCTCTGGCTCTCGCTCTGCGGCGTCGGCATGGTCCTCATCCCGTGGCTGGCCGTGCTGCTGGCGAACGACGGCCCTCCGAAGGAGAAGTACCGGCTCGCGAACCGGCTGCACCGGTCGCAGCGGGACGAGACGCCACCCCGGAGCCTGCCGGCCGAGGAGCGCCCGCACCCGGTCATCGACGCCGAGCAGTAAGGCCGCTGGACCGCGCGAGGCGGTACCGCGGGAGCTGGTGCCGCAAGAACCGGCGCCGCGGGAGCTGGGGTGTGTCTACGTCAGCGGGGACGACCGGGCGCGGGCGGGCGGGCACCGACCTGGGCGACCGCCTGGGCGCCCAGCTCCGTGGCCCGCTCCAGCGCCCCGGCCGGCCCGGCCCCGGCCACCCAGGCGGCCAGCAGCCCGGCCGCGAACGCGTCGCCCGCGCCGGTGACGTCGACCACCGGCGTCGGCCGGGCCGGCACGCTGAGGGCTTCCCCGTCCCGGATCGCCCAGATCGCGCCCCCGCCGCCCTTCTTCACCACCACGTGCGGCGTCACCCCGGTCAGCTCCCTGGCCCGGGCCGCCGCGCCGGCCCCGTCCGCCAGCACCGCCGCCTCGTCCGCGTTGGCGAGCAGCAGGTCCGCGCCGCGTACCCAGGACCGGAAGGCCGCCGGGCCCACCTGCCGCAGCGGCGCCGCGGAGGCCGCGTCGACGCTGGTGGTCAGCCCGCCGTCGCGGGCGGCGGCCAGCGCCCGCAGCGCGGCCCCGCGCGACCCGGCGTCCAGCAGCGCGTACCCGGAGAGGTGCAGATGCCGCGCGTCCGGCGCGGCCGCCAGCGCGGCGCTCACGTCGGCCGCGGTGAGCCGCAGGTTGGCTCCCCGATCGGTGACCATCGTCCGCTCGCCGTCCCCGGTGAGGACGATCACGGTGCCGGTCGGGGCGTCCGGGACGCGGCGCACGGTGCAGTCCACGCCGAGCGCCGCCAGCTCCGCCAGGCGGGCCCGCCCCGCCTCGTCCTCGCCCACCGCGGCGACCAGCGTCACCGGCACGCCGAGCCAGGCCAGCCACGCCGCGGTGTTGGCCGCCTGGCCGCCGCCGGTGAGCTGGATCGCGGCGGCGGTGTCGGTACCGGCCGCCAGCGGGGCGCGCAGCACCGCGACGACGTCGGTGACCACGTCCCCGACCGTGACGATCCGCCCCGAACCCGTCATCCGGCGGCGCCGGCCCGGGCCGCCCGGGCCACCGCGATCCGCGCCGCCAGGGCGGCGTTGCGCAGGATGATCCGGACGTTCACCGCGAGGCTCGCGCCGCCGGTGGCGGAGTGGAAGTACGCGAGCAGGAACGGCGTCACCGCCTTGCCGGTGATCCCCTCGGCCGAGAGCCGCGCCAACCCCTCGGCGAGGGTACGGTCGTGCAGTCGCGGATCGAGCTGCTCGTCGGTCGGCAGCGGGTTGGCCACCAGCACCGCGCCGGAGTGCACCCCCTGTCCGGCCCGGGCCGCGAGCACGGCCGCCACCTGCTCGGCGGAGTCGACCGACCAGTCCAGGTCGAAGCCGCCGTCGGTGATGAAGAAGCCCGGGAACCGGCGGGTCCGGTAGCCCAGCACCGTCACGCCCAGCGTCTCCAGCCGCTCCAGCGTCGCCCCCACGTCGAGGATCGACTTCACCCCGGCGCAGACCACCGCGATCGGGGTACGCGCCAGCGTGACCAGGTCGGCCGACTCGTCGAAGGTCTGCGCCGCCTCCCGGTGCACGCCGCCGAGCCCTCCGGTGGCGAAGACCCCGATCCCGGCCGCGGCGGCGACCGCGCTGGTCGCGGCCACGGTGGTCGCCCCGTCGGCGCCGGTCGCCGCCGCCACCGCCAGGTCGCGTACGGAGAGCTTGCTCACCCCGTCGGCGCTCGCCAGCCGGGTCAGCTGGGCGTCGTCCAGGCCGACCACCAGCTCGCCGCCGATCATGCCGATGGTCGCGGGCACCGCGCCGTTGTCGCGTACGGTCCGCTCGATCTCCCGGGCCACGCGCAGGTTGTCGGGCCGGGGCAGGCCGTGCGAGACGATCGTGCTCTCCAGGGCGACGACCGGCCGCCCGTCGCGCAGCGCCTCGGCCACCTCGGCCCCGTACCGGATGTGGAAGTCTTTCACGATCATTACCGTACGACCCGGGCCGGACCGGGCCCGCGCTGGACCGCTCGGGCGGGCCTGCGGTGGACCGGGCGGCCGTGGCCTGCCAAACTGGCAAGTTGGAGGTGTAACCGTGAGCACTGATGTTCTCGAGCGCCCGGATCTGAAGGACGCGGATACCGGCCCGGAGATGTTCCACTACGTACGTAAAGAGAAGATCGCCGAGAGTGCCGTGATGGGCACCTTCGTGATCGCGCTCTGTGGGGAGACGTTCCCGGTGACCAAGGCGGCCAAGCCGGGCTCGCCCGTCTGCCCGCGCTGCAAGGAGATATACGACTCGATGGCCGACTGAGTCGCCGCGCCACCGCGCCACCGCACGTAATCTTCTGCGGTGACCACCTCCACCGCGCTGCTCCTGGCAGACCTGACCGGCGTCGCCGTCTTCGCCGCGTCGGGCGCGTCGGCCGCGGTGGCGAAACGACTCGACCTGTTCGGCGTGATCTTCGTCGGCTTCGTCGCGGCGCTGGGCGGCGGCATCTTCCGTGATCTCGTCATCAACGAGGTGCCGCCACTGGCCTTCGCGGACTGGCGGTACGCCGCCGTCGCGGCGGCCACCGCGACGGCCGTCTTCTGGCTCCACCCGCAACTGGCCCGGCTCCGTACGACCGTACTGGTGCTCGACGCGGCGGGTCTGGCCCTCTTCACCGTCACCGGCACCCTCAAGGCGCTGCACGCCGGGATGCCCGGGGCCGGGGCCGCCGTGATCGGCATGCTCGCGGCCATCGGGGGCGGCCTCGGCCGGGACCTGCTGACCGGGGAGATCCCCGTCGTGCTGCGCCGGGAGATCTACGCGGTGGCGGCGCTCGCCGGCTCGTTCGCGGTGGTGGCGCTGGACCGTACCGGGCTGGCCGGGCCGGTGCCGCTGGTCGCCGCCGCGGTCCTGGTCTTCCTGGTACGCCTGGTGGCGCTGCGCCGGCGCTGGTCGGCGCCGGTGGCCCCGCCGCGCGGCCGGCCGCCCCGCCAGCGCGGCGAGCCCGACCCGGACGACGGTGGCGGCGGTCTCACCGGGCGCCGCCGTTGGCACCGGCGGTCCGGGGCGGACTGAGCCCGCCGGGGACCGCGACGCGCGGCCTTGTGACCGGTCGGACGACCCCGGTCGCACGGCGTGACGGGTGGGGCCGGGGCGACCGCTGGTGTCGACTGGGGCCGGCGGGAACTCCTGGTTATGCTGGGGTGGCCTTCGCGCTCCGCCGGATCCGCGGAGGCGTTTTCGTGGCCCTCGCTCGGCCGCTGACGAGCAGACCGCTTGCCCGATTCGAGGAGGAGCGTCCCGTTGGTTGCCCGACCACCGTCGATTGATTCCTTCCCCGCACTCCGCGCGTGGCAGCGCAAGGCGCTGGTGGAGTACCTGCGCCGCCGTTCCGAGGACTTCCTGGCGGTGGCCACCCCGGGCGCCGGAAAGACCACCTTCGCCCTGCGCCTCGCCGCCGAACTGCTGGTCGACGGCACGGTCGAGGCGGTCACCGTGGTCGCCCCGACCGAGCACCTCAAGACCCAGTGGGCCAACGCCGCGGCCCGGGTCGGCATCCAGCTCGACCCGTCGTTCCGCAACGCCGACGTGCACTCCTCCGCCGACTTCCACGGGACCGTGATCACCTACGCCCAGGTGGGGATGGCGCCGCAGGTGCACCGCCGGCACACCATGACCAGACGGACCCTGGTCATCCTCGACGAGATCCACCACGCCGGCGACTCGCGTTCCTGGGGCGACGGCGTCAAGTCCGCGTTCGAGCCGGCCGTACGCCGGTTGATGCTGACCGGTACGCCCTTCCGCTCCGACGACAACCCCATCCCGTTCGTGCTCTACGAGCGGGGCCAGGACGGGCTGCAGCGCTCCCGGGCCGACTCCGTCTACGGGTACGCCGACGCCCTGCGCGACGGCGTCGTCCGTCCGGTGATCTTCCTCGCCTACTCGGGCGAGACGCGCTGGCGGACCAGCGCCGGGGACGAGCTGGCGGCCCGCCTGGGCGAACCGATGACGCAGGAGCTGATCGCCCAGGCGTGGCGTACCGCGCTGGACCCCCGCGGCGACTGGATGCCGCAGGTGCTGCGCGCCGCCGACGCCCGGCTGCAGGTGCTGCGGGCCGGCGGCATGAGCGACGCCGGCGGCCTGGTCATCGCCACGGACCAGCAGGCCGCCCGGGCGTACGCCCGGCTGATCGAGCGGCTGACCGGCGAGAAGGCGGTGGTGGTCCTCTCCGACGACGCCGGTGCCTCGGCCCGCATCGCGGCCTTCTCCGCCTCGGACCAGCGCTGGCTGGTCGCGGTACGGATGGTCTCGGAGGGCGTCGACATTCCCCGCCTGGCGGTCGGGGTCTACGCCACCAGTGCCTCGACCCCGCTCTTCTTCGCCCAGGCGATCGGGCGGTTCGTACGGGCCCGCCGCCCCGGCGAGACGGCCTCGGTCTTCGTACCGAGCGTTCCGCACCTGCTGGGACTCGCCAGCGAACTGGAGGCGGCCCGGGACCACGTGCTCGGCGCGCCGAAGCGGGGGGACGGCCTCGACGACGACCTGCTGGAACGCGCCCAGCGCAACGAGGAGGCGAGCGGGGAGCTGGAGAAGCGGTTCGAGCCGCTCTCCTCGATCGCGGAGCTGGACCAGGTCATCTTCGACGGCGCCTCGTTCGGCACCGCGGCCCAGGCCGGTACGCCCGAGGAGGAGGAGTACCTGGGGCTGCCGGGGCTGCTCACGGCCGACCAGGTGGCCACCCTGCTGAACAAGCGCCAGGCGGAGCAGTTGGCGGCCCAGCGCCGCCGGAAGACGGCGGAGGAACCGGCTCCGGCCCCGCAGGTCCCGCCCGCGCCGCTGAGCGCGGGGGAGCGGCGGGTCGCGCTGCGGCGGCAGCTCAACGCGCTGGTCGCCGCTCGGCACCACCGTACCGGCCAGCCGCACGGCAAGATCCACGCTGAGCTGCGTCGGCTCTGCGGCGGGCCGCCGAGCGCGCAGGCGACGATCGAGCAGCTCGAAGAGCGGATCGCCACGGTCCAGACGCTCTGACCCGGTCCGCGCTCTCTGACCGGTCCGCGCGGTCCGGGTGCTCTGTCCGGTCCGCGCGCCCTGGCTGGTCCGCGTTCCCGGTCCGGCCGCGGGCCGGGTGGGTGTTCTGGGCGGAAATAGTCGACCGGAGGCACCCGTGGTGGGTACCTCCGGTCGACTATGTCGGTTTGCGGATTCAGTTCGCCATCAGATCGGCGCCACGCCAGCTGAACTCCGGGTCGGCCGCGAACCGTACGGTGATCTTCACGAGCTCTTCCGCGTACTTGTTCGCGTGATGCCCACAGAAAACCAGCTCGCTCCCACCCGCCAGGGTGATCCGGAGCTTGCCGGCGGCGTTGCAGCGGTCGCACCGTTCATCGGCGGCTGGGGGAGCCACCGTCTCGGGCGGCGGCGTGAGGGTCGGGGTCATCGCCTTCCTCCTCGGGTCGTCACCGATGAACACTCTCTTCGGTCGTTGCTCACCCATCGTGCAACACCCTGGCGGGGTGTTGCCTTCCCAGTGTGCCCTCGGGGGACCGAACTCACACGTGGTAGGCACAGTGTGCCGTGCACCAAGGGTGCCACGTCAACGATCACGACCGGGTAACCAACCGATCACCAATGCCTGTTGTACGTCTGGTGATCATTCCGACACAACTGGTTGACGGAAATGGTCAGTCCAGGTAGTCGCGCAGGACCTGCGATCGGGACGGGTGACGCAGCTTGGACATCGTCTTGGACTCGATCTGGCGGATCCGTTCCCGGGTCACGCCGTAGACCTGGCCGATCTCGTCGAGCGTGCGCGGCTGGCCGTCGGTGAGCCCGAAGCGCAGCCGTACCACGCCCGCCTCACGCTCGGAGAGCGTTTGCAGCACCTGCTGGAGCTGGTCCTGCAACAGCGAGAAGGAGACCGCGTCGACCGCGACGACCGCCTCGGAGTCCTCGATGAAGTCGCCCAGCTGGCTGTCGCCCTCGTCGCCGATGGTCTGGTCGAGGGAGATGGGTTCCCGGGCGTACTGCTGGATCTCCAGCACCTTCTCCGGTGTGATGTCCATCTCCTTGGCCAGCTCCTCCGGGGTGGGCTCGCGGCCCAGGTCCTGGAGCAGCTCGCGCTGGATCCGGCCGAGCTTGTTGATCACCTCGACCATGTGTACCGGGATGCGGATGGTGCGGGCCTGGTCGGCCATGGCGCGGGTGATGGCCTGGCGGATCCACCAGGTGGCGTAGGTGGAGAACTTGTAGCCCTTGGTGTAGTCGAACTTCTCGACGGCGCGGATGAGGCCGAGGTTGCCTTCCTGGATCAGGTCGAGGAAGGCCATGCCGCGACCGGTGTACCGCTTGGCCAGCGAGACCACCAGCCGCAGGTTCGCCTCCAGCAGGTGGTTCTTGGCCCGCTCCCCGTCCCGGGAGATCCACCCCAGGTCCCGGGCGAGTTCCCGGGGGAACTTCTCCTCGCCCTCCTCGGCGGCGCGCAGCCGCTCGGCGGCGTAGAGGCCGGCCTCGATCCGCTTGGCCAGCTCGACCTCCTGCTCGGCGTTGAGCAGCGGGACCTTACCGATCTGCTTGAGGTAGGCGCGGACCGAGTCGGCGGAGGCGGTCAGCTCGGCGTCGCGACGCGCCTGCTTGAGCGCCTCGGACTCCTCGTCGTCCCACTCGAAGTCGTTGTCGGTCGCCGCGTCGGCGGCGTCGGCCTCGGCGGCCTTGGTCAGCTCGACCGGCTCGTCGACGACGACGTCCTCGATCTCGGCGGCGAGCTCCTCGGGGTCGATGTCCCCCTCGATCCCGTCGGGGCCGGCCTTGGTGGCCTTGGTGGCGGCCTTCGCGGCCTTGGCCGGGCCGGTACCGGGCGCGGCCTTCGCGGCGCGGGTGACCTTCGTGGCGGCCTTCACCGGCGCCTCGGCGGTCTTCGTGGCGGCCGCCGCCTTGCGGGGTGCCGCCTTGCGGGGCGCCGCGGACTCCTCGGCCGCCGGTGCCTGCTTCGGCGCGGGCGGTGCCGCCTTCTTCGTGGTCTTGGCGGTGGTGGCCCGGGAGGCGGGCGTGGCGGAGCGGGCGGCGGCGACCCGGCGACGGGTCGTGCTCGCCGAGCCGTCGACGACGACGGTCACGCCCGCGTCGGAGAGCGCGCGCAGAATCTTCTTGGCCTGGGCCGGAGTCACCTCAGCGGACTCGACCGTGCGCGCGAGCTCGGCCGACGTGAGCTGGCCGCCGGCGTTCTGCGCGTGGGCGATCAGGGTGTCGGTGAGCGAGCGAACGTCGGCGCCGGTGTGGCGGGGTTCTGTCACGAATGACCTTCCGGAGGCGATGAACGAGCACGGCCGAGATCGGCCAGCGCAGCGCGGGGCGTCGAGCCGGGCCGATGTGGTTGAGGGCCCCCATGTTCCGGGCCGGCCGGTCGGCGGTGGTCCGTGGCACGTGGGCAGGCGTGAATTGTAACGCCGTCTGGGGCGATCATCCCGCGCCGCACGCCGGACAGGCGGCCAGGCCGCCGACTTGGAACGTATGTGGACTTTGTAAGGATGATACTCGCGCCGGGCGCGGGACGCCGCACTCGTGCGGGAAGGGGACGTGATGCAGAGCAGTACACCGGCTCCGGCGGAGCTACTGGAGATCGCCGTCACGGTCGCGCGCCAGGCGGCCGGGACCGCCCAGGCCATGCGGGCCGAGGGAGTCTCCGGGGTGACCACCAAGAGCACCGCCACGGACGTGGTGACGGCGGCCGACCGGGCGGTGGAGCGCCAGGCCGTGGCCGAGCTGCGGCGGCTGCGCCCGGACGACACGGTGCTGGGCGAGGAGTACGGCGACAGCGGCGCCGGTGCCACGGCCGCCCCGGGTGCCGTGCGCTGGATCCTCGACCCGATCGACGGCACCGTCAACTACCTCTACGGGCTGCCCCAGTACGCCGTCTCGCTCGCCGCCGAGGTCGACGGGGAGGTGGTGGCCGGGGTGGTCCGCAACGCGGCGACCGGCGACGAGTGGACCGCGACACGCGGCGGCGGTGCCTGGCGGGACGGGCGGCGGCTGCGCGCCTCGACCGAGACGGACCTCGGCCAGGCGCTGGTGGCCACCGGCTTCGGCTACGACGCCGCGCGCCGTACGCACCAGGCGAACGTACTGGTCGGGCTGATCCCGTACGTGCGCGACATCCGCCGGTTCGGCGCCGCGGCGCTGGACCTCTGCCTCGCCGCCGAGGGCGCCGTCGACGCGTACTACGAGAAGGGCCTCAACGCCTGGGACCACGCGGCCGGCGGGCTGGTCGCCGCCGAGGCCGGTCTGCGGGTCGCCGGCCTGCACGGCGCGGCTCCCGGCCCGGACCTGGTGGTCGCCGCGCCGCCGGCGCTCTTCGACCAGTTGCACGACCGGCTGGCCCGGCTCGACGCCGCCGGCGGCCCCTGACGGGCGCCCACCGTCGCGGACGAGGCTCGGATCCGGCGCGGCGCCCGGTGGGGCCGCGCCGGGCGCGATCGGGCCGGCGACGAGCGGCGGTACGCGGCTCAGCTGTCCTTGTCCGGCGACGGGCAGGTGCCCGGCTCGGGCGAGGGGCGGCCGATGTCGCCGAGCGACTGGTTCTTCTCGGTCGGCGTCGCCAACTGCTGGAACGCGCCGCCGATCACGACGTCGATCACGTCGTCGTCGCGGTTGATGTCGAAGTCGTTCTCCGCCTGCCGCAGGAAGTACGCCTGCAGCAGGGTGGCCGCGCCGATGCTCTTCGGGCCGTAGCGGAGTACGGCGACCCCGTCGTACCCCTTCTTCTTCGGGTCGTTGCCGGTCTTGAGGACCTGGAACTTGCGGTTCTTGAAGTCGTTGCCGACGCCGGTGGCGAGGCCGGCCTCGTTCGTGCCGTTGTAGACGTTGATCTTGACGTCCTTCTCGTCCGGCAACGTCAGGTTGGCCAGCTTGAAGCCCTTCGGGCAGTTCTCGGCGCTGACCTGCCCGCCCTGGCTGTCCCGCACGATGGCGACCACGACGAAGATCAGGGCACAGACCACCAGCGCGCCGACGACAACGAGGGCTCGCACCCGCGCAAAACTCATCCGGAGGCTCTCCCCGTGCTGTGTGTTGGCCGGATACCGTGGGCAGGGTCGGACCCGCCGGCGACGGCTACCGAGTACGCCGCTGAGGTTAGCGGGTGTCCGTCGCGCGCGCGGAAACAGCCGCTCATGCCGGCGCGCCGACGGCGATCCGGGTACTCCTGCCCCTATCTTCGTGTCGCCTGAGTCACATTGGGAACATCTCCGCGCGCGCGGGCGTACAACTTTGCCGCGAGGGCGGTATACATGCCTTCCCAAAAGGGGGGTAAGGTACCGCGCTCGCCGGGGTGGTTCGCCCTGGCGGCTGCGATCCGGCCGCACACGCCGGACCGAGCGACCGGAAACAGGGCCGGCCAGCGGGAACCGAAACAGTGTCGTCGGGCGTTACAACCGCAGGCGACAATATCGATATGGGAGAGTGAAACCGATGGCCACCGACTACGACGCTCCGCGTCGCGACGAGGTCGACCTCGGCGAGGACAGCCTGGAGGAGCTCAAGGCCCGGCGGGTCGACTCACAGTCGGGTGCCGTGGACGTCGACGAGGCTGAAGTGGCCGAGAGCTTCGAGCTTCCCGGGGCGGATCTCGCCGACGAGGAACTCACGGTCAAGGTGCTGCCGATGCAGTCGGACGAGTTCCGCTGCGCGCGCTGCTTCCTGGTGCACCACCGCAGCCAGCTCGCCGTCGAGCGCAACGGCGAACTGATCTGCCGCGAGTGCGCCTGACCGAGGGAGACGAAGGGGGGCGGCGGCCTCGGGTGTGGAGGTCGCCGCGGTACGGCTGAGGTGCGCGGGCGAGACGCGAGTTCGCTTGCCCCGGCATGGGTACCTTGATGGTCGCGAGAGCGTTGCCGCTGGACCGATCGACCCGGCTGGAGGTCAGAGCATGAGCCGTCCCGACCGCGCACCGGAGGAGCCGACAGCCGCCGACCGGACCGAGGTCGCCGGCCCGAGCGGTACGGGGGACCGGCCGGGCGGCGGCACGGGAGACGGCCCGGGCGGTACGGGCGCGCCGGTGGAGGAGATCGGCCGCTCGGGGGCGGACGACGGCCGGCTCGGCGCCACGGTCGCCGCCCTGGCCGAGGACGAGATCGACACGGCCCGGCGGCGGCACCTGCTCGGCCGGCTCGTGGGCGAGCTGCGTACCCGCGGGGTCGGCGACCTGTTCAAGCCACGGGCGGCGATCCGCTGGCTGACCGACGTCGTCGGCGACATCGCCCCGCGCATCCCGATCCGGGACCAGGAGACGCTCCGGCGTCACCTCGGCGGGCTGGAGGGCGACGCGCTCGCCGAACGGCTGGTCCGCAACGCCGCCCGGGCGACGGCCGGCGTCGGCGCGGCGGGCGGGGGACTGGCGGCGGTGGAGTGGACGGTCACGCCCACCCTGCTCTCGGCGCCGATCCTGCTCGCCGCCGAGACCGTCGCGGTGGTGACGATCGAGCTGAAGCTGATCGGCGAGCTGCACGAGGCGTACGGCGTACCGCTGCCCGGGACCGGCACCCAGCGCGCGGTCGCCCTGATCCACGCCTGGGCCACCCGACGGGGCATCAACCCGCTCACGCCCGGCGTCGGCGTCGCGGCCGTGCTCGGTACGGCGGCCCGCCGGGAGCTGCGGGAGACGCTGCTGCGGCGGTTCGGGCGCAACCTCACCACGCTCGGGCCGTTCCTCACGGGTGCCGCCGTGGCGAGCTTCCTCAACCGGCGCGCCACCCGGGGGCTGGGCGACGCGATCCGCGACGACCTGCGCCGTCAACAGCGAAAGATGATCTCCGCCGGACCGGCCTAGCCGCCGGCCCGGCGTCGCGGCGGGGCGGCCCCGGTGGGCGGCGTCGCGGTGGATCGGCTCGTCGTGCTCCGTCGCGGCGGCTCAGCCCCGGGCGGGGGCGTCGCGGGCGGCGAGGATCGCCCCGGCGAGGCGGACCGGGTGGCGGGAGCTGACCACCCAGTACGGGGTCGGGTCCGCCGGGTCGTCCAGCACCACCTGCACCGCACCGGCCACCCAGGGACGCTGCACCACGAACGCGAGCGGGTCGGCGCCCACGCCGAGCACCTCGCGGCGGCCGTCGGCGTCCAGCGCGATCGCGTCGGCGACGAAGCGCACCGGCAGCCGGGCGTCGTCCACGAGGAACTCGCCGTCGAGTACGGCCACCCGGATCCGGCCGAGCCACCACAGGGCCGCCACGGTCAGCGGCGGCAGCACCACGAACGGCAGCCAGGCCCGTACGCCGTCGGCACCCATCCAGACCTCGGTGGCGAGCAGCCCCGCGGCGGCCAGTCCGGCCAGCCACAGCCACCACGGCAGCCGCAGCCGCTCGGTGTAGCCCGCGCCGTCCGGCGGGGCGGAGGTCGGCGCGGCGGCGGGTGAGGATTCGGACAGTGCCACGGTTCGAGGGTACGGCGCGGCGTGGCGTCCGTACCGGGCAGGATGGGAGCCGTCGTAACCGGCAGGATGACGGGGGACGACCCCGGGAGCCCGGGGCACCGACGACCGCCGGACCCGAAGCGTTGACCCTCGGACCCAGGAAAGGGGCCAGAGCGTGACCCAGGCTGTGCCCGTACCGCTGCGCCGGCTCGACCCGGATCTGCCGCTGCCCACGTACGCCCACCAGGGCGACGCCGGCGCGGATCTCGTGGCGGCGGAGGAGGTGGAGATCCCGCCGGGGGAGCGGGCGCTGGTGCGTACCGGCGTCGCCATCGCCCTGCCGGAGGGCTTCGTCGGGTTGGTGCATCCGCGCTCGGGCCTGGCCGCGCGGCTCGGCGTCACGGTGCTCAACGCGCCCGGTACGGTCGACGCCGGCTACCGGGGCGAGATTCTGGTTAACCTGATCAACCACGACCGGACCACCGCGGCGAAGATCGCCCGCGGTGACCGGATCGCGCAGCTCGTGGTGCAGCGGGTGGAGCGGGCCCGGTTCGAGATCGTCGACGAACTGCCCGGTTCCGCGCGGGGCGCCGGCGGGCACGGGTCGACCGGCGGACACGCCGGGCTGCTCACGCCGCCGGGCGCGAGCGAGCAGAGCTGAGGAACGGAAGGCGGATAAAGTGATCTTCTCCCGAGGACGCGGCGGCTCCGGTAAGCACTCCCGGTCGCGCCGGCGGGACAGCGATCCGCAGGAGCAGCACGTCGAGGCCGAGGCCCAGCTTCCGGCGCGCGGTCCGTACGACATCTCGGCGGCCCCGGACGACGTGCAGCGGCTCGACCTGGGCAGCCTGCACATCCCGGCCGTGCAGGACGTCGAGGTGCGGGTGCAGGCGAATCCCGACGGCACCATCCAGCAGGTCGTGCTGGTGCACGGCCAGAGCGCCCTGCAGCTCGGGGTCTTCGCCGCCCCCCGCTCGGAGGGGATCTGGGACGAGGTACGCGAGGAGATCCGTACCTCCCTGTTCAACGAGGGCGTGGCCGCCGAGGAGATCGAGGGCGAGTACGGCGTCGAGCTGCGGGCCCGGGTTTCCAGCCCCGACGGGCTGACCGACCTGCGGTTCGTCGGCATCGACGGGCCCCGCTGGATGGTGCGCGGGGTCTACCAGGGCGCCGCCGCCGCGGACCCGGGCGCGGCCGGCCCGTTGGCCGAGTGCCTGGAGGGCCTGGTGGTCGACCGCGGCAGCGAGGCGAAGCCGGTACGGGAACCGCTGCCGCTGCGGCTGCCCCGGGAGGTCGCGGAGCAGCAGGCCGGACAGCAGGACGCCGGGGCGCCGGGGGCTCCGGTCGGGCCCCCGGCTGGCCAGGGTGGCCAGGTCAACGGCGCCCCCGGCGACGGCGGCTTCCCGGGCCGACCCTCCCCCCGACCGCGCGGCTCGATCTGACCCCCGAACCGTCCCGAAGGGCCCCTTCCCGCCGTTTCCGGCGCGGAACAGGGGCCCTTCGCCGTCCCGCCCGGGAAGAAGCGGCCCCGCCCCGACCACCGGTCCCGCCCCGACCGCCGGCCGCCCCGGCGGCGTACCCGCCGGACGGCTGCCAGAGGCCCACCCGGCGTACGCTTTGCGCTACGGCCGGCGTGACGGCCGGGCCGGAGCGGGCGCCCCGGCGGTTCCGAACGCGCCCAGAGGGGTGAGACCGGGTCATGACGACCGACGGAGGTCGCACGTCGTTCCGGCGGCTGCTGCACCGGCTGACCGCCAGCGAGGCGGAGATCGAGGCGCAGGAGCTGCAGCGGGAGAGCGAGGAGGCCGGCGGCATGCCGGCCGGGCAGTGCCGGCGCGGTCAGGTGGTGTGCGTCTCCGGGCGGCTGCGTACCGTCGTCTACACCCCGCGTACCAACCTGCCGACGCTGGAGGCCGACCTCTACGACGGCAGCGACGTGGTCACCCTGGTCTGGCTGGGTCGCCGCCACATCGCGGGCATCGAACCGGGCCGGCAAGTCATCGCGCGTGGTCGCGTGGCGATGCGCGATGACCGTAAAGTCATCTACAACCCGCACTACGAGCTCGAACTGCCGCGGTGAGCCAGCGGCGGAACAGCGACACCGGCGAACGGAAGACGCGTAGATGACGACTGGACCGCAGCACACCGAGAAGGCGGAGACCGACCCGGACGACGCGCCGCTGCCGAGCATGGCCGAGCAGGTCGCCGAGCAGATCGGCGGCTGGCGCGGGCTGGCCGAGTCGAGCATCCCGGTCGTCGTCTTCGTCCTGGTCAACGTCGTCAGCGAGCTCAACCCCGCGCTGATCGCCTCGGTCGCCGTCGCGGTGGCGATCGCGGCGGTACGGCTGGCCCAGCGCCGCCCGATCCGGCACGCCGTCAACGGCCTCTTCGGCATCGCGATCGGCGCCTTCATCGCCTGGCGCACCGGCGACGAGCGGGACTTCTACCTGCCGGGCATCCTCCAGGGCATCGGCTACGGGCTGGCGCTGCTGCTCTCCGCCGCGATCCGTCAGCCGCTGGTCGGTTGGCTCTGGTCGGTACTGATGGCGGGCGGGCGCTCCGAGTGGCGCGACGATCCCCGACTGGTCCGCACCTTCACCTGGCTGACCGTGCTCTGGGGCGTGGTCTGGCTGCTCAAGGTCGGGGTGCAGGCGGTCTTCTGGGCGGCGCACATGAACAACGCGCTCGGCGTGGCCCGGCTGCTGCTGGGCTACCCGCCGTACGCGCTGCTGCTGGCGATCACCGTCTGGACGGTGCGCCGCGTGACCCGTACCGAGCCGGCGCTGGCGAACTGACCGGCGGACCGCCCGGTACCGCCGGTACCGGGCGGCGCGGGCGGGCTCAGCCGAGTTCGCGGGTCCGCTC
The DNA here is from genome assembly GCF_040676675.1 of Micromonospora sp. NPDC049559. Classification (NCBI taxonomy): domain Bacteria; kingdom Bacillati; phylum Actinomycetota; class Actinomycetes; order Micromonosporales; family Micromonosporaceae; genus Micromonospora; species Micromonospora sp. NPDC049559. The sequence continues at coordinate 8,553 of NZ_JBFAPK010000049.1, read as the reverse complement.
GACGCTGTCCGCCCCGAGGATCACGGCGCGTACCGCGTCCTCGGTGTCCGCCGTGCAGACGAAGATCAGCTCGTCGCCCGCCTCCAGCGGGTCGTCCGGGCTCGGTACGAGCACCCGCTTGCCGCGCAGGATGGCCACGAGCGCGGCGTCCCGGGGCAGCGGCACGGCGTGGATGGGGTGCCCGACGTACGGGGCCGACGGCGGCAGGGTGATCTCGACGAGGTTCGCCTCGCCCTGCCGGAAGGTCATCAGCCGGACCAGGTCGCCGACGGTGACCGCCTCCTCGACCAGCGCGGCCATCACGCGCGGCTTGCTGACCGCCACGTCGACGCCCCACTGCTCGGTGAAGAGCCACTCGTTCTCGGCCCGGTTGACCCGGGCCACCACCCTCGGCACCGCGAACTCGGTCTTGGCCAGCAGCGAGACGACCAGGTTGACCTTGTCGTCGCCGGTGGCCGCCACCACCACGTCGCAGCCCGCGATGTCGGCCTCCTCCAGGCTGGCCACCTCGCACGCGTCGGCCAGCACCCACTCGGCCGCCGGTACCCGGTCCGGGCGCAGCATCTTCGGCTTCCGCTCGATGAGCATCACCTGGTGGCCGTTCTCGATCAGCTCCTGGGCGATCGAGCGACCCACGTTGCCGGCGCCCGCGATCGCGATCCGCATGATCACTGTCCTCCTTCGGGCGGAGCCCCCGCGACCGTCGTCACCGACGCCGCCATGTCGTCCGTGACCAGCATGAACAGCTGGTCCCCCTCCTGCAGCACGGTGGAGGCGGTGGGGAGCGTGCCAATGCCGAACCGGTTGAGGTACGCGGCCCGGGCACCCCCGGCCGCCTCCAGGTCGCGCAGCGGGCGGCCGATCCAGTCCTTGTGCACCGGTACCTCGATGATCGAGACGGTGCTGGTCGGATCCCGGAAGATCTCCACGGTCCCCTCGGGCACCAGGTGGCGGATGACCCGGTCGGCGGTCCAGCGGACCGTGGCGACGGTCGGGATGCCGAGCCGCTCGTAGACCTGCGCCCGGCGCTGGTCGTAGATGCGGGCCACCACGCGGCTGACGCCGAAGGTCTCCCGGGCCAGCCGGGCCGAGATGATGTTGGAGTTGTCGCCGCTGGAGACCGCGGCGAAGCCGTCCGCCCGCTCGATGCCGGCCTGGCGCAGCACGTCGCCGTCGAAGCCGGTCCCGGTGACGGTGATCCCACCGAAGTCGGGGCCGAGCCGACGGAAGGCGTCGGCGTCCTGGTCGATCACCGAGACCGAGTGCCCTCGGGCTTCCAGGCTGTGGGCGAGCGTCGACCCGACGCGCCCGCAACCCATGATCACGACGTGCACGGCTGTTCCTCCTGGGGTGAACCGCGTGACCCGCGCATCGCGGACCGGGTCTCACCAGAAGGGTGCCATGCCGGTGCCGGCCGCCGCCGCCGACGGTACCGCCTCGGCCGGCAGGGAAGGTGACCAGGCACCCATCGGCGACGGCCCCCGGCGCGCCGTACCCTTACCGGTTGTGGCCAGTCCCACCTCCATGCTGAAACGACTGGTGCTCGGTCGGCCCTTCCGCTCCGACCGGCTCCAGCACACCCTGCTCTCCAAACGCATCGCCCTGCCCGTTTTCGCCTCCGATGCCCTGTCGAGCGTGGCGTACGCCCCGGACGAGATCCTGCTGACGCTCTCGATCGCCGGTGCCTCCGCGTTCCTGTTCTCGCCATGGGTGGCCCTGGCCGTCGTCGTGGTCATGCTGACGGTGGTGGCGAGCTACCGGCAGAACGTGCACGCCTACCCCTCGGGCGGCGGCGACTACGAGGTCGCCACCGTCAACCTGGGGCGGCGGGCCGGGCTGGGGGTGGCCAGCGCCCTGCTCGTCGACTACGTGCTGACCGTGGCGGTCTCGGTCTCCTCGGGGGTGGCCAACCTCGGTTCGGTCGTGCCGTTCGTCTCGGAGCACCGGGTCGGCGTCGCGGTCACGGCGGTGGTGGTGCTGACCGCCATGAACCTGCGCGGGCTGCGCGAATCCGGCACCGCCTTCGCGATCCCCACGTACGGGTTCATGATCGTGATCATCGGCATGATCCTCACCGGGCTGTTCCGGGTCTTCGTCCTCGGGGACCACATCCAGGCCCCCAGCGCCGGACTGGAGATCCGCGCCGAGCACAGTGTGACCGGATTCGCACTCGTCTTCCTGCTGTTGCGTACCTTCTCCTCCGGCTGCGCCGCCCTCACCGGCGTGGAGGCCATCTCGAACGGCGTACCGGCGTTCCGGCCGCCGAAGAGCCGCAACGCGGCCACCACCCTGCTCCTGCTCGGCCTGGTGGCGATCACCATGCTGGTCGGCATCGTCTGGCTCGCCCTGCTGACCGGGCTGCAGTTCGTGGAAAACCCCTCCACCCAGATCATCTCCGGCCCCGCCGGGTACGTGCAGAAGACCGTCACCACCCAGCTCGGCGAGGCCGTCTTCGGCAACGGCTCGGTGCTGCTCTACGTGGTCGCCGGCATGACGGCGCTGATCCTCTTCCTGGCCGCCAACACCGCCTTCAACGGCTTCCCGGTGCTCGGCTCGATCCTGGCCCAGGACCGGTACCTGCCCCGCCAGCTGCACACCCGCGGCGACCGGCTCGCCTTCTCCAACGGCATCATCATGCTGGCGCTCTTCGCCTCGCTGCTGATCATCGCCTTCCAGGCCGAGGTGACCCGGCTGATCCAGCTCTACATCGTCGGGGTCTTCGTCTCCTTCACCCTGTCGCAGGGCGGCATGATCCGGCACTGGAACCGGCTGTTGCGTACCGAGCGCGACCCGCAGGCCCGGCGGCAGATGACCCGGTCCCGAGCGATCAACGCGTTCGGCATGGCGATGACCGGCACCGTGCTGGTGATCGTCCTGGTCACCAAGTTCCTGCTCGGTGCCTGGATCGCGATCGTCGCCATGGCCGTCATCTACCTGCTCATGCTCAGCATCCGGCGGCACTACGACCGGGTCGCCAGCGAGCTGACCCCGGACGAGGGCCGGCCCGTGCTGCCCGCCCGCAACCACGCGATCGTGCTGGTCAGCAAGGTGCACCAGCCGACCCTGCGGGCCGTCGCGTACGCCCAGGCCACCCGCCCGGACACGCTGACCGCGGTGACCGTCAACGTGGACGAGAAGGACACCCGGGCGTTGCAGGCCGAGTGGGAGCGGCGCAGCGTACCGGTGCCGCTGACCGTCGTCGACTCCCCGTACCGGGAGATCACCCGGCCGATCCTCGACTTCGTGGCCTCGGTCCGCCGGGAGTCCCCGCGGGACGTGGTCACCGTCTTCATCCCCGAGTACGTCGTGGGCAAGTGGTGGGAGAACCTGCTGCACAACCAGAGCGCGCTGCGGCTCAAGGGCCGGCTGCTCTTCGAGCCCGGCGTGATGGTCACCAGCGTGCCGTGGCAGCTCGCCTCCACCGCCAACAAGAACCTCGACCGCCTCGACGCGACGCTCAGCCGCGGCCCCGCCCGCGGACCCCGCGGCGCGAGCCTCGGCGGCCTGCTCGCGCCCTCGCCGCCGCCCCGGGTGCAGACCGCCGCGCCGCCCGCGCCCGGAGCGGTCGGCCGGACGGCCTCGGAGACCGACCCCGACCCCTCGGCGCGGCCGCGGTGAGCGCGGAACGGCCCGGCGGAGCCGAGGTTCGCCCCCGGGATCGCCGTCCCCGCGACGCCCGCCCCCTGGACGGTGCCGACCCGGCGGGCGACCGCGCGGCGCCGGTGGGCGTGGGCGAGGCCGAGCGGGTCGAGCTGACCGTCGGGGCGCCCGCCCCGGGCGGGCACTGCGTGGCCCGGCTCGACGGGCAGGTCGTCTTCGTGCGGCACGCGCTGCCGGGCGAGCGGGTGGTGGCCGAGATCACCGAGGTGCACCGCGGGTTCCTTCGCGCCGACGCGGTCGAGGTGCTCGAACCCGCCGCCGACCGGGTCACCCCGCCGTGCCCGTACGCCCGTCCCGACCGTTGCGGCGGCTGCGACCTGCAACACGTCGCGCCCGCCGCCCAGCGGGACTGGAAGGCCGCCGTGGTGCGCGAACAGCTGCACCGGCTGGGCGGCCTGGCCGAGGCCGAGCTGGACGCGCTGGCGGTACGCGTCGAGGCGCTGCCCGGCGGGCAGCTCGGCTGGCGGTCCCGGGTCCGCTACGCGGTGGACGCGGCCGGCCGGGCCGGACTGCTCAAGCACCGCTCGCACGAGGTGGTGCCGATCGACCGGTGCCTGATCGCCCACCCCGCCATCCAGGAGCTGCCGGTGCTGGCGCCCGACGGGCACCGGTGGCCGGACGCCGACGCGGTCGAGGCGGTCGCCTCCACCGCCGGCGACGTGGCCCTCTACGAGCTGGTCGAGGGCGAGGCGCGGGCCGTACGCGGCCCGGCGGCGGTACGCGAGGTCGCGGTCGGACGCGAGTGGGTGCTGCCGGGCGAGGCGTTCTGGCAGGTGCACCCCGCGGCGGCGGAGACGCTCGCGGCGGCCGTGCTGGAGCTGCTCGACCCCCGGCCGGGCGAGTCGGCCTGGGACCTGTACGGCGGTGCCGGGCTCTTCGCCGCCGCGCTCGCCGGCCGTACCGGGCCGGACGGCCGGATCACCCTGGTCGAGGCGGCCCTGGCCGGCGTGGCCGCGGCCCGGGAGAACCTGCGGGACCTGCCGCGGGTCGAGGTGGTGGCGGCCCGGGTGGAGACCGCGCTGGCCCGGCGCCGGATCACCGGCCCCGTCGACCTGGTGGTGCTCGATCCGCCGCGTACCGGGGCCGGCGCCGCCGTTACCCGCGCGATCACGGACGCCGGTGCGCGGGCGGTGGCCTACGTGGCCTGCGACCCGGCCGCCTTCGCCCGGGACGTGCGCACGTTCCGGGCGGCCGGCTGGCGACTGGCCGCGCTGCGCGGCTACGACCTCTTCCCGATGACCCAGCACGTCGAGCTGGTCGGGCTGCTGCTCCCGCCGGGCCGCTGAGGCGCCCGGCGGGCGGCGGGCGGCGCGCCGGGCGGGGGGACCGCTACCGTTTCGGCGTGCGGATCATCGGGCTGATGTCGGGCACCTCGTACGACGCGGTGGACGTCGCGGTGGCCTCGTTCCGGGTCGACGGGGAGACGCTCCGGCTGCGACCGCTGGGCGAGCGGAGCCTGCCGTACGACGAGGAGCTGAGGGCGGAGATTTCGGGGCTGTTGCCGCCGGCGGCCACCACCATCGAGGCGGTCTGCCGGCTCGACACCCGCCTCGGCCAGGTCTTCGCCGAGGCGGCCACGGCCGGGCTCGAACTGGCCGGCGGCCGGGCCGACCTGGTCGTCTCGCCCGGGCAGACGGTCTTCCACTGGGTCGAGGGCGGCCGGGCCCGGGGCACCCTCCAGCTCGGCGAGGCGACCTGGATCGCCCGCCGGACCGGCGTACCGGTGCTCAGCGGGCTGCGCGGGGCCGACATCGCGCTCGGCGGGCAGGGCGCGCCGCTGGTCCCCGCCTTCGACGCGCTGCTGCTCGCACCGGACGGCGGGGCGCCCCGGGCCGCGCTGAACCTCGGCGGCATCGCCAACCTCACCGTCCTCGCCCCGGACGCGCCGGTGATCGGGTACGACATCGGGCCCGCCAACGCCCTGGTCGACGCGGCCGTGCGGCGCTGGTACGGCGAGCCGTACGACGCCGACGGGCGGCACGCGGCGGCCGGGCGGGTGCACCCTCGGCTGCTGGAGCTGCTGCTCGCCGAGCCCTACTACGCCGCGCCGCCGCCGAAGTCGACGGGGAAGGAACTCTTCCACCCGGGCTACCTGGACGACCGGCTGGCGGCCCTGGACGCGGCCGTGGCGCCGGACGACCTGGTCGCGACGCTGACCGAGCTGACCGCCCGGATCGTCGCGGACGCCTGCGACCGGCACGGGGTCGGCGAGGTGGTCGCCGCCGGGGGAGGGGTGCGCAATCCGGTGCTCTGGCGCCGCCTCGGCGAGCTGGGCGCCGGCCGCTGGCGGCTGCGCACCGTCGACGAGCTGGGCGTACCGGCGCAGGCGAAGGAGGCGTACGCGTTCGCGCTGCTCGGTTGGCTCTCCTGGCACGGCCTGCCCGGCGCGCTGCCGTCGGTGACCGGCGCGCGGGAGGCCGCCGTGCTGGGCTCCTGGACGCCGAGCGGGCCGCCCCGGCCACCGGGACCCGTGCCGGCGCCCCGGCGGCTGCGGGTGGACCGCTGACGGCGCTACCGCAGGTGCGGGGGGCCACCGGGCCGGCGGGCCGACCTGAGCACCGGACGGGCGGCTCGTGAGTACCGCCGCGGGCCTCGCCCCGGGTCGGATAGGCGGTCGCGCCGCCGTCGTAGGTACCGCCGGTCGGCGTGTCGCGCCTCGGGCGTGTCACAGTTGCGGCACCGCGAGTTCCGGGGCCGTCACGCGCGGCAGACGCGGGAAGCCCGTGGCGGGCGGCACCCTCCGGTTGTGAGGGTCCGGTAAAGATGATCTCGTCTCGGCCTGCGCCGGTCCTCATGACCGATAGACTCTGCCGTCATGAGTGTTGAAGACGGTTCGGCCAACCACGGCCGCCTGCTCGCGTCGGTACGCGGTCCGCAGGACGTCAAGCGGATGTCGACCGAGGAGCTGCGGCTGCTCGCCGCCGAGATCCGCGACTTCCTGGTCGCGAAGGTGTCACGCACGGGCGGCCACCTCGGGCCCAACCTCGGGGTGGTGGAGCTGACGCTCGCCATGCACCGCGTCTTCGATTCCCCCAGAGACCGCTTCCTGTTCGATACCGGGCACCAGGCGTACGTGCACAAGATGGTCACCGGGCGGCAGGACGGTTTCGACCGGCTGCGGCAGCGGGGCGGCCTCTCCGGCTACCCGAGCCAGGCCGAGAGCGAGCACGACCTGATCGAGAACTCCCACGCCTCCACGGCACTCTCCTACGCCGACGGGCTGGCCAAGGCGTACGCGCTGCGGGGCGAGCCGCGCAGCGTGGTGGCCGTCGTCGGCGACGGCGCGCTCACCGGCGGGATGTGCTGGGAGGCGCTGAACAACATCGCCGCCGCCCGCAACCCGCTGGTCATCGTCGTCAACGACAACGGCCGGTCGTACGCGCCGACCATCGGCGGCCTGGCCGAGCACCTCTCCACGCTGCGGCTCAACCCCGGCTACGAGAAGGTTCTCGACGTGGTCAAGGACGCCCTGGGGTCGACGCCGCTGGTCGGCCGCCCGATGTACGAGGTGCTGCACGCGGTCAAGAAGGGCATCAAGGACGCCGTCGCGCCGCAGGCGATGTTCGAGGACCTCGGCATCAAGTACGTCGGCCCGGTCGACGGGCACGACCTGCCCGCGGTCGAGTCGGCGCTGCGCGCCGCCAAGAACTTCGGCGGGCCGGTCATCGTGCACGCGGTCACCCGCAAGGGGTACGGCTACCGCCCGGCCGAGGAGGACGAGGCCGACCGCCTGCACGGCCCGAGCAGCGCGTTCGACATCGAGACCGGCAAGCTGCTGGCCGCCCCGTCGGTCAAGTGGACCCACGTCTTCGCCGACGAACTGGTCGCCATCGCCGACGAGCGGCCCGACGTCGTCGGCATCACCGCCGCGATGGCCGAGCCGACCGGGATCGCCGCGCTGGCCCGCAAGTACCCGAAGCGGGTCTACGACGTCGGCATCGCCGAGCAGCACGCGGCCACCTCCGCGGCCGGGCTGGCGCTCGGCGGGCTGCACCCGGTGGTGGCGGTCTACGCCACCTTCCTCAACCGCGCCTTCGACCAGGTGCTGCTCGACGTGGCGATGCACAAGCTGCCGGTCACCTTCGTCCTCGACCGGGCCGGCATCACCGGACCGGACGGGCCGAGCCACTACGGCATCTGGGACATGTCGGTCTTCGGCGTGGTGCCCGGCATCCGCATCGCCGCGCCGCGCGACGCCGCCACGCTCCGCGAGGAGCTGCGCGAGGCGGTGGCCGTGGACGACGGCCCGACCGTGCTGCGCTTCCCGACCGGTACCGTCGCCGCCGACCTGCCGGCGGTACGCCGGATCGGGAGCGTGGACGTGCTCGCCGAGTCGGCCCGTACCGACGTGCTGCTGGTCGCGGTCGGCGCGTTCGGGCAGCTCGGCGTCGAGGTGGCCAGCCGGGTGGCCGAGCAGGGCTACGGCGTGACCGTGGTCGACCCGCGCTGGGTGCGCCCGGTGCCGGAGGAACTGGTCGCGCTGGCCGGCGCGCACCGGCTCGTGGTGACGGTCGAGGACGGCGTACGCACCGGCGGCGTCGGCGACGCCCTGGCCAAGGCGCTGCGCGACGCGGACGTCCAGGTGCCGCTGCGCGACCTCGGCGTACCGGCGCAGTGGCACCCGCACGGCACGCGCGCCCAGATCCTCGCCGACCTCGGCCTCACCGCCCAGGACGTGGCGCGGGACGTGACCGGCTGGATCTCCCTGCTGGACCAGTCGATCGAACCGGTCCGGGTACCGGCCAACGGCGGCACGGCCGGTAACGGCGCGGGCAAGGGGCACACCACCCGCCAGGGGTGAGCGAGCCGTCGGCGGCGCCACCGGGACCGCCGGCGCGCGGCGCGTCCAGGTCCCGCTCGGCCACGCCGTGCGCCGCCAACTCGTCGGCGGGC
>NZ_JBFAPK010000048.1:56605-66721 GCF_040676675.1 Micromonospora sp. NPDC049559 | reverse complement strand
CGCGACCTTCCGCCAGATGATCAACGCGCACCAGATGCGGGGCCCGTACCGGGCGGCCTGGCAGCAGGACTACCCGGACGTGGAGAACTGGGTCACCCCGCTCTACGTCACCGGCGGTTCCTCCAACGACGGCCTGTACAGCAACCCGCAGGTGGACGCGCTCGCCAAGGAGGCCCAGGCCGCGCCGGACATCGACGCCGCGCACGCCAAGCTGCAGCAGGCACTGGCGATCGTGGACCAGGACGTTCCGTCGATCCCGGTCTACTTCTACAACGAGCAGTGGGGCTTCTCGGACAAGCTGAGCAAGGTCGAGACCACCAACGTCGGCGAGATCGACCTCTCGTCGGTCGTGCTGAAGTAACGGCGAGCAGCCGGTAACGGAACCACCCGCGACACCACGAGCGCCCCGGAGCACCCGCTCCGGGGCGCTCGCCCGTACCCGGCCGGGCCGCGGCAGCGGTGGCGGTGGCGGCGTGCTGAGTGACGGCTCAGCCGAGGTTCCGGCCCACCCACTCGGCGAGCGCGCGGGCGCAGCCGTCCACCGACTCCTGCCAGGTACGGGCCGCCCCGTCCCCCGCGTCGTCGCTGACGTGTTTGATCACCCGGACCGCCACGCCCGCGTCCTGGGCGACCTGCACGATCGCGTACCCCTCCATGTCGACCAGGTGCGCGTGCGCCGCGAGCCGGGCCCGGGCCGTCTCCTCGGCGATGAAGCTGTCACCGGTGGCCAGCACCGGTCCGGTGCCGGTGAGGGTCCGCGGCGCGCCGACCGTCAGGCCGGTCAGCGCACGCAGGAAATCGGTGTCCAGGTCGTGTTGGAGGACCCGGCCGACCTCAAGGGTCCCCGTCCAGCCGGGCTGCAGCGCGCCGGCGGTACCGAGGTTGACCACCGCCGACGGCGCGGGGCCCCGGCCGAGCACGGTCGCCAGCGCCGCCGCCGCGTTGACCTTACCCATGCCGGTGAGCAGGACCGGCAGGTCCACGTCGAGGTGGGCCGCCTCCTCCTCGATCGCGAGTACGAGCAACGGCCGGTCCGGGGTGACGACGCCACGAAGATCCACGAGGCCATGTTATGAGGCCATGCCCTACCGCGCCGGCCAGGGCGAGGGCCGGCCGGCGGCCCGAGGGGCGGGTCGGCGGCGCCGCCTGGCACAATCGGCGGCGGAATAGTTGACGAGTCAACGATGTTTCCCGGGGTGTCCGTGGCCGGGAGACCGGTCCCCAGGGTGAGGAGCTGGTCATGCAGTTCGGTGTCTTTACCGTCGGCGACGTCACGCCGGATCCGACGAACGGGCGGGAACCGTCCGAGCACGAGCGGATCAAGGCGATGGTCGCCATCGCGCTGAAGGCGGAGGAGGTCGGCCTCGACGTCTTCGCCACCGGCGAGCACCACAACCCGCCGTTCGTACCGTCGTCCCCGACGACCATGCTCGGTCACATCGCGGCGCGGACCAGCCGGCTGCTGCTCTCCACCGCCACCACGCTGATCACCACCAACGACCCGGTGAAGATCGCGGAGGACTACGCGATGCTGCAACACCTGGCCGACGGCCGGGTCGACCTGATGATGGGACGCGGCAACACCGGCCCGGTCTACCCCTGGTTCGGCAAGGACATCCGCGCCGGCATCCCGCTCGCCATCGAGAACTACGCCCTGCTGCACAAGCTGTGGCGCGAGGACGTGGTCGACTGGAAGGGCCGGTACCGCACCCCACTGCAGTCGTTCACCTCGACCCCGCGCCCGCTCGACGGCGTACCGCCGTTCGTCTGGCACGGCTCGATCCGCAGCCCGGAGATCGCCGAGCAGGCGGCCTACTACGGCGACGGCTTCTTCGCCAACCACATCTTCTGGCCCAAGGAGCACACCCAGCGGATGGTGGGGCTGTACCGCGAACGGTTCGCGCACTACGGCCACGGCTCGGCCGACCAGGCCATCGTCGGCCTCGGCGGGCAGGTCTTCATGCGGAAGAACTCCCAGGACGCGGTGCGCGAGTTCCGGCCGTACTTCGACAACGCGCCGGTCTACGGCCACGGCCCGTCGCTGGAGGAGTTCACCGCCGAGACGCCGCTGACCGTGGGCAGCCCGCAGCAGGTCATCGACCGGACCCTGAGCTTCCGCGAGTACGTCGGCGACTACCAGCGCCAGCTCTTCCTGCTGGACCACGCCGGCCTGCCGCTGAAGACCGTGCTGGAGCAGCTCGACATCCTCGGCGAGGAGGTCGTACCGGTGCTGCGCAAGGAGTTCGACGCACTGCGCCCCGCACACGTACCCGAGGCGCCGACGCACGCCTCGCTCCGGGCCGCGCGCGACGCGGCGGCGGCGGCCGGGGCGGCGGAGGCCACGGCCGAGCGGGACGCGTAGGGCATCGACGGGCGGGACGGTGCCCGGCGGGTCCGGGCACGCCGTCCGGGCCTACCGGATCGGCCACTCGGGCGAGGCTGATTCGTCGATCAGGGTCCGAGGGACGAGGTCTAGGATCGCCGATCGTGGACGACGCCCGAACCACCATCCTGCCGGCCATGCCGGAGCCGCCGCCGGTCTTCGTCGACGGCAGCGGTCGGCGGCGCCGCCGCGTCCGGCGCCTCGCCTACGGGGTGGGCATCGTGGGGCTCGGCTACTCGGTCCTGGTCGGCGTGAGCCTCGCCGGTGGCCCGGTGGCGCCCCGCACCGTCCTGCCCTTCTCCGACGGCTCCGCGCCGACCGCCGTACCGTCGCCCGACCCGTCGGCGAGCGCGCCCGCCGACGGGGCCGGCGCCACGCCGAGCGGCTCGGCCGCCGACAGGCCGGGCGCGGGCGCGGTGTCGCGGGTCAGGTCGCCTCGGCCGGCCAGCCACAGCGCGAGCGCCACGCCGTCGGGGAAGCCGAGCCAACCGGGCGGACGGACCGTCACGCCGTCCCCCACACACCGGACCGGCCCCCCGTGGTGGCCGCCGATCTGGCCGGGGAACTGACCGGTGCCGACCCCGTCGACGCCGGTACGCCGCGCCACCCCGGCCCGACGCATCGCACCCCGCCCGAGCCGGCTCATCCTCGCCATGCTGGCGCTCGTCGCGGTCAGCGTCCTGCTGGTCGAGGCGTACGTCAACGCGCAGTTCGTACCGGACGGCGTGCGCAGCGACGGCGACCAGAGCGCGGTGCCGGCCGCGATCGTCGAGGGCGGACCGATCATCAACACCGCGCACGGGCAGGCGCGCTCCTACCGGCTGCCGCCCAAGACGATCGCGCTCACCTTCGACGACGGCCCCGACCCCTGGTGGACCACCAAGATCCTCCAGGTGCTGCGGGAGCACGACGTGCACGCCACGTTCTTCGTGGTCGGCACCGAGGTGGTACGCCACCCCGACCTGGTCCGGCAGATCGCCCGGGACGGCAACGAACTCGGCGTCCACACCTTCACCCACCCGGACATGTCGAAGCTCCCGGCCTGGCGGCGCCGGCTGGAGTACTCGCAGACCCAGCTGGCCATCGCCCAGGCGACCGGGGTGGAGACCCCGCTGCTGCGCTTCCCGTACTCGTCGGTGGCCGGGGCGATCGACAACGTGAACTGGCCGCTCGTGCAGGAGGCCGGTGAGCTGGGCTACCTGACCGTCGTCAACGACACCGACAGCGACGACTGGGCCCGGCCCGGCGTGGCGCAGATCATCAAGAACGCCACCCCGCCCGGCGACGACGGCACCATCACCCTCTTCCACGACGCCGGCGGCGACCGCGCCGAGACCGTCGCCGCGCTCAACCGGTTCATCCCCGAGATGAAGGCCCGCGGCTTCCGGTTCACCACGGTCACCGAGGGGCTGAACCTGGCGCTGGCCACCTCCGCCACGCCGCAGACGGTCGCCGCCACCCCGGCCCGTACCGCCGACCGCTGGCGCGGGGCGGCGCTGATGTGGGTCGTACGCATCGCCGACGGCGTCATCGACGGGCTCGGCGTGCTCTTCGTCGTCGTCGGGGTGCTGGCCCTCGGACGTACCCTGCTGCTCTTCGTCCTCGCGGGCCGGCACGCCCGGCGCCGCCGCTCCCGCGACTGGTCCTGGGGGCCACCGGTGACCGAACCGGTCTCGGTGATCGTGCCGGCCTACAACGAGAAGGAGGGCATCGCGGCGGCGGTGCGCTCGCTCGCCTCCGGCGACCACACCGAGATCGAGGTCATCGTGGTGGACGACGGCTCGACCGACGGCACCGCGGAGATCGCGGCCGGGCTCAACCTGCCCAACGTGCGGGTGGTCCGCAAGCCCAACGGCGGCAAGCCGAGCGCGCTGAACACCGGCGTCGCGCTCGCCCGGCACGACCTGATCGTGATGGTGGACGGCGACACCATCTTCGAGCCCGACTCGATCCGTCACCTGGTCCAGCCCTTCGCCGACCCACAGGTCGGCGCGGTCGCCGGCAACGTCAAGGTCGGCAACCGGCGCAGCCTGGTCGCCAAGTGGCAGCACATCGAGTACGTCATCGGCTTCAACCTCGACCGCCGCCTCTACGAGACGCTGCGCTGCATGCCGACGGTGCCGGGGGCGATCGGCGCGTTCCGGCGCCAGGCGCTGGCGTACGCGGGCGGCATGAGCGACGAGACGCTGGCCGAGGACACCGACATCACCATGGCGCTCTGCCGGGCCGGCTGGAAGGTCGTGTACGAGGAGAAGGCCCGGGCCTGGACCGAGGCGCCGGCCACCTTCGGGCAGCTCTGGAAGCAGCGCTACCGGTGGAGCTACGGCACCATGCAGGCGATGTGGAAGCACCGGGGCGCGCTCTTCGAGCACGGCGCCTCCGGCCGCTTCGGCCGCCGTGGCCTGCCGTTCCTGGCCCTGTTCGGGGTGGCCCTGCCGGTGCTCGCGCCGGTGATCGACCTGCTGGCCGTCTACGGGCTGTTCTTCTTCGACCGTACCGAGACCATCCTGGCGTGGCTGGCGATGCTCGGGCTACAGCTGATCACCGCGGTCGTCGCGTTCCGGCTGGACCGGGAGAAGCTGCGGGTGCTCTGGTCGCTGCCGCTGCAGCAGTTCGCCTACCGGCAGCTGATGTACCTGGTGCTGCTGCAGTCGCTGGCCACCGCGCTGACCGGGGCCCGGCTGCGCTGGCACAAGCTGCACCGGACCGGTCAGGCCGGCGCCGCCCGGCAGCAGGTACCCGAGCCGCGGGTACCACTGGAGGAGTCGATCACCGAGGTGCTGCCGACCTCACGCCGCTGATCAGCGGGCGGGAGGCGCGGGCAGGGGCTACCCTCGGTCGGTGAACTGGCTCGACGTGATCGGCTGGGCCGGATCAGCGCTGCTGGTCTGGTCGCTGCTGCAGACCCGCATCCTGCGCCTGCGGGCGCTCAACCTGGTCGGCTGCCTGGTGCTCATCGGCTTCAACGCCGCCCTGCGGGTCTGGCCGATGGTCGGCCTCAACGTGGTCCTCGCTGTGATCAACATCTGGTACCTCGCCCGGATGCTGGCGACGCGGCACGACGAGCGGGCGTACGAGGTGGTCGAGGTCGGCACCGAGGACGGGTTCCTGGCGCACACCCTGCGCGTGCACGCGGCCGACATCGCCCGGTTCAACCCCGGCTTCCGGCCCGACGTCGGTGGACCGGGCCGCTCGGCGTACCTGGTGCTCCGCGCCGACGAGGTGGTCGGCGTCGTGCTCGTCCGCGACGGCGGCGGGCGGGTGGCGCACGTCGAGCTCGACTACGTGACCCAGCGGTTCCGGGACTTCACCCCGGGCGAGTTCGTGTACCGGCGCAGCCGGCTCTTCACCGACCGGGGCTACCGCCGGGTCGTCACCCCGCCGGGCATGGTGGCGCCGTACTACGACCGGCTCGGCTTCCGCCGCCAGGGCGAGTCGTACGTGTTGGAGCTGCCGGCCGAACCGGTCCGCGCCGCCGCCTGACGTCCCCCGCACCCCGACGTCCCCCGCGATCTAGGGCAAATCCGCGTGATTGGAGATCAACTCACGCGGATTTGCCCTAGATCGACGCACACCCCGGATGCCGAGCACGCCGGTGGCGGTGGCGAGCGCCAGCGACACGATGATGATCAGCGCGTGCACCCAGAAGAAGCCGGTCGGTGAGCCCTGCCCGGAGACGCCCGCGGACCAGGCGCGCGGGTCGTCCCAGATCGCCACGGCGAACCGGGGCCAGATCACCCAGGCCCAGATCCCCACGACGAGCAGGAAGATCGACCAGCCGCGCGACAGCGTCATGGGTGGCGAGTATGCCAGGCCGGCAGCGCAGGTGACCCGCCGCCACCAGGTTCGCGGCGGCACCGGGTCGCCGTCGCGGGCAGAATTCATCGCGGATTGCCGATCCGTTTGATCGACACCCCTTCCCCCGGGACCACCCGATGCCGAAACTGATGCGTGGCCCGCACACGACGCGGGTCGATGTCTTCTTCCGCTCCACGGCATTGGAGGACCCCTTGACCACCCTCGCCACCCGCCTGAGGAACGCCGGCGCCCGTTCGCGTCGTCTGACCGGCTCGCTCGCGCTGCTCACGGCCATGGTCGCCGCCGTGCTGGCCGGCCCCGCGGTGATCGCGCCCACGCACACCGACGCCGCCGAGGCCGCCGTCTACAGCTCCTGCACCATCTCCCGCTGCGCGGACGCCCGTACGGCCCGGTCGGGCTGGGCGAGCCGGGGCTTCCCGACCACCCGCGGCTGGGTGTCGTGGAGCGGCGGCCTCTGCAACTTCGCCGGCGGCCAGTACTACAACTACGAGGGTGAGCTGCCGGCGAACGCGACCTACTACGAGTACGACGTCTACCCCCGCTCGTGCGGCGCCTCCCGGGACGCCTACCGGATCATCGTGAACAAGAGCACCGGCGCGACCTGGTTCTCCCCGAACCACTACAGCGACTTCTACCGGCTCTGAGCCCGCACCGCGGCTAGGACCTGAATCGTCGACGGTCGCGGGCCGACCCGCCCGCGACCCCCTCCCGCCGGGTCGGGCGGGCACCACCCACCCGGCCCGGCGCAGGATGTGACCATGAACGAACCGCACCAGCCCGCGCCGCCCGCGTGGCTCACGATCGCCACCGCCGTCCCGAGCGGCGACGCGGCGGGCCGGACCCCGCCGGGCGCGCCGGCCCGCGCCGCCGCGCCGGGCGGTGACGCCGCGCCGGGCGGTGACGCCGCGCCGGGCGGTGACGCCGCGCCGGGCGGTGACGCCGCGCCGGGCGGTGACGCGGGCACCGCTCCCCCGGTACCGCTCGACGGCGCCGCCGGCCGCACCCGCGCCGGGCTCCTCGCCGCGCTGGCCGGGGCGCTGCGGCTGCCGGCGCACTTCGGCCACAACTGGGACGCGCTCTCCGACAGCCTCCGCGACCTGCTCGCCGCCGGACCGCTCGCGCTCCTGGTCGACCGGGCCGGCGAGCTGCTCGCCGACGAACCGCCCGCGCAGTTCGCCAGCCTGTTGACCGTGCTCGACGACGCCGCGACGGAGGCGCCGGGGCGGCTCCGGGTGGTGCTGCGTACCGATCCGGCGGGGGCCGATCCACTGCGCCGCCGCGTCCGGTACGCCCTCGGCGCGCGGGACGCCACCAACCCGGCCGAACGCGCCAGCGGGGCCTGACCCTTCGCCGCGCCCCGGGTACCGCCCCCGGCCCACCGCCGGGTCCGCCCGCCGCGCCCGGGTACCGCCGGGGCCGCCCGCCGCCGTCAAGATCGGTTTCGGGGCGGACGGGGCCGGGCTGGCGCGGGTACGGTGTGCGGTGCCCGCCACGGCGCGACGCCGGGCCGGCCAGGCACACGACGTCGGTCAGCAGGGAGTCGGTAGAGAGATGAGCGATCGGACCCAGAGCCGCAAGCGCAGCGGTTCGGTTGACTGGCAGTCGATGACCAAGGCCGAGCGGCGGGCGGCGGCCAAGGCCGCCGCCGCGAAGGCCGCAGCGGCCCGCAAGCGGCGGCAGGCGCTGCTCGGCGCGCTCGCCGGCCTCGCGGTGGTCGTGGTGATCGTCGGCGCGTTCCTGCTCTTCGGGCACGGCTCCGACGACGGCGGCGCCACCGGTACCGGCAGCGCCGCGGACGCGTCGGCCAGCGCGCCCGCCGGCGACGCCGCCACGAACCCGGCCTTCCCGCCGCTGCCCGACGGGGCCGACCCGGCGCTCGGCAGCAAGCCGAAGGCGACCGCCGGCAAGGGGGAGCTGACCAAGCTCACGGTCACCCCGCTGATCGAGGGCAAGGGCCCGGCGGTCCAGTCCGGCCAGCAGATCACGGTCAACTACGTCGGGGTGTCGTACCGGACCGGCGAGGAGTTCGACGCCTCCTGGAACCGCTCCGAGCCGTTCTCCTTTCAGCTCGGCGGCGGCAACGTCATCCAGGGCTGGGACCAGGGCCTGGTCGGCGCGAAGGTGGGCAGCCGGGTGCAGCTGGACATCCCGGCGGAGCTGGGCTACGGCGAGCACCCCGCCGGCGGTCAGCCGGGCGGCCCGCTGCGCTTCGTCGTGGACGTGCTCGCCGCGCGGTGACGGCGGCCCGCGGCCCGTACGATACGGCTCTCGTATCGACGGATCGCGGGGGTGCCTGGTGGTCGGAAGGAAACTCGCCCGGGCCGCGCTCGGTTGCGCCCTGGTGGTCGGCTCGGCCGTGATGGTCGGCTCGACCGTCGTGGTCGGGCCGGCCCCGGTTCGGGCCGCCGCGGGCGACTACTGGGTGGTCGGGGGCGACCAGGGGACGGGCCAGCTCGTCGCGCTCGACCCGGCGGTGGCCGACTGGAGCACCGCCGCGGCGGTGAAGTGGACGTGGCAGGCGAGCACGGCGCGCGGCTTCTCGGCGGCAGAGGTGGCGGCGTCCCGGCAGCTCACCGACTTCAAGCTGCGCGATTCGGTGACCGGCGGCGGGCAGCGCTTCGTCGTCGCCGCCGGGTCGAGCAGCGGCCTCGCGGCGGTCGTCAACTACCCCGGCGGAACCCGCGTCTGGGCCAGGGTGCTCCCGGGCAACGTGCACTCGGCGGAGCTGCTCCCGGACGGCAACGTCGCCGTCGCCGCGTCGGACGGCAACTGGGTACGGGTCTACGCCTCGTCCCAGGGCCCGAACGCGGCGAGCTACGCCCAGTACGACCTGAAGGCCGCGCACGCGACGCTCTGGGACCCGGCCGTCATGCGGCTCTGGGTGATCGGGCAGGACCCGACGGACGGGAGCCAGATCCTCACCGCGCTGCGGGTGGGCGGCACCCCGGCGAAGCCGGTCCTGCGGGAGGACACCGCCCGGCGCCGGACCCTCCCCTCCGCCTGGGGCCACGACGTCTCCCCGTACCTGCACGACGCGGGCAAGCTCTGGGTGAGCACCCAGACGGGCGAGTACCTCTTCGACAAGGCGAGCGGGGCCTTCACCACCGTCGGGACGCGGACCTTCGTCAAGGCCGTGAGCAACCAGCCGTCGGGACAGCGGGTGGAGACCAAGGCGGACGCGACGAAGGCGAAGCCGGGTGCCTGCGCCACGGTCAACGACTGGTGTACCGACACCGTGGACTTCTTCGGGCCCGACGCCACCCGCCGGCGCCCGGGTGCCCAGTTCTACAAGGCCCGGGTCTGGAGCCCGTACTACGGCGCGGTCGACCGGACGCTGCACGGTACGGTCCAGCTCGACACCCGGGCGGCGGACGGCGCCTGGAGCGGCCCGGCTCCGGTCGACGGCAACGCCTCGATCACGCGGGTCGCCGGCGCGGCGCTGCCGGACGGCACGCTGCACGTGCTGACGCTGGTGCCGGGCAGCGGCGTCTGGGACCGCACCCGCACCACCGGCGGCACCTGGACCGGCTCGACCAAGATCGACAGCAACGGCGCCATCACCGCACTCTCCGCCGCCGCCCTGCCCGATGGCACCCTCCACGTCCAGACCCTCGTACCCGGCAGCGGCATCTGGGACCGCACCCGCACCACCACCGGCACCTGGACCGGCTCGACCAAGATCGACGACAACGGCGCCATCACCGCACTCTCCGCCGCCGCCCTGCCCGACGGCACCCTCCACGTCCAGACCCTCGTACCCGGCAGCGGCATCTGGGACCGCACCCGCACCACCACCGGCACCTGGACCAGCTCAACCAGGATCGACGACAACGGCGCCATCACCGCACTCTCCGCCGCCGCCCTGCCCGACGGCACCCTCCACGTCCAGACCCTCGTACCCGGCAGCGGCATCT
>NZ_JBFAPK010000048.1:0-56507 GCF_040676675.1 Micromonospora sp. NPDC049559 | reverse complement strand
CTGGGACCGCACCCGCACCACCACCGGCACCTGGACCGACTCGACCAACATCGACGACAACGGCTTCGTCATCGCGGTGTCGGCGGCGGGACTGCCCGACGGCACCCTGCACGTCCTCACGCTCGATCCGGGCACGGGTCTCTGGGACCGCACCCGCGCCGCCGGCGGCGCCTGGGGCGGCGCGGCGAACGTCGACCGTAACGGCAGCATCTTCGCGGCGGACGCGGCGGCCCTGCCGGACGGCACGCTGCACGTGCTGACCGTCCCCGACCTCGCCTGACGCCCGGACCGGTCAGCCGACGGGACCGGTGGTCAGCCGACGGGACCGGGCGGCCGGCGGTACGGGTGGTCAGCCGGCGGCGGCGACCCGGAGCGGGCCCGGGGCCGCCCGACCGTCCAGCGCGATCGGATCGACGCTCCAGGCGCCGGCGATCCGCATGACGTCGTGCTCGGAGACGAGGATGTCGATCTTCTCGTCCGGCTCTGCCGGCAGCCCGATCGCGCGTTCGGCCTCGTCGGGGTCGCCCCGCCAGGTGGTCACCTGACCGGTCTCGCCGACGAACTCGAACGCCCGTACCAGCACCCCGTCCACGGCCCGCTCCCAGTGGTGCAGTTCGTCGACCCGGTAGCTGGTGAAGAACTGCACCTCGGTGTTGAGCTTGGCCGAGAGCCCGCGTACGTCGACCGGGGTCCCCGGGCGCAGCAGCCACCGGCCCGCGACCAGCAGCCAGTCCACCCCGCGCGCGTCGGTCAGCGGTGGGGTCAGCACCAGCCGGTCGTCGGTCAGGTACGCCAGGTCGATGCCGGTACGCCAGGAGGCGGGCCCCAGGTCCCGCAGCCCCAGGGTGCTGATGATGGTGGTCGCGTCGGTCCCCCGTACCGCCAGCCACGCCTGCTTGTAGCCGAAACCGACCATGGTCTCTTCGCTCACGCCCGCACGCTACCGATCCCCCGGCGCGGTACGCCGGCCGGTCGGGACCGTGGCCGTCCGCGCCGGGCACCGGGCAAACCTCGTCATCGGGCAAGCATCGCCGAAAAGCCGCCGCGCCGGGGGACGTTTTCGGCGGACGCGCCCGCCCGCTTCACCCCGCGTCCCACAGCGGAAACCGCTACTGTCGGTGACGTACGGGCGACCCCGGTGTACCCAGCCGGAAGGTCATGGCTTCCGCCCGTACCGGTCGAGGAGAAAATGCATGGCAACCGGCACAGTGAAATGGTTCAACTCGGAGAAGGGCTTCGGCTTCATCGAGCAGGACGGCGGCGGACCGGACGTCTTCGTCCACTACTCGGCGATAGCCTCCAGCGGCTACCGGGAACTCAACGAGGGGCAGAAGGTCGAGTTCGAGGTGACCCAGGGACAGAAGGGCCCACAGGCGGGCAACGTACGGACGCTCTGACCGCGCGGTCGGGGGTTCCGGCCCGGATGCGCCGGTCCGGCCGGCGCGGTCACCGCGGCGCCGGACCGGCCGGCAGATCCCGGCTGCGGCTGAGCGGGCCGACGAGCAGGATCAGGCCGGTCAGCGCCAGCCCGGCGGTGATGACCCACATGGCGTCCCGCAGCCCCAGGGCGGTACCGAGCGCACCGCCGAGCAGCGCGCCGAGCGGGATCGTGCCGTAGTTGAGCAGCTGCATGCTCACCGTGACCCGGCCGAGCAGCCGCGGTGGCGGGTACGTCTGCCGGAAGCTGCTCTTGACCACGTTGCCGATGGCGACGCCGGCCGAGATCGCCACGCCGCCGACGACCATCAGCGCCAGTCGCGGTCCGGGGCCGGTGAGCGGGATCAGCAGCCCGAACGGCGCCGCGAACAGCTCGGCGTAGACGAGCGTGCGGGCGGTGCCGAAGCGCCGGGCCAGGGCGGTGCTGACCGAGGCTCCGATGATCCCGCCGACGCTGGTGCCGGCGACGAGCAGACCGACGACGCCGGGACCGACGCCGACCTCGCGGACCAGGAAGACGACCAGGATCGCCTGGTAGCCCATCAGGCCGATGTTGCTCACCGCGCCGAAGACGGTGAGCACCAGCAGGTACGGGTCCCGGGCGACGAAGCGTACGCCGGCGCCGATCTCGGCGCGCAGCGTGCTCTCGGGCCGCCGCCGCTCCGGGCGCGGCTCCGGTTTGCGGATGCGCAGCAGGCAGAGCGCCGAGACGCCGAAGCTCACGGCGTCGACGAGCAACGCGTTGACCGCGCCGGCGAGCTGGGCGATCAGGCCGGCGAGGCCCGGTCCGGCCAGCTGCGCCGCGGACTCGGTACCGGCCACCTTCGCGTTCCCCTCGGGCAGCTCGGAGCGGTCCAGCAGGGACGGCAGGTACACCTGGTACGCGGTCTGGAAGAAGACGCTGGCCGTGCCGGCGCCGAGGGCGACCGCGAGCAGCTGGCCGATGGTGAGCACGCCGAACCAGGCGGCGACCGGCACACTGACGAAGAGCAGCAGGCAGAGCAGGTCACAGGTGATCATCACCGGCCGGCGGGGCAGCCGGTCCACCCACGCGCCGGCCGGCAGGCCGACGAAGAGCCAGGGCAGCCAGGACGCGGCGGTCAACAGCGCCACCTGGAACGTGCTCGCGTGCAGGGTGGCGACGGCGATCAGCGGCAGCGCGATGTTGGTGACGCTGCTGCCGAACTTGCTGGTGGTCTGGCCGATCCAGAGCAGCCGGAAGTCGCGGTGCCACCAGAGGCCGCCGCGGCGGCGCCGGGCCTCGGTGGCCGCCGGGGCGGCGACGCCGAGGCCGGTCACGGCTGCGCCGGTACGCCGTAGGCGAACAGGAAGACCGGCTCCCGGGTCCGCCCGTCCTCGGGCAGGTCCCGGCTGCCCCACCGGGCGAGCAGTTCGTTGAGTTCCCGTTCGAGCTGGGCCAACTCGTCCGGGGTGAGGCGGAGCCAGCGGTCCATGGAGAAGGCGGACCCGCCCCAGGCGTCGTGCTCGGCGTCACTGGCCGCGTGCCAGGCGCGGGCGATGCTCATGTGCCGGTCGAGGTTGAGCGAGGCGGCGGCGTTCGCCACCGCGAGCGCGGCCGGGTCGTCCTTGAAGTCCCGGGTGGCCCAGCGCAGTCCGGGCGAGACCAGCCGCCACCAGCGTTCGCGCCGGTCGCGGGCCAGTTCGGGGGCCTCGGTGACGAGTTCGGAGGCGGCCAGCACCTTGAGGTGGTGACTGATGTTGCCGACGGCCTGTCCGGTCCGCTCGGCGAGCTGGCTGGCGGTCGACGGCCCGTACACCTTGAGCGCGTCCATCATCCGGCGGCGCAGCGGGTGGGACACCGCGGCGAGTACCCGCGAGTCGGTGACCGCGCGTACGTTCTCGTTCTCCATGCGGACACCGTGTCATCCACAAGAGCTGTTGCGCAACAGCTCTTGTGCAATAGTTGTTGTTAAAGGTTCGGCCACCTCCGCGTACCCGGCCGAGCCGAGCACGGAGGCGGCCGAAAACAGAGGCGGCCGAGAACGGAGGTGTCAGCCAGGCAGCGGCTCCCGCGGTACCCCGTCCGGCCGCCACCCGCTGTCGAGGAGCGCGGCGACCGGGGTGAACAACGGGGCGGGCAGCGCGTCGAAGCCATGCCAGGACCACTCGCGCGCCTTCTCGGGTTCGCGCACGACCGGCTCGCCCACCGCCTCGACCAGAAAATGCAGCGTGACGTAGTGCAGGCCGGCCTCGGGGAAGAGGTCGCTGGTCCAGCCGACCGGCGTCACCCGTACCGCCGCCAGACCCGTCTCCTCCCGCAGTTCCCGGGCCGCCGTGACCGCCGGATCCTCGCCGGTGTCGACCTTCCCGCCGGGGAATGACCAGGTACCGGCCCCGTGCGCGCCCCGGCGGAGACCGAGCAGGACCGCGCCGTCGCGTACCACGATCGCGCTGACACCGACGAACGGGCCCCGCAGCGGCGGCGCGGGGACCTCGGCTCGCACCGTCATCGGATCCGACCACTCCATTCCTCGACCGTGCCCGCACCCGGACCGGCGCGCGCCGGTCCGGGTGCGGGCACCCGATCTGCCCGCACCCGCCTGCCGCACCGGTCAGCGGAGACCGGGCCGGCTCAGTTCTCCGTACGCTGCCGCGGCGCCACGGGCGTCGTACCGGGCGCGGCGCCGGTGGCCGGGGACGTCGCTGCCGTCTCCGCCCCTGCCCCCGTCCCCGGCTCCGGTTCCGGTTCCGGCGAGGTCCCGCCCAGCGACCGGATCTGCGCCTCCAGCTCGGCGGCGGCGCGCAGCACGGACCGGTCGCCGCCGTCGCGTTCCAGCTCGTGGCCGAGCTCCTCCAGCTCCGCGCCGCCGGCCATCAGCCGCACCAACTCGGCCAGCTCGATCTCGTCGCGGCCGAAGTCGCCGAGGCTGCGACCGCGCTTGAGCAGCAGGAACCGGTCCCCCACCGGGTACGCGTGGTGCGGGTTGTGGGTGATGAAGACGACCCCGACGCCCCGGTCCCGGGCCTGCACGATGTACCGCAGCACCTGACCGGCCTGGCGTACGCCCAGCGCCGAGGTGGGCTCGTCGAGGATCAGTACCCGCGCGCCGAGGTAGACCGCGCGGGCGATCGCCACCGACTGCCGCTCGCCGCCGGAGAGCGTACCGACCGGCTGGTCCGGGTCGCGGATGTCGATGCCCATGGCGGCCAGTTCCCGCCGGGTCGTCTCCCGGGCCCCCGCCACGTCGAAGCGGCGGAACGGGCCCCAACCCCTGGTCGGCTCGCAGCCGAGGTGGAAGTTCCGCCAGACCGAGAGCAGCGGGATCATCGCGAGGTCCTGGTACACGGTGGCGATGCCCCGGTCGAGCGCGTCGCGCGGGCCCTGCAACCGGACCGGCTCGCCGTCGATCAGCAGTTGGCCCTCGTCCGGCTGGTGCACCCCGGCCAGGGTCTTGATCAGCGTGGACTTGCCGGCGCCGTTGTCGCCGAGCACGCAGGTCACCTCGCCCGGGCGCACGCTGGTGGAGATGTCCTTGAGCGAGATGACGCCGCCGAAGAACTTCGAGATGCCGCGCAGTTCCAGCAGCGGGGCGGAGTTGTCGGTCATGGCCGTCCTCACCTCCGGCTCTGCTCGGCGTAGCTGCGTACGGCCCGGTTGGCGAAGACGGCCAGCAGCAGCATGGCGCCGAGGAAGAGCTTGAACCAGTCGGCGTCCCAGCCGAGATAGACGATGCCCTGCGCGGTCATCCCGAAGATGAGCGCGCCGAGCGCGGCCCCCACCGCCGAACCGTACCCGCCGGTGAGCAGGCAACCGCCGATCACGGCCGCCACGATGTAGATCAACTCCTGGCCGAACCCGGCATTGGCCTGCACGCTGGTCAGCCGCAGCACCGACATCGAGCCGACCAGCCAGGCCGCCGCCGAGACCGTCATGAAGAGCAGGATCTTGGTCCGGGCGGCCGGCACCCCGACGTTGCGGGCGGCCACCGGGTCGCCGCCGGCCGCGAAGACCCAGTTGCCGAACCGGGTCCGCAGCAGCACGTACGTGGCGAGGGCGGCGAGCACGATCCACCAGACGATGGAGACCTTGAAGTGCGTGTCGCCGACCACCACCGACGAGGCGAAGACCCAGTGGGCCCCGCTGAAGCCGTCCGCGTTCTGCAGGCCGCCGACCTGGACCGTACCGGTGATCGCCTTGGTCACGCCGAGGTTGAGGCCCTGCAGCCCGAGGAAGGTGCCGAGGGTGATGATGAAGCTGGGCAGCCCGGTGCGGACCACCAGGTAGCCGTTGAGGAAGCCGACCAGCAGCGCCGCGGCCAGCGACACGGCCAGGGCCAGCCAGACGTTCCAGCCGTACTGGGTGGCGAGGATCGCGGTGATCAGGCCGGTGGTGCCGGTCAGCACGCCGGCCGACAGGTCGAACTCGCCGCCGATCATGAGCAGCGCCACGGCGATCGCCATGATCCCCAGCGTCGAGGCCGGGTCCAGCCAGTTCGCGAAGCCCGGCACCGACCGGAACACGGCCGACTGGCTGGCGAAGAAGATGAAGACCACGATCGCGCCGATCAGGGCGCCGATCTCGGGGCGGATCAGGAAGCGGCGGAGCAGGCCGCCGCCGGCCACCCGCTCGTCGGCCCGGGGTGCGGTGGGTGGTGCGGTGGTCGTCGTCATGTGAGCCCTCCTCCTACCGCGTCCCGCGGGCGGTCAGTTCGCGTACCCGCGCCGCGTTCTCCTTGGTGACGAAGCCCGGACCGGTCAGCACCGGCTGGCCCCCGCCGACCGAGTTGGCGTTGGTGGCGTACAGGTAGAGGAACTGCACCGGCAGGTAACCCTGCAGGTACTGCTGCTGGTCGACGGCGAAGAGCAACCTACCCTGCTCGATCTGGTCGATCACGTCGGCGTTCAGGTCGAAGGTCGCCACCTTCGCCGACGACCCGGCCGCGGCGGCGGCCCGCGCCGCCACCACGCCGACCGCCGGCTGCAACGCCAGCACGCCGTTGATCGACGGGTCGGCCTGCAGCTTCGCCTGGATGGTCGACTGGGCCGCCTGGATGTTGTTCTGGTCGACCTGGAGGTTCTCGGTGCTGCCGCCGAGTCCCTCGGCCGCGCCCTGGCAGCGCTGCTCCAGACCGATGTTGCCGGCCTCGTGGACGACGCAGAGCAGCTTGCCGACCCCCGCCTCCTTGAGCTTGGCGCCCGCCCCGCGCCCGGCCACCCGCTCGTCCTGCCCGACGTGGGTGAGCGCGCCGAACGCCGCCGACCGCTCCTGCCCCGAGTTGATCGTGATCACGGGGATGCCCCGGCTGACCGCGTTGCGGACCGACGCCTGCAGCGCGTCCGGGTTGGCCATCGACACCACCAGCCCGTTGACCTTCTGGTTCACCGCGGCGTCGATGAGCTGCGACTGGGTTTGCGGGTCGCCGCTGCTCTGGTAGCTGACCTTGACGTGGTAGTCCTTGCCCGCCTGCTCGGCGCCGTTCTTCACGACGTCCCAGAAGGCGTCCCCGGCCTGCCCGTGGGTCACCACGGCGAAGGCGAGTTCGCCGGGTTTCGGGCCCTGCTGGGCCTGCTCGGCCGGTTTCGGCTGCTGGCCGGCGACCCCGGCGTCCAGTTCGTTGCTGCAACCGGTCAGGGCGAGTCCCAGGGCGAGGACCGCCGCCAACCGGCGCGGGTGGGCAAGCATGGGTGCCTCCCGAGAAGTTGTGCCGACGCGCGGGCGACGGCGGGGCAACGCCGCGGTTACACGGCGGTGGGGAAGTTTAGATGTATCTGGTGGTCAGCGGGGCGCGCCGGGTGTGGCCAGCGGCTCGTGACCACCTTCGCCCGGGTGTAGAAGGCCACGCCCTCCGGCCCGTGCACATGTGTGTCACCGAACAGCGACGCCTTCCAGCCGCCGAACGAGTAGTAGGCCATCGGCACCGGAATCGGTACGTTCACCCCGATCATGCCCACCGTCACGGCGCGCTGGAAGCGCCGCGCCGCCGCCCCGTCCGAGGTGAAGATCGCCGTGCCGTTGCCGTACGGGTTCGCGTTGACCAGTTCGATCGCCTCGTCCAGCGTTTCGGCGCGGAGCACCACCAGCACCGGACCGAAGATCTCGTCGGTGTAGACCGCCATCTCGGGGGTGACCCGGTCCAGCAGGCACGGACCGACGAAGAAGCCCTCGTCGTGGCCGGCCACCACCGCGTGCCGGCCGTCGACCACGGCGGTCGCGCCGGCCGCCACGCCCCGCTCGACGTACCCGACGATCCGGTCCCGGGCCTCGCGGGTCACCACCGGCCCCATCTCCGCCTCCGGCGCGCGGCCCGGGCCGAGGCGGATCCGCTCGGCGCGTACCCGCAGCCGCTCCACCAGCTCGTCGCCGGCCCCGCCGACCGCCACCACCGCGGAGATCGCCATGCAGCGCTGCCCGGCCGAGCCGTACCCGGCCGCCACGAGCTGGTCCGCCGCGTGGTCCAGGTCCGCGTCGGGGAGCACCACCGCGTGGTTCTTCGCCCCGCCCAGCGCCTGCACCCGCTTGCCGGCCGCCGACGCCCGCTCGTGCACGTACCGGGCCACCGGCGTCGAGCCGACGAACGACACCGCCGCCACGTCCGGATGGTCGAGGATGGCGTCCACCGCGACCCGGTCGCCGTGCACCACGTTGAAGACCCCGCCCGGCAGGCCCGCCTCGGCGTACAGCTCGGCCAGCAGGTTCGCCGCCGACGGATCCCGCTCGCTCGGCTTCAGCAGGAACGCGTTGCCGCAGGCGATGGCGATCGGGTGCATCCAGAGCGGCACCATCGCCGGGAAGTTGAACGGGGTGATCCCGGCGACCACCCCGAGCGGCTGGCGGAACGAGAACGAGTCGATTCCGCCGGAGACCTGGTCGGAGTAGCCGCCCTTGAGCAGGTGCGGGATGCCGCAGGCGAACTCCACCACCTCCAGGCCCCGCTGCACCTCGCCCCGGGCGTCGGCGAGCACCTTGCCGTGCTCGTCGCTGATCACCTCGGCGAGCGCGTCCATCCGCCGGTGCAGCAGGTCCCGGTAGGCGAACATGACCGCGGTACGCCGCGACAGGGACACCTCGCGCCACGAGTCGTACGCCTTCGCGGCCGCGGCGACGGCGAGCGCCACGTCCTGCGGCCCGGCCAGCGCGACCTCCGCCTGCACGGCGCCGGTGGCCGGGTTCCAGACCGGCGCCCGGCGCCCGCCCGTGCCGGCGGTGTACCGCCCCTCGATCCAGTGCTCGACCGTGCGCGTCACGCCGTCTCCCCCTCCGCCGAAGGACGCAGGTACGCCCGCTGCGTCCGCTTGTGCCGCTCGTACTCCCGGCGCGCCGCCACCGTGCTGTCGACGGTGGCCACCTCCGCCACCGGTACGTCCCACCAGGCGCCCGCGTCCGGTCCCGGTACCAGCGGGTCCGTCTCCACGTGCACCACCGTGGTCCGGGCCGCCTCCCGCGCCTTGATCAGGGCGGTGCGCAGCTCGGCCACGCCCCGCACCCGGACCACCTCGGCGCCGAGGCTCTCCGCGTTGGCGGCCAGGTCCACCGGCAGCACGTCGCCGTCGAGCCGGCCGCTGCCCGGGTCGCGGTAGCGGTAGGCGGTGCCGAACCGCTGCCCGCCCAGCGACTCCGACAGCGCGCCGATCGAGGCGAAGCCGTGGTTCTGCACCAGCACCACGATCAGCTTGATTCCCTCCTGTACGGCGGTGACCAGTTCCTGCGCCATCATCAGGTACGACCCGTCGCCGACCAGGACGAAGACCTCCCGGTCCGGCTCGGCCAGCTTCACCCCGAGCCCGCCGGCGATCTCGTAGCCCATACAGGAGTAGCCGTACTCGACGTGGTAGCCGCGCGGGTCGCGGACCCGCCAGAGCCGGTGCAGGTCGCCGGGCATCGACCCGGCCGCGCAGACCACCACGTCCCGGTCGGCCGCCACCGCCTGCACCGCGCCGAGCACCTCGCTCTGCGCGGGCAGCGGCTCGTGCCCGAGCGTGTACGCCCGCTCCACCACCTCGTCCCACTCGTCGGCGAGCCGCCGCGCCCGCTGGCGGTACTCCGGCGCGGTCGACCAGCCGGCCAGCGCCCCGGTCAGCGCCTCCAGCGCGGCCCGCGCGTCGGCGACCAGCGCCACCGCCGACTGCTTCGCGGCGTCGAAGGCGGCCACGTTGACGTTGACGAACCGCACCCCCGGGTCGGCGAAGACGCTGCGGGAGGCGGTGGTGAAGTCGCTGTACCGGGTGCCGACGCCGAGCACCACGTCCGCCTCGCGGGCCAGCTCGTTCGCGGCCGTGGTGCCCGTGGCGCCGACCGCGCCGACGCAGAGCGGGTGGTCGTACGGCAGCGCGCCCTTGCCGGCCTGGGTCACCGCCACCGGCACGCCGGTCGCCTCGGCGAAGGCGCGCAGCGCCGCGGTGGCCTCCGAGTAGACCACCCCGCCGCCGGCGACCAGCAGCGGCCGGCGGGCGGCGCGCAGCACCTCGACGGCCCGGGCCAGCGCCGCGGGCTCGGGCACCGGCCGCGGCACGTGCCAGGTCCGCGCGGCGAACAGCTCCACCGGCCAGTCGTACGCCTCGGCCTGCACGTCCTG
Source organism: Micromonospora sp. NPDC049559 (assembly GCF_040676675.1). Lineage (NCBI taxonomy): Bacteria > Bacillati > Actinomycetota > Actinomycetes > Micromonosporales > Micromonosporaceae > Micromonospora > Micromonospora sp. NPDC049559. The sequence continues at coordinate 46,536 of NZ_JBFAPK010000048.1, read as the reverse complement.
CGGCAGCGCCAGGGTGACCGCGCCCGTCTCGGCCGGGTCGGTGAGCACCCGCACCGCGCCGAGCAGGGCGCTGGGCAGCTGCTCGGGCCGGTTGACCCGGTCGAAGAAGCGCGACACCGGCCGGAAGCAGTCGTTGACCGAGATGTCGTGGCCGCGCGGGTCCTCCAGCTCCTGCAACACCGGGCTGGCGACCCGGGTGGCGAAGATGTCGCCGGGCAGCAGCAGCACCGGCAGCCGGTTGATGGTCGCCAGCGCCGCACCGGTGACCATGTTGGTCGCGCCCGGGCCGATGGACGACGTACACGCGAGGGTGGTGAGCCGGTTGCGCATCCGGGCGTAGCCGACGGCGGCGTGCACCATCGACTGCTCGTTGCGGGCCTGCAGGTACCGCAGCCGGCCCGGGGACTCCAGCTCGGCCTGGAGCAGCGCCTGCCCGAGGCCGGCGACGTTGCCGTGGCCGAAGATGCCGAAGCAGCCGTCGAAGAGCCGGTGCCGCACGCCGTCGCGTTCGGTGTGCTGGGCGGCCAGGAACCGTACCAACGCCTGGGCGACGGTGAGCCGGACGGTGTTGCTCATGGAAGCCTCCGGGTCGGGAGCGGGGTCAGCGGGAGTCGCGGGTCGATCGGCTGGTCGGCCCAGGTGTCCCGGACCCAGGCGTGGTCCGGGTCGTCGCTGATCAGCCAGGCCCGCTCGGCGGCGGGGCCGGCCATCACGTTCAGGTAGTAGAGGTCGTGCCCGGGGGCGGCGATGGACGGCCCGTGCCAGCCGTACGGGACCAGCACCGTGTCGCCCGAGCGCACCTCGGCCAGCACGTCGATCGGCCGGTCCGGGTCGCCGCCGTAGACGCGCTGGTAGCCGAGGCCGGGCGTACCGGTCGGCCCGGCGCTCACCTCGAAGTAGTAGATCTCCTCCAGGACGGCCTCGCCGGGGCGCTCCTCGTCGTGCTTGTGCGGCGGGTACGACGACCAGTTGCCGCCCGGGGTGAGCACCTCGCAGGCGATCAGCCGGTCGGTGGCGAACGTCTCCGGGGTGGCGAAGTTGTTCACCTGCCGGCTGCACGAGCCGGCCCCGCGCAGCTCGACCGCGACCGCCTCGGCCGGCCCGTACCGCACGTCGAAGCGTCGCCGGGCCCGCGCCGCCGGCAGCGCGTACCGGCCGCCGGCCGGGCTGTGCAGCTCGGCGCGCACGCCCGGCGGCAGGTAGCCGAAGTCGCTGACGGCCGCGAAGACGTCCGCCCGGCCGGCCAGCTCCAGCGTCCGCCCCTCGCAGCGCAGCACCGCCGAGCCGGCCAGCGGCAGCACGATCACCTCGTCGGGGCCGGTCTCGAAGACCTGGGTCGCGCCGGGGGCCAGGTCGAGCACGCGCAGCCCGGAGTAGGACCAGCCGGCCCCCGCCGGGTCCAGCACCGTCGACCACGGTCCGTCGGCGGTGCTGCCGGCCGGCCGGTACCAGCGCTCCTGCATGCCTCTCCCCTCAGTGTCCGGGCCGCTCGTGCGGCGTCGTCGCGTCGTGCACCAGGCTCACGGCGGTGTCCACCGCGGCGGCCACGTCGTCGTCCGGCGGATAGAGCAGGGCCCGGCCGACCACCAGCCCCCGTACGCCCGGCAGGGCCAGCGCCTTGCCCCAGGCCGCGTACGTCTCCTCCGGCGCGGCCGACGGGTCGCCACCGAGCAGCAGCGTCGGCAGCGTCGTCGCCGCCATCACCTGCTCCATCCCGTCGACCACCGGCAGCTTCAGCCAGGTGTACGCCGAGGTCGGCGCGAGCCCCTGGGCGATCGCGACCGAGCGGACCACGCCCTCGACCGTGAGATCGTTGCGCAGCCGCCCGTCGACCCGGCCGCTCAGGAACGGTTCGATCATCGCCATCAGCCGGTGCCGGGCCAGCTCGCCGATCGCCCGCCCGCAGGACTGCAGCGTGGCGGCCGTGTCCGGGTCGGCCAGGTCGATCCGGCAGAGCATCTTGCCCCCGTCCAGCCCCATCCCGGCGATGGTGGCCGCGTCGTAGGCGGTGAACCGGTCGTCCAGCTCGAAGACCGCGCCGTGCAGCCCGCCGCGGTTCATCGAGCCGATCACCACCTTGTCGTCGAGACAGTCCAGCAGGAGCAGGTCCTCCAGGATGTCCGGGGTGGCGAGCACCCCGTCCACGCCGGGGCGGGCCAGCGCGGTACGCAGCCGGTCGAGCAGGTCGTAGCGGTCGGCCATGGCGCCGGGACGGCCGCGTACCCCGAGCGCGCCGCGCGCCGGGTGGTCGGCCGCGACCAGCATCAGCCGGCCGGAGCCGCCGAGCAGCGGGCGACGCCGGCGCCGGGCCGCCGCGGCGGCGATCGCCTCGGGCTGGTGCGCGCGCAGCTCGCGCAGCCGCTCGTACCGTTCAGTCCGCATGCCCCACCTCCCGCAGCAGCGCCTCGACCTCGGCCGTGGTCGGCATCGCGGTGGAGCACTCCAGCCGGGACGCCACGATCGCACCGGCGGCGTTGGCGAAGCGCAGCACCCGTTCCAGCGGCCAGCCGGCGAGCAGGCCGTGGCAGAGCGCGCCGCCGAAGCCGTCGCCCGCGCCCAGGCCGTTGACCACCCGTACCGGCGTGGGCGGCACCTCGACGGTCTCCGTACGGGTCCGCCCCAGCACCCCCTTCGGGCCCTGTTTCACCACGGCCAGCTCCACGCCCGCGGCGAGCAGGGCGTCGGCCGCGGCGATCGGGTCCCGCTCGCCCACCGCCGTCTCGCACTCGTCGAGGTTGCCGACGGCGACGGTGACGCCGGGCAGGGCCGCCCGTACCGCCGCGCGCGCCTCCTGGCGCGACGGCCAGAACATCGGCCGGTAGTCCAGGTCCAGCACGGTCAGTGGCCGGCGGTCCCGCAGCCGCCACGCCCGGTGGTGCGCGGCCCGGCTGGGCTCGGCGGAGAGCCCGGTGACGGTGGCCCAGAAGACGCCGGCGCCGGCGATGGCCGCGCCGTCCAGCTCCTCGGGGTGGATCTGCAGGTCCGGCGCCTTCGGCCAGCGGTAGAACCAGAGCGGGAAGTCGTCCGGCGGGAAGATCTCGCAGAAGGTGATCGGGGTGGGCAGCTCCGGCACGGCGGCCACGTACCGGTCGTCCACGCCGAGTTCCCTCAGTGCGGCGTGGACGAACCGGCCGAACGGGTCCGCGCCGGTACGGGTGATCACCGCGCTGCGCCGGCCGTGCCGGGCCGCGGCGACCGCCACGTTGGTGGCGCTGCCGCCGAGGAACCTCCCGAAGCTGGTCACCCGGTCCAGGCTCACCCCGGTCTGCAGCGGGTACAGGTCGACCCCGACCCGCCCCATGGTGAGCACGTCGAGCCGTACCGGCGGGTCGCCCTCGGCCGGCGCCGAGGCCGGCACCGGATCCCGGCCGGTGGTGCCCGGGCCGGACCGGCCGCCCGCCCCGGTCACAGCAGCCTCCGCAGGTGGTCGAGGCTGGCCCGCACGTCCGCGACCGGTCCCTCGTCGCGCGGGGCGGCGTCCAGCACGGTGTCCTGCTCCAGCACGTACCAACCGCGGTAGCCGGCCCGCTCCAGGCCGCGCACGATCGCCGCGATCGGCACGTCGCCGCTACCCAGCGGGCGGTACAGCCCTTGGCGTACGGCCGTGCTGTAGCCCAGCCGGCCGACGCGTACCCGCTCGGCCAGGCCCGCGTCCACGTCCTTGAGGTGCACGTGGGCGATCCGCCCCGGGGCGCGGGCGGCGAGGTCCGCCGGGTCGACGCCGCCGATGAGCAGGTGACCGGTGTCCAGGCAGAACGGGATCTCGCTGTCGGCGAGCACCCGCTCCACCTCGCCGGTCCGCTCGACCATCGTGCCGACGTGCGGGTGCAGCGCCGCGGTGAGGCCGTGCCCGGCGGCGATCTCCGCGGCGGCCGCGAGGTTGCCGAGCAGCGCCCGCCAGCCCGGCCCGTCGAGCACGGGCCGCCGGTCGTAGCCGGCCACGCCGCTCTCGGCGGCCAGCACCAGCGTGTCCGCCCCGGCGGCGGCGAAGCGGCGGGCGGTCTCCCGCAGCGCCGGCAGCGGGTCGTGGCCCGGATCGTGCAGTACGGCCGGGACGAAGCCGCCGACCGGCCGCAGCCCGGCCGAGGCGAGCAGCTCGGCCAGCTCGGCGGGGTCCTCGGGCAGGAAGCCGTCCGGGCCGAACTCGGTCGCCGCCAGGCCCAGCTCCGCCATCTCGGCCAGCACCCGGGACGCGGGCAGTTGGTAACCCCAGCCGGGCACCTCGCAGACGCCCCACGAGATCGGCGCACCGGCCACACGCGATCCGCTCATGCGACCCGCACCTCGGCGAGCGCGACCGGGCGGTGCTCGCGCCGCGACAGCTCGCACGCCTCGGCGACGTAGCTCGCCTCCAGCGCGTCGCGGACCGTGCAGGGCGAGGCGATCCGGCCGGCGACCAGGTCCGTGAAGGCGGCCAGCTCGGCCACGTACGCGCCGTGGAACCGCTCCATGAACCGCGGGTACGGCGTACCGCCGGGCCAGCTGACGCCCGGTTCGGCCGAACGCAGCGGCAGCCGGTCGTCGAGCCCGACGGCGATGCTGTCCTTGGCGCCGAGGATCTCCAGCCGCACGTCGTACCCGGCGGCGTTGTAGCGGGTGCCGGAGACCAGGCCGATGGTGTCGTCGTCGAGGGTGAGCAGCGCGGCGCCGGTGTCCACGTCACCGGCGGCGCGGAAGAACTCCTCGCCGCGGTTGGCCCCGACGGCGTAGACCTCGACCACTTCCCGCCCGGTCACCCAGCGGATCGCGTCGAAGTCGTGCACGCTGCAGTCGCGGAACAGGCCGCCGGAGGTGGGAATGTACTCGGCCGGCGGTGGGGCGGGATCGAGCGTGCCGGCGCGCAGCGTGTGCACCCAGCCGAGCCGTCCACTCTGGACCGCCTCGCGGGCCAGCGCGAAGCCCGGGTCGAACCGGCGCTGGAAGCCGATGTGCACGTCGGCCCGCGCGCGCTCCACCCGGTCGAGCACGGCGAGCGTGCCGGCGATGTCGATAGCCACCGGCTTCTCGCAGAAGACCGGCAGGCCCGCGTCGACGGCGGCCAGGATCAGGGCCGGGTGTACCTCGGTGGCGGCGGCGACGACCAGCCCGTCCAGGCCCGCGTCGAAGAGCGCCGCCGGGGTCTCGACCGCCTCGGCGCCCAGTTGGGCGGCCAGCGCGGCGGCCCGTCCGGGGTACGCGTCGGCGAGTACCAGCGACTCCACCTGGTCGAGTCGGCTCAGGGTCTCGGCGTGGAGGGCGCCGATACGACCCACGCCGGCGAGTCCGATACGCACCTGTTCTGCCTCCCGTAAGGGTTCGGCCGCGCGTCCGGTCGGTCGCGGCCGGGTTACCGCTACCCTCCGCCGGGCGTGAAACTTTGTCAAGACATAGTTACATCAGCTCATGCCGTACGATGACGCCGTGGTACTCGCGAGTGAGCGCGCCGAGAAGGTCCCGCTCGACGGGCTGGTGATCGACCGGGACAGTCCCATGCCGCTCTACTTCCAGATCGCCCAGCAGTTGGAGCAGGCGATCTCGGCCGGCACGCTGCCCGCCGGGGCGCGGCTGGACAACGAGATCGAGCTGGCCGAGCAGCTGGCGGTCAGCCGCCCCACCCTGCGCAAGGCGATCGAGACCCTGGTCCGCCAGGGCCTGGTGGTGCGCCGGCGCGGGCTCGGCACGGTGGTGGTGGCCCGGCCGGTACGCCGCCCGCTCGCCCTGACCAGCCTCTACGACGACCTCTCCAGCGCCGGCCGCCGCCCCACCACCGAGGTGCTCGCGCTGCGGCGCGAACCCGCGGACGCCCAGGTCGCGACGATGCTCGGGCTGCCGGAGGGGGACGAGGTGATCACCGTGGAGCGGTTGCGCCGGGCCGACGGGGAGCCGCTGGCGCTGATGCGCAACCACCTGCCCCCCGCGCTGGTCACCGTGGACGCCGACGGGCTCGCCCGGTACGGGCTCTACCAGCTGCTACGCCGCCAGGGCGTGACGTTGCAGCTGGCCAACCAGGAGGTTTCCGCCCGGCCGGCCACCGGGCGGGAGGCGAAGCTGCTCGCGGTGCCGCGCGGCACCACGGTGCTCACCATGCGCCGCACCGCGTACGACTCGGCCGGGCGCGCGGTGGAGTACGGCTCGCACTGCTACATCGCCGAGCGGTACGCCTTCGAGATGACCCTCGTCGCCCGCTGACCCACCCGCGTCCGCGCCGGCGTCCGCGCCCCGGGTGCGGGCGCGGACGCGGACGCGGGGTCAGGCGGGGGTGGGGGCCTGGCCCGTCTGGCCCGGCCGCAGCGGCTCCTGGTCGGGCGGCTCGGCCGGCCGGGGCGTGTGCCGGGCGTACCAGCCGCCGACGAATGTGCAGCCGCCGGTGACGATCAGGCCGACGAGGCCGACCAGCGGAAGCGGCACGTCCGGCTGACCGTCACCGTGATAGAAGAGCTGGTCCAGGCCCCAGACCACGAACGGGGTCAGGATCCCGGCCGAGCCGGCGCCGGCGGCGCTGGCAACCTTGACCTTGGTCTCCACGGGCGCGTACGACATGGTGCATCTCCTTTCCGCCGCGGCTCACTCGGCCAGCCGGGCGGCGAGTTCGTCGGCGACCTGCCGCGCCAGGGTGGGCGGTATCGCCGCGGCGATGGCCGCCGGGGTCAGCACGGCCAGCACCCCGGCGACGATGGCGTTCTCGTCGGTGAAGTCCTTGCCGGAGAGCGCGGCGACCTGGGCCGTCAGGCCCGGGATCGCCTTGAGCGCCTGCTCGATCGCGGTCAGCCGGATGTTCGGGGTGATCTGCTCGACCACGTTGTTGCCGGTAGCGACGTCCTTCAGCGTCACGCTCGTGTCGCCGCGGAAGAGCGCGAACAACCGGGTGTCGATGGCGGTCAACCGCCGGTCCTGCTCGGGGGTCATGTCCTCGTCCTCACTGGCCAGCAGGCCGATCTCGGTCAGGTAGCGCCGGAAGAGCGGTCGCTGGTCGCGGCCGGCCTTGGTGGCGTCCCGGAAGAAGCTGAAGTGGGTGTGCCACAGATGCGACGAGTCGCCGGTCGAGCGCCGGCCCAGCCGGTCCCACCGCCGCACGGTCCGGCCGTCCGCCGAGTAGATGATCTCCCGCAGGTCGCGACTGTCCGCCGTGTTCGCCGCGCACTGCGCGACGCACCAGGCGGAGAAGGTACGCAGGTTGTGCAGCGCCCCACGGCTGCGTACCTCGAACCAGCCGGTGTCCAGCGCCGAGGCGTACAACGTCAACCCCGAACGGTCCCGGGGCGACTCGTCGACGGAGTAGTCGTCCCAGGTCACCCGGTCGGATCCACAGTGGTAGCCGCCCCGGTGCTCGGGGTCGCCGACGATGCCCACCTCCGCGGGCGTCAGGTCGCTCGACGGCGAGCCCGGCGCGATGTCGAGGTACTCCAGCAGCAGGTCGCGCACGGCCAGCAGGTTGTCCGGGGCGGTCGTCATGACCGGGGACCGGGGCGGGTGGCGGGGCGCGGGGACTCGGCGTGGGTGGCGGGGCGCGGCGGGGGGCGCCACCGCGGGTCGGTCAAGACGGGCATGGGTTCTCCTCCTCGTCCGGCGGCGGTGCGGGCCGCGCCGGAGGTGGTGGTCCGGCGGCGGGCGTGGCACGCCGCCGGAGACGGCGCTGCGGCGCCGGGGTACGCCGCGCACGGAGCAGCCGGGACAACCTGGCGTCCGCGACGCGAGCGGGTAAGGGCCGGAAAGATCGCATGGTCAGCCCTCCGGAATTCCGGTCCGGAGCGGGCATCGACGCCCGAAACTCCAGGCACCGGCAGCCGTAGCCGGGCGCTCCCAACCTGCCGCGCCGTGCCGGGCCATAACAGAACGGTAGCCACGGCAGAAGACGTAAGTCCAGGTCAGAGGCGTGCCAACCTGGCCAATACCCGACAGAAACTACGGTGAGTAGCGAGCCGTCGGGGGGTCGTCGTACGCCGCGGGTCCACGCCCGGGCCCGCCGTACGACCTGAGGACTACGGCCCGACGAGTGCTTCGCGCCGACGTGGACGGGCCCCGCCCGGCCATAGCTTCGACGCGCTGGCACCCCACCCGTCAGGAGAGTCGAGCGGATGACCACCACACCCCGGGCGACCACCACGGGAGCGTGAGCAGCAGGACCCCGCCGCAGAGCAGCAGGTCCAGCAGCAGCAACCTGCCCCGGCGCCCGCTGCGCGTCATGCTGCGAGGGTACGCGGCGCCGCGTCGGCGGCCGGATCACCGGCCGGGGCGGCACCGGCCCGGCGCCGGGTGGACCAGGCGACCATGAACACGGCGATCCAGAGCGCGCCGAGCAGCACCGAGCTGACCGCCTCGCTCGCCGAACTCCAGCCCAGGTAGAGCCGCGCGGCGCCGACGAGGAGCACCCCGACGCCGGCCACCGTCCAGCTGGCCACGGCCAGCGGCCACGGCGCCCGCCGGGACAGCAGCCAGGAGAGGGTGCAGAGGCTGGCGGTGACCACCGCGATCTGGCTCGGGAAGAGCATCGCCGGCGCGGCGGCGCGGGCCGGTACCGCCGCGTCGGAGCGGGTCAGTTCGGCGACCGCGACCAGCAGCACCAGCGGTACGAAGGCGCCGACGCTGCCCACGACGGACACCAGGTCGGCCCGCCACGCCCCGCCGCGCCAGCCGAGCACCGCCGCGACCACCGCCACCGCCAGGATCAGGAACGGCCCGCGCAGCACGCTGGTCGCGGTCGTGGCCAGCGCGACCATCCCGTCGGTACGCCGTTCGGCGAGCCAGCCGGCGACCACCGCGTCCACCACCGCCAGGCCGCTGCCGCGTACCACCGCGCCGAGCAGCCAGGCCAGCCCGAGGCCGAGCACGAACAGCAGCGCCACCCCGGCGACGAGGTTGAGCAGTAACGTCCAGCTGGAACCGATGCGCCGGGACACCGCCAGGAACAGGGCGCCGTAGCGGCGGCCCAGCCAGCCCAGGGGCGGCAGCGCGGCCGCGCGGGCCAGCAGGGCCCGTACCGGGTCCGGGTTGCGGCCCAGCCAGCGCCCGACCAACACCAGCACCACGACCGCCAGCAGCAACACCAGCACCGCACCGGTGGCGTCGCCCAGGTGGTCGGAGACGGTCTCGTAGGACTCCCCGGCCAGGTAGCCGGCGCAGACCGAGCCGCCGACCCAGCCGATGACGCCGACCAGGTTCCACGGCGCGAACCGCCGGTACGGCATGCCGGCCGCCCCGGCCAGCCGGGGCACCAGCGTACGGGCGAACGCCACGAACCTCGCCCCGCACACCCCGCGACCGCCGAGCCGGCCGAGCATGGCGTCGGCCCGGCGCCACCGCTGCTCCCCGATCCGCGCGCCCCAGCCGCCGGCCCTCAGCCGGGGCCCGTACTTGCGGCCGCCGCGGAACGCCAGCGCGTCGCCGACCAGCCCGGCGACGATCATGACGGCCACCGCCGGTCCGAGCCGCAGCGTGCCGGCGTAGGCGAGGAACCCGACCAGCAGCAGGGTCGCCTCGCCCGGCAGCAGCAGGCCGACGAGCAGCCCGGTCTCCGCCGCGACCAGCACCGCCGCGACCAGGTAGACCAGCGGCACCGGCAGCTGCTCCAGCACCGTCAGCAACACGTGCACCTGGACCCCCGAGACACCATTGCCAGCATGTCACCCGGCCGGATCGGGTCGATGAGGAGATCCTGCCCACCCCGACGGGCACCCGGGGGCCCGCATTCGGGAGGATGGAGTCATGCAGACCCGCGCCGACCTCCGCAACGTCGCCATCATCGCCCACGTCGACCACGGCAAGACGACCCTGGTCGACGCCATGTTGCGACAGGCTGGCGCGTTCAGCGCCCGCGCCGAGATGGCCGACCGGGTGATGGACTCGATGGACCTGGAACGGGAAAAGGGCATCACCATCCTCGCCAAGAACACCGGCGTGCGGTACGTGCCCGCCGACGGTTCCGACCCGGTCACCATCAACATCATCGACACCCCCGGCCACGCCGACTTCGGCGGCGAGGTGGAGCGCGGCCTGACCATGGTCGACGGGGTGGTCCTGCTGGTGGACGCGAGCGAGGGCCCACTGCCGCAGACGCGCTTCGTGCTCCGCAAGGCGCTGGCGGCCCGGATGCCGATCATCCTGGTGATCAACAAGGTGGACCGTCCGGACGCCCGGATCAAGGAGGTCGTGGACGACACCTACGAGCTCTTCCTCGACCTCGACGCCGACGAGACGCAGATCGACTTCCCGATCATCTACGCCTGCGCCCGCGACGGCATCGCCTCGCTGACCCAGCCGGCCAACGGCACCGTACCGGAGGACAGCACCTCCCTGGAGCCGCTGTTCCGTACCCTGCTGGAGACCATCCCGCCGCCCGCCTACGACGAGGACGCCCCGCTGCAGGCGCACGTCACCAACCTGGACGCCTCCCCGTTCCTCGGCCGGCTGGCCCTGTGCCGGGTCCGGCAGGGCACCATCCGCAAGGGCGAGACCGTCGCCTGGTGCCGCACCGACGGCACCACGGAGCGGGTCCGCATCTCCGAGCTGCTGATGACCGAGGGGCTGGAGCGCAAGCCCGCCCAGCAGGCCGGCCCCGGCGACATCATCGCCGTCGCCGGCATCCCCAACATCATGATCGGCGAGACGCTCGCCGACGTCGAGGACCCGCGCCCGCTGCCGCTGATCACCGTCGACGAGCCGGCGATCTCCATGACCATCGGTACCAACACCTCGCCGCTGGTCGGCCGGGTCAAGGGCGCCAAGGTCACCGCCCGGATGGTCAAGGACCGCCTCGACAAGGAGCTGGTCGGCAACGTCTCGCTGCGGGTACTGCCGACCGACCGGCCGGACGCCTGGGAGGTGCAGGGCCGCGGCGAGCTGGCCCTGGCGATCCTGGTCGAGCAGATGCGCCGCGAGTCCTACGAGCTGACCGTCGGCAAGCCGCAGGTGGTGACCCGGGAGATCGACGGCAAGGTGTGCGAGCCCGTCGAGCGGCTCACCATCGACGCACCCGAGGAGTACCTCGGGGCGATCACCCAGTTGCTGGCCACCCGCAAGGGCCGGATGGAGCACCTGGTCAACCACGGCACCGGCTGGATCCGGATGGAGTGGCTCGTCCCGGCCCGCGGCCTGATCGGCTTCCGGACCGAGTTCCTCACCGACACCCGCGGCACCGGCATCCTGCACCACGTCTTCGAGTCCTACGAGCCGTGGTTCGGCGAGCTGCGTACCCGCAACAACGGCTCCCTGGTCGCCGACCGCGCCGGCGTGGTGACCCCGTTCGCCATGATGAACCTCCAGGAGCGCGGCACCCTCTTCGTCGAGCCCGGCGCCGAGGTCTACGAGGGCATGCTGGTCGGCGAGAACTCCCGCTCCGACGACATGGACGTCAACATCACCAAGGAGAAGAAGCTCACCAACATGCGCTCCTCCACCTCCGAGGAGACCGAGAAGCTCATCCCGCCGCGCAAGCTCTCCCTGGAGCAGGCGCTGGAGTTCTGCCGCGAGGACGAGTGCGTCGAGGTGACGCCGAACGCCATCCGGCTGCGCAAGGTCATCCTCGACCAGGCCTCCCGGGCCCGCGCCGCGGCGCGGCGCAAGCACGCCGGCTAAGGTCTGCGGATGACCTGGGAGGGGCTCGACGCCGAACTCGCCGCGGTACCCGGCACGATCTCGGTCTACGCCGGCCGACTCGACCGGGCCCCGGCCTACCGCCGGCTACCCGACGCCACCCACTACGCGGCCAGCACCATGAAGGTGGCGGTGCTGGCCGCGCTCTACCGGGCCGCCGAGGCCGGCACCCTCGACCTCGACGCGCCCGTACCGGTCCGCAACGACTTCGCCTCCGCCCAGCACGGCGTACCGAGATTCCACTGCGCCCAGAACTACGACAACGACGACGCCGTCTGGGAGCGGGTCGGCGGCAAGGCGTCCCTGCGCTGGCTCGCCGAACGGATGATCGTCCGGTCCAGCAACCTCGCCACCAACGTGGTGCTCGCCCACGTCGGGCTTCCCGCCGTCGCCCGCGTCTGGGCGCTGGCCGGCGCCCGGCACAGCGTCACCGGCCGCGGCATCGAGGACTTCGCGGCCCGCGACGCCGGCATCGACAACCTCGTCACCGCCGCCGACCTGGCCGCCCTGCTCGGCGCGATCGCCCGCGACGCCGCACCGGCAACGACCCCGGCCACCGCCGCGCCGCACCCCGGAGCCGCACGCCCCGGAGCCGCACCGCACTCGGGAGCCGCGCCGCACCCCGGGGCTGCGCTGTCGCCCGCCGGCGCGGCCATCGCGGCGCCCGAGACCTGCCGGGCGATGCTCGACGTGCTCTTCGCCCAGGAACACCGCGAGGACCTCGCCGCCGGTCTCCCACCGGGCACCCGGATCGCCCACAAGAACGGCTGGGTACGCGGCGTGCGCCACGGCGCTGGCGTGGTCTTCCCCGACGACGCGCCCCCGTACGCGGTGGTCGTCTGCACCAGCACCGACCTGGCCGACGGCGGCGCGACCGGCGACGACCCGGACGACGCCTGCAAGCTCATCGCCCGCGTCTCGGCGGCCATCTGGGCCGACCGCCACGCGCTCACCCCCACCGGCACGCGCTGACCCCTGGGGCCGGCGACCACCGCTCCCCCGGCGGGCCCCGGTCGGTTCCCCGGCGCCCCGGGCCCGCTCAGCGCAGCAGGTTCGCCCGCAGCCCCGCCAGCACCTGCTCGTCCAGGCCCAGCCCGTCGCGCAGGTACCGGTCGAACGAGCCGTACGCCCGGGCCACCTCGTCGTACGCCGCGTCCAGGTACTCCGGGCGGACCTGCAACACCGGCCGCACCGCCTCGACGTCGACGCCCGGGCGGCGGGCCACCATCGCCCGCAGGATCACCTCCTGGAGGCTCTCGGTCAACTCGTTGCTACACAGGTAGTCGGCCCGGATCGCCGCCTCGTCCACCCCGAGCGCGGTCAGCAGGACCACGCTCAACCAGCCCGTACGGTCCTTGCCGGCGCTGCAGTGAAACAGCATCGGCAGGTTCTCCGGCCGCGCCGCCAGGCGCACCGCGGCGGCGAAGCCCGCCCGCGCCGGCGCGCCCGTGACGAACCACCGGTAGATCGCCGCCATCGCCGCCGGGCTCCCCTGCTCGGCCAGGGCCGGGAACGCCCCCGGATCGTGCCCGAGCAGCACCGCCGAGACGTACGTGAAGACCGGATGCGCCGGGTCGTACACGGGCAGGTGCACCCGCCGGGGCGTACCCGCCAGCCGGTCCGGCGGTGCGGCGTCGACCTCCGAGGCGTGCCGCAGGTCCACCACGCACGCCAGCCCGTACCGCTCCAGCAGCGGCAGGTCCTCGTCGGTGAGCCGGCCGAGGGCCCCGCTGCGCAGCAGCACGCCCGCGCGTACCCGGCGCCCGCCGGCACCGACCAGACCACCCAGGTCGCGCCCGTTCGGCGCCCCCACCAGCCCCCAGTTCCGCTGCGACATCCGGCCCTCCCGGGTAACGGTCGACTGCCGATAGGGTGCCTCACATGCCGATCGCCGCCGTACGCACCCACACCGTATCCGCGCCGCTGCACACCCCGTTCGTCACCGCGCTGCGGCGTACCACCACCGTGGAGACGCTCATCGTGGAGGTAGTGGACGGCGACGGCCGCTCCGGTTTCGGCGAGGCGCCCCAGGTCTGGCAGGTCACCGGCGCCTCGGTCGCCGGGGCGCGCGCCTGCGTGACCGAGATGCTGGCCCCGCTGCTGGTCGGGCGGGACCCGGACGACCTGGTGGCCCGCTGCGCCCAGGTACGGGCGGCGGTCGCCGGCAACGAGGCCGCCAAGGCGGCGGTGGACGTGGCCCTGCACGACCTGGCCGCCCGGCGGCTCGGCGTCCCCCTGGTGCGCCTGCTCGGCGGCACCGCGACCCGGGTGCCCACCGACGTGACCCTCTCCGCCGGTGACGCCGTCGACCTGGCCACGATCGCGAAGCAGCGCGTCGCCGACGGCTTCGACGTGCTGAAACTCAAGGTCGGTACGGACGCGGCCGGCGACGTGGCGCGGGTCCGGGCGGTCCGGGCCGCCGTCGGCGCGCAGATACGCATCCGGCTCGACGCCAACCAGGGCTGGACCCCGCGCGAGGCGGTCCGGGTGATCCGCGGCATCGAGGACGCCGGCCTGGACGTGGAGTTGGTCGAGCAGCCGGTGCCCCGGTGGGACCTGGACGGCCTCGCCTGGGTCAGCGACCGGGTGGACGTGCCGGTCCTCGCCGACGAGGCGGTCTTCGGGGTGCGCGACCTGGTCGAGGTGATCCGCCGCCGGGCGGCCGACATGGTCAACGTCAAGCTGGCCAAGTGCGGCGGCATCGGCCCGGCCCGTACCCTGCTGGAGCTGGCCGCCGCGCACGAGATGCGCACGCTCGTCGGGTCGATGATGGAGAGCCAGGTCGGCGTGGGGGCGGCCGCGAGCCTGGTCGCCGCGTACGGCACCAGCGCCGTGGCCGACCTCGACGCCGCCTGGTGGCTGGCCTGGACGCCGGTGCGCGGCGGCATCGGGTACGACAACGGCACCGTCGTGCTCCCGGACCGGCCGGGACTGGGCATCGCCGGCCTGGTTGAAACTGACAGTCGATCAACCGTTGCTTCTCGGTAATTACTTTCATATGGTTCGGCGATAGGCCACGCCGCCCGGCGGAAATCCTCGCGGGACATCGGAGCACCCGCACCACCGGGAACCGGCGGCACCGGCGCCCGACGGCACCGGCCACGGCCGCGGAAGGGTGGGACCGACGTGAGGCTGCAGGCGGGTCAGGAGGCGGAGGTCCGGGTCGCCGTGGCGACCCTCTGGGCCGGCCCCGACAAGGTACGCCCGATCGACGCGCCGGCGCTGGCGCCGGACACCGACATCCCGGCGTGGATCTCGGCCATGGACGCCGAGCAGCAGGTCGGCGACTGCGTGCTCAGCCAACTACTGCTCGGCGAACGGGTCCTCGTCGAGGAGATCCGACCGGACGGCTGGGCCCGGCTCGTCGCCGTCGAACAGCCCGCGCCGAGCCTCGACCCGCGCGGCTACCCCGGCTGGCTCCCCGTCGAACAGCTCGCCCCGCTCCCCGACCCGGACCCGGCGCCGCCGGCCGACCCGCTCGTCGTGGACGCCACCACCACCGCACTGCACGCCACGCCGGACGGGCCGGTCGTCGTCGCCGGGGTCGTCATCGGCACCCGGCTCACCCCGGCCGGACCGGGCCGGCGCGGCTGGCGCCCCGTCCGGGTGCCCGGCCACGACCGCCCGCTCTGGGCCCGCGACAACCACCTGGTACCGGTACCGGACCGGCCGCCGAACGCGACCGAGGTGCTCGCGGTCGCCGCCCGGCTGCGGGACGTCGTCTACATCTGGGGCGGCGTCTCGGCGTACGGGATCGACTGCTCCGGCCTCGTGCACCTGGCCTGGCGGCGGTTCGGCGTACGGCTGCCCCGCGACGCCGGCGACCAGGCCGAGGCGACCACCCCCCTGCCGCTCGGTACCGAGCAGCCCGGCGACCTCTACTTCTTCGCCCGCCCCGGCCGCCCCATCCACCACATCGGCATCGTCACGGCGGCGGCCCGGCCCGGCGACGACCGGCGGATGCTGCACGCCTGCTACACCAACCGCCGGGTGCTGGAGGAGCCGCTGCCCGCCGAGCGGGCGGCCACCCTCGTCGGTGCCCACCGCGTCTGAGCCCCGTGGACACCGACCCCGGGTCGGAGGCCCGCACCCGGTACGAGATCCGCCCCGGCGTACCGACCGTCGAGACCTATCGCCACCTGCGCGCCAGCACGGGCCTGGGCGCCAAGCCCGTCGAGGCGGCGGCGGCCGGACTGCCGAACACCTGGTACGGCGTCACGGTCGAGCACGACGGCGAGACCGTCGGGATGGGTCGCGTCGTCGGCGACGGGGGCTGCTTCTTCCAGGTCGTCGACATCTGCGTCCTCCCCGAGCACCAGGGACGGGGCCTCGGCAAGCGGATCATGACCGCACTCACCACCGAGTTGGAACGGCGCGCCCCGGCCGGCGCGTACGTCTCGCTCATCGCCGACGGCGACGCCCGCCACCTCTACGCCAAATTCGGCTTCACCGAGACCGCGCCCGCCTCGGTGGGGATGCACCGTCTCGTCTGAGGCCCGACGGACGCCGGTACGGGGCGTCCCCTCGCGAGGGGACGCCCCGTACCGGCGACACCGCGCTAGACCGGGGTGACCTCCTTGGCCGTCCGCCGGTCCCGGGCCGACTTGATCAGGCTGGCCACGGTCGCCACGCCGAGCGAGCCCAGGATGAAGGTGAGCGAGAGCCAGATCGGCACGTGCGGTGCCCAGGAGACGTGCTCGCCGCCGTTGACGAACGGCAGGTTGTTGTCGGCCAGCGCCTCCAGCACCAGCTTGACGCCGATGAAGCCGAGCACCACGGCGAGGCCGATGTTGAGGTAGATCAACCGGTCGAGCAGCCCGCCGAGCAGGAAGTAGAGCTGCCGGAGCCCCATCAGCGCGAAGACGTTCGCGGTGAAGACCAGGTACGGCTCCTGGGTGATACCGAAGATCGCCGGGATCGAGTCGAGCGCGAAGATCAGGTCGGTGGTACCGATGGCGATCATCACGATCAGCATCGGGGTGACCAGACGGCGCCCGTTCTCCCGCGTGGTGAGCCGGGTGCCGTCGAAGTTGGGCGAGACCGGCAGTGCCCGGCGGCTCCAGCGGATGAGCGCGTTCTCCTTGAAGTCGCCCTCGTCCGGCTCGCCCTGCCGCAGGAAGTTGATCGCGGTGTAGACCAGGAACGCGCCAAAGATGTAGAAGACCCAGGAGAACTGCGAGATCAGCGCGGCACCGGCGGCGATGAACCCGCCGCGCATGACCAGCGCCAGCACGATGCCGATGAGCAGCACCTTCTGCTGGTACTGCCGCGGCACGGCGAACCGGCCCATGATGATCACGAAGACGAAGAGGTTGTCCACCGAGAGGCTGTACTCGGTGAGCCAGCCGGTGTAGAACTCACCGGCCAGGGTGCCCCCGAAGCCGAGCCAGATTCCGGCCCCGAAGACCAGGGCCAGGGCCACGTAGAAGGCCACCCAGAGGCTGGATTCACGGATGCTCGGCTCGTGCGGACGCCGACCGATGATCAGCAGATCGACGAGCAACACACCCGTCAGTGCGACGAGAGTTACGGCCCATACCCAGGCAGACACGTCCAACTCAATTCCTCCGGCAGGCATGCGGCGCCGCTTAACCGGCACCCGCGGTGCGTGGCCGGACAGGGGCGCTGACAGTTGACTGTCGGAGGTCTCTCCCGCCATCGAGCAGCGGTTGCACCCGCTGCCGACCGACGACCGACGATGCCGGGCTCGGGCCGGTTATGACCGACCGTCGACCGTGTTGACGACATCATCGCGAGGGAATACTCCCCTCCTTGGCCGCCATTGTTGCGTATCGCGCGGCCAACCGGCACCCCGGAGTCCGGGATCTCACCTTCCCGTCACACCGCCTAGGCATCCTAGGAGGCTAGTTGTTAGGGGTTGACCTGGGGTGGAACGCGACGGCCTAGCGGCGAGGGGTGATCGGTTCGGCGAACGACCAGCCGGCGGCCAACAGCGTGTCGCACGCCGCCACCGCCGCGGCGAGGCGCCGGGGATGCGGACCGCGCAGCTCGACCACCGGTACGCCGGTCGCGGCGAGCACCTCCCGGAACCGGGCCGTCATCCACCCGCGCAGGTGTTCCCCGTCCCGCAGCCCGTCGTCGTCGAACGGCACGCCCGCGTGGTCGGTGAGCAGGTACAGGTCCGGCTTCCCGGCCGCGGCCAACACCTCCGGCGAGGCGGAGCCGAGGTACCGCTCCTCCCAGACCGCGGTCGCCCGCGTGTCGGTGTCGCAGACCAGCAGCGGCCCGCCCAGCCGCGCCGCGGCCTCCTCAGCGGCCCGCTGGCCCCGTACCACCTCGCGGAAGTCGGCCCGATCCCAGCGCACGTCGAAGACGGTCGCGTCCGGTCGGCGTACCCGCAGCTCGGCGAGCTTGCGGGCGGTCAGCTCCCGGCCGTACTCGGGCACCCACCGGGTCCGGTAGTGCGCCGCCAGCGCCCGCGCCATCGTGGTGGTGCCGCTCGACTCGGCCCCGACCACCACGACCCGGCGGGCCAGGAAGGCCCGCACGGGCGGGCTCAGCCAGCGCCAGTTGCCCGCCGGATCCGCCCGTACCGCCGTGCCCGAGACCGGCACGGCCGCGCGCCCCGGGTCCACGCAGACCGGTACGGCCGAGAACCGGCGGGCCAGCTCCGCGCCGTACGCCTCGGACGAGAAGACCGCGTCGACCCGGTCCGTACCGGCCGCGCGCCGGAACACCTCGCAGTGCGCGTCCCAGATCGCCGGGTCGGCGTAGTCCACCGGGTGGTCGTCGTACGCGCCGACGAAGCGGACGTGCGGGTCGCCCGCGTGTACCTCGCGCAGCCAGGCCAGCCGCGACTCCAGCGGGATCGACTCGCGCCGCGACGGGGCGACCACCACGGTCACCTCCGCGCAGCGCCGCGCCGCCGCCTCGACCAGCGCGTGGTGACCCGCGTGCGGCGGATAGAACTTGCCGACGATCAGCCCGTGTCCGAACCGGACCTCGCCGGTACCGTCGCGGTCGCCCGGACCCGCGATCGTCCCCGGACCATCCGCGACCGCGCCGCCCGCCGCCGGCCCCTGGGGATGCGGGCCCCCGCCGGTCGGGCCGGGGTCGGCGGCGGCCGCGCCGGTCACGCGGCCACCGGTCCGGGGCCGGCCTCCACCGGTCGGACCGGCGCGCCGCGCCGCAGGTCGGCGCGCCAGGCCCGCAGCCCGACCACGCAGAGGGCCAGGAAGACCAGGTAGAGCCCGGCGGTGAGGAGCAGTCCCTTGTAGGCGTAGAGCGGGATGTAGATCACGTCGGCGGCGATCCAGACCCACCAGCTCTCCACCAGCTTGCGCGACTGCCCGTACGTGGCCACCAGGGACAGCGCCGTGGTGACCGCGTCCGCGAGCGGCACGGTCGAGTCGGTGAACCGGTCGAGGAACTGCCAGAGCGCGACGGTGAGGACGAGCCCGGCCGCCGCCAGGGCCCACCACTCGGCCCGACCGGTGGCCCGGACCGAGAGCCGGCCGCGGTCCTCGCCGCCGAAGAGCCAGAGCCACCAGCCGTAGAGCCCGAGCACCACGTAGACCACCTGCAGCCCGGCGTCGGCGTAGAGGCCGGAGGTCCAGAAGAGCAGCATCAGCAGCAGGACGTTGGCGATGCCCACCGGCCAGTTCCAGACCCGCTGCCGGGCCACCAGCCACACGTTGACCACCCCGGTCGCGAAGCCGAGCAGCTCCGCCCAGGTGGTGGGCGTGCCGTGCAGCGCGAACGCGGCGCTGTTCAGCCAGTCCAGCATTCTGCCGCCTCTCCCCGGTACCCGAATGATCATCGTAGGTCCGGCGTGGGCTCCGGGTCTGCCCCCGTACGGTGGTACCGGGCGACCCCGCCCGGAGTGCGCCCCGTCGCCGATGGCAGGCTGCCGGCATGGTGCTTGAGGTTGCGTTGATCGACGTCGTGCCCGGCCAGGAGGAGGCGTTCACCGCCGCCTACCGGGAGGCCGTCCGGACCCTCGGCGAGACGCCCGGCTGCCGCTCGGTGCGGATGACCCGCGGCATCGAGTCGCCGTCCCGGTTCGTGCTGCTGGTGGAGTGGGACTCGGTCGCCGCGCACGAGGAGAACTTCCGGGCCACCGAGCGCTTCACCACCTGGCGCTCGCTGATCGGACCGCACTTCGCGGCCCCGCCCGTGGTCGAGCACTTCGAGGACGTGCCGGCCACGGCGGGCGGCTGAGAAGTTCATGCCCCACGGCCGCTGAAATCCAGTCGGGTTTTGTCGTACCCCCGGGTTAGCCTGCCGGTGGTCCGCCACGACCACGGGTGACCGGTGCGTGACGCACCGGGCCCGACCCCGGTCGGTGCCTCGCACCGGCCGGGGCTGGCCGTCCGGACCCGGCGGGTTCGGGGCCGCCGGGCTCGGACGGCCGCGGCGGCCCCAGCCGCGGCCGGTCAGCAGTCCGACGGACCCGGCGTCGGCCAGACGACCGACTGTTCCCGCCGGTACCGCTGCTCCAGGTCGACGGGGTCGCCGACGATCGCGTTGCGTCGCTGGAGTTCCGCCCAGTACCCGGGATCCAGGTAGATGGCCGGGTTCCACAGCGACGCCGTCTGCTCGCCGACCTGCCCGAGGTAGAGCAGGGCGTCGGCCAGCCCGCCGAGCGGCACCCCGCACCTGCCGGGCAGGTACTGGAACTCGGCGCTGTCGGCGGACTCCAGCCAGCTGCCGGCGACCGGCAGGATCGCGGGCCGCCGGCTCGACGCCAGACGCGGATGGCCGCCCGCCAGGACGACGTAAGCGCGCTGGCCGGTCTCCGCTTCGAGGTGCGCGATGCCGCCACCGCCCTGCGCCCCGGGCGGGGCGTGCTTCACGTGGTTGCTGCCGTAGCAGACCAGCGCCCGGCGCCCCCGGTCGAGCACCTCCCGCCGGAGCACCGCGACCAGGTGGCCGTCCCGGTCCTCGAAGGGGGCCAGGTCGTCCGGCGTGCGCACCCGGGACCAGTCCACCGGCGGATCGCCGAGCAGGACGCGCATCCGCCGGCCCGGCGGCAGCGACCAGTTGACCGCCCGCACCGTCCGGAAGAACTGCTCGTACATGGGCGCGTCCCAGGTGGAGACCGGTGACTGGGTGGTGTCGCGCCAGACCGTGCGCAGGTCGCGGTCCTCGACCGGGGAACCCGCCACGAACCGGTCCACGAGGGGCTGGTGCAGCGCGTTGCCGAACTCGACGACGATGTCGTCGACCACCATCGGCAGCCGCGGGTCGGTCAGCAGCGCCACCAGCGCGTCGTGGTGCGCCTGCTGACCGTGGATCTCGCCGATGGCCACGATGCGGTGCCGCGCGAACGCCGCGAGGACCGGGTCGGCGAGCGGGCGGGCGTTCGGGGCACCGTCGCCCCCGCGCCGCGCGCCCCGCGCGGCGCCGGGCACCGCGGCGCCCGCGGCCGTGGCGGCGGCGCCCGCTCCGGTGATGGCCATCAGGGTACGGCGGGAGAGCCGCCGGTTCGTTGCCGGGAAGTCCGTCATGGGTCGAGGTTCTACCCGCCGGCCGGTGCCAGCGCGGTGTCGACGGGCGGCACCCGGTTGACACCTGGCCGGCACCGGCGGCCTGGCATCGTGGGGCCATGCGCGTGCTGGTCGTTGAAGACTTCGAGATCCTCGCCCGCACCATCGGCACCGGGCTGCGCCGCGAGGGCATGGCCGTCGACGTCGCCGGGGACGGGCACGGGGCGCTCGACCGCCTGGCGGTCAACCGGTACGACGTCGTGGTGCTGGACCGCGATCTGCCCGGCGTACCCGGCGACGAGGTGTGCCGGCGGATCGTGGCGGAGCACTCCGGCAGCCGGGTGCTGCTGCTGACCGCCGCCGGTACGGTGCGGGACCGGGTCGACGGCCTCGGCCTGGGCGCCGACGACTACCTGCCCAAGCCGTTCGAGTTCGTCGAGCTGGTGGCCAGGATCCGGGCGCTGGCCCGCCGGCCCGCCACCAGCCTGCCGCCGGTCCTCTCCGCCGCGGACGTCACCCTGGACCCCGCCCGCCGGGTGGCGTCCCGGGCCGGACGCCGGCTGGAGCTGAGCCCGAAGGAGTTCGCGGTGCTGGAGTGCCTGCTGGCCGCGCAGGGGCGGCCGGTCTCGGCCGAGGAGCTGCTGGAACGGGTCTGGGACGAGGCGGCCGACCCGTTCACCACGGCGGTGAAGACGACCGTGCGGCGGCTGCGGACCAAGCTGGGCGACCCTCCGGTGGTGCACACCGTCCGCGAGGCCGGGTACCGGGTCGGCGCCTGAGATGCGCCGCCGGTCGCTGCGTACCCAGCTGACCCTGCTGTACGTGGTCCCGTTCCTGCTCTCCGGGGCCGCGCTGGTGGCCATCCCGCTCTCCCAGACCCGGCTCTCCGTGTCGGCGGGCGCCGGCGGCGGTGGTGGCCCGAGCGCCCTCGCCCCCGGGCCCGGCCTGGAACCGCTGCTGCGGGCCGCCACGGTCGGCCTGGCCGCGACGCTGGTGGTCGCGGTGGTGGTCGGCTGGCTGGTCGCCGGCCGGTTCCTGCGACCGCTGCGGACGATCACCGCGACCGCCCGGGACATCTCCGCCACCAACCTGCACCGGCGGCTGGGGCGTACCGGCCGCCGGGACGAGTTCGCGGTGCTCGCCGAGACCCTCGACGACCTGTTCGGACGGCTAAAGGCGGCGTTCGAGTCGCAGCGGCGCTTCGTCGCCAACGCCTCGCACGAGCTGCGCACCCCGCTCACCGCCGAGCGGACCCTGCTCCAGGTGGCGCTGGCGGATCCGGAGGCCGACGCGGACTCCCTGCGGGCCGCCTGCCGGGAGGTCCTGGCGCTGAACCGGGCGCAGGCGCGTCTCGTCGACGCCCTGCTCACCCTGGCCGGCGGCGAGCGCGGCGTCGAGCGGCGGGAACCGCTCGACCTGGCCGGGGTCGCCGCCGCCGTCGTACGGGCCCGTGAGCCGGAGGCCCGGCGCCGGGGCGTACGCGTGTGGACCGCGCTCGACCCGGCCCCGACCGCGGGCGACCCCAGCCTCGTGGCGAGCCTGGTGGCGAACCTCGTGGAGAACGCGCTGCGGCACAACGCGCCGGACGGCCGCGTCGAGGTCGCCACCTCGACCGTCGGAGGGCGGGCCAGGCTCGCGGTACGCAACACCGGGCCGGTGATCCCGCCCGAGCGGGTCGACCGGCTCCTCCAGCCCTTCGAGCGCCTCGTCGACCAGCGCGCGCACGCCGACGGGCACGGCCTCGGGCTGGCCATCGTCCGCGCGATCGCGCACGCCCACGGGGCGGCGCTGCGCCCCCGCGCCCGGCCCGAGGGCGGCCTGGAGATCGAAGTGGACTTCCCCTGACCGCCCGCGCTCAACCGACCGGGACCGGTCGGGCGGGGACCCGTTCCAGCACGCCGCCCGCGAAGATCTGGTAGAGCGGCAGGGTCTTGAGGTGCACGTACCCGATGTGGCAGTCGCAGGCGGCGTTCGGGCAGGCCCGGGGCCGCAGTGCCGCCCGGTACGAGCCGTCGTAGAGGTTGCCCAGCGGGGTCTGGACGAAGTGGCAGCGGCGCACGGCCCCGTCGCCCCGTACCGACAGGACCGTCTCCCCGGCGCGGCACTCGTGCCCGGCGGAGGCGTGCGGCCGGACGCTGTAGCCGAAGTGCGGATCCAGCCCCGTCCAGGCGGCCTCCTCGGCCGCGTCGTAGCGGTGCCCCTCGGCGGCGTTCACCCAGAGGTAGACCCCGTCGGGCAGCTCCGCGCGCAGGGCGCGGGCCTCGGCCAGGTGCTCCGGCAGCCCGACCACCCCGACGGAGAAGCGCACGCCCAGCTCGCGCAGCCGCTCGCAGCGGCGCAGGAAGTCGGCGCGGCGCACCTGACCCGGGTGGTACGTCGCCCAGAGCGCCACGCGGCGCCGGTCGGCGTCGGCCAGCCAGTCGACCCGGCAGGCGAGGTTGGTCTGGATCGCCACCCGCTCCACGTGGGGCAGCCGGGAGAGCCGCACCAGGGCGTCGCGGTACCAGGCGCGGGTCAGCCCCTCGCCCCACGGGGTGAACAGCACCGAGAGCCGGTCGGAGTCCGGATTCCGGTGCGCCCAGTCGACGAAGCGGGCCAGCGCCTCCCGGTCCGCGCGCAACTGCTCCGGGCTGTCCCGGCGCTTCGCGAACGGGCAGTACGGGCAGTCGTAGTTGCAGCTGGCCAGCGGTCCGCGGTACAGGATCGAGAGGTTCACCGGACGGCGTACTCCGTCATCGCCGCCCGTACCTGGCCGGAGACGAGCCACGGTCCGATCGCGTCCGAGCGCTCCAGCCCGGCCGGGGTGAGCGCGATCCGGCCGGGGCGGGTGTCGAGCCAGCCCCGCGCGCCGAGCACGTCGAGCGCCGGGAAGTCGTCGCGCGCCTCCGTACCGAACCGGGCGCGGTACGCCCCCGGGTCCAGTCCGTCGGTGCGCAGCAGCGACTTGACCAGCCAGCGCCGGCGCTGCTCGACCCGGTCGAGCCGGAACCCGACCTCGGCGTGGTCGAAGTCGGCGGCCGGGCGGGTCAGGTAGTCGTCGATGATGGCGCGCACCTGCCGGACCCCGACCGCGTAGTCGAAGGAGTAGTGCAGGTCGGTGGTGTACGAGCGGGCGCCGCAGCCGAGCCCCACCATGCCGTCGTCCTGGCAGCAGTAGTCGGGGTCGCCCGTCTCGGGCAGGTCGACCCGGCGGAAGTGCCGCATGGAGAGCTGCCGGTAGCCGGCCCGCAGCAGGACCTCCCGGCCCTGCCGGTACAGGGCCAACCGCTGGCCGTCCCAGCCGGGATCGCCCGCCGCCGGCGCGGGTGCCACCGCCGCCGGCGGCGGCGCGGTCGGCCCCGCCGCCGGACGCTGCCGGGGCACGGCGGCGCGGCGGGCCAGGCCGGTCAGCGGGCGGACGTAGAGCGGGTACAGGAACAGCTCCTCGGGCCGCCAGCGCAGCGCGGCGCCGAGGGAGCGGTGCCAGCTGTCCGGGGTCTGCCCGGGGATCCCGTAGATCAGGTCGATGTTGAGCACCGGGATGCGCTGGTCGCGGATGTTCTCCAGGGCCCGCTCCACCTCGGCCCGGCGCTGCGGCCGGCCCACCAGGCGCGCCTCGGCGTCCAGGAAGCTCTGCACCCCGATGCTGACCCGGGTGGTGCCCCGCTCGGCCAGCACGGCGATCCGGTCCCGGGTGGCGGTGGCCGGCGACGTCTCCACCGCGGTCGGTACCCGCCCGGGTTCCGCGCCGAGCACCTCGATCAGGTCGAACATCGCGGTCAGCTCGGCCGGGCTCAGGTACGTCGGGGTACCGCCGCCGACCGCGACGCGGGCGAAGCGCGCCGCCGGCCCGGGGACCGAGTCCAGCGCGGACCGGACCCGCCCCGCCTGCCGACGCAGCTGCGCGAGGTACGCGCTCACCTGCTCGGCGGGCGGGTTGGCCCGGGTGAAGAGGTTGCAGAAGCCGCAGCGCATCTCGCAGAAGGGCAGGTGCAGGTAGAGGTAGAGGGCGTCGCGGCGCTCGGCGGACCAGACCTCGCGCAGGCTGGGGCGGGGGCGCAACGGCCGGTACGCCGTCTTGTGCGGGTACGCGTAGAGGTAGCCCTGGTAGGGCGAGTCGTCCAGCCGGTTCACCGTGCTCCCTCATCCGTCCAGTCCCCCGGCTTGCCCCAGTCCCCCGGCTCGATCACGAACTGGCCGTACGGCACCGTCCAGACCACCTCGTGGCCGAGCCGGTGCCCGGTGTGGCCCTCCTCGCCGTACGCGGTGCCGTGGTCGGCGCAGAGCACCACCAGGCAGGGCCGGTCGCGGGAGGTGGCCAGCGCGAAGAGCCGCCCGATGTGCCGGTCGACGTAGCGCAGCGCGGCCGCGTGGCTGTCCCGGCTGTCCCGCTCCGCGCCCGGCAGGTAGTGCCGGTTGGGCTGGTGGATCGCGGCCACGTTGACGAAGAGGAAGAGCGGCCGCTCCGGCGGTACCGCCGGCACGACGGTGGCGATCCGGTCCAGCTGCGCCTCGAAGCAGTTCGGCGCGGTGACCCCGAACTCCGGCTCCCAGTGCGCCTCGGCGAAGAGGCCGGGCAGCACCGCGCCGAGCGGCGAGCCCGGGTTGAAGAAGCCGACGCCGCCGGCGCAGACGGTGTGGTACCCGGCGGCGGCCAGCGCGGTGACCACGTCCGGCGCGTCGAAGACCCAGGTCCGCTCGCCGGTGCTGGCACTGCCCGGGAAGGCCGCCGCGAAGAGCCGGGGGTGCGGGCCCGGGGCGACCGGCGTGGGCAGGAACCCCGCGAAGAACGCCTGGTGGGCGGCGTAGGTGAAGCTCGCCGGGCTGTGCCGCTCCTCCCAGTTGCCGCCGGGCAGCGCGCGGGCCAGGTTCGGGGTCCCGCCCGCCGCGGCCAGCTCCGCCGCCACGTCGTACCGCAGCGTGTCCAGAGTGACCATGAGCAGGTCGTGGGTACCGACGAGATCCTTCATGCCACCCGCTCCACCCGCGCGCTCCGCTCCGCCGGCTCCGCCCGCTCGGCTGCCGCCGCTGGCCGGCGCGCCGGCCAGCCGTCCCGCACCGCCGCCAGCTCGGCGGCGTAGCTGTCCCGGCCCCGCTCGTCGAGCAGGCCGGGTAGCAGGTCGCCGAACGCGTTCACCTCGGCCACCGCGTGCCGCCGCCACCCCGTACCGACCATCAGGTCGACCCCGGCGTGCAGGCTGTTCGGGAAGCCATCGGCGGCCCGGACGCAGGTCGCCAGGGCCTGGGCGTACGCCTCGGCGCCCATCACCGCGCGCAGGGCGGCCAGGTCGCCGCGCACGTTGCCCAGGTGCAGGTTGGTCAGCGGGGTGCGGCTGGCCCGGACCACCACGTGCGTGACGGTCCCCGCCACCACCAGCACCCGTAGGTCGATCACCCGCCCGGCGAGGCCGGCCTTGGGGAACCAGCGCTCGACGTGCAGCCCGTCCGGGGCGAGCCGGTCCACGATGGCGGCGATCTCCCGCTCGTCCCGGACGGCCCGTACCCGCAGCGAGTTGAAGAGCCGGCCGTCGGAGGCGCGCTCGACCGAGGTGGTGGCGAGCACCCGCCCCGCCGCCGCGCGCAGCGCGAGGATGCCCGAGGCGGACGAGCCGTGCGCGGGCTTGACGAAGACGCGGTGCCAGCCGGCGGCGCCCATCAGCTCGCGCAGCTCCCCGTAGTCGCGCGGCGCCGGGAGCAGGGCCGGCGGCACCGGGACGCCCGCCCGGCCCAGCCGGGCGTGGCAGGCGCGCTTGTCGAACATCACGAGGATCTCGTACGGGTCGTTGAGCAGCGTCGCGCCCGCGTCCCGTACGGCGTCACCGAGCCGCAGCAGTGCCGCCCCGAAGCCGTCGTACCAGGCGGCCAGCCCGACGATCTCGCCGTGCTCGGCCGGCGCCTCGGCCCCGCGCAGCAGGCGGTCGACCTCGGCGTCCTCGCCCGGCGAGTCGACGCGCACCAGCGCCCCGGCGGGCAGCGTCACGGCACCCGCGGCCAGTGCCCGCCAGGGCAGCACCTCGACCGGGGCGGGCCAGTCCCGGGCGGCGGCGCGGAAGAGTTCCACCCGGCGGTTCTCGGGGTTGCCGACCACCACCAGCCGCGGCACCCGGCTGGGGTGCACGGCCGCCTCCCGGGCCGGCGTCCTGGTCATCCCCGGCGGCTCACTCGGCCACGGCCACGTACCGGCCGCCGAAGTCGGTGGCCTCGCACCGTTCGGAGAGGTCGATCGTGACCCCGTTCAGCTCCCTCGCGAACCGCTCGGCGAGCTCCGTGCCGACGTAGTGGTGGTGCAGGTCGAGCCGGCGCAGGTGGGTCAGGGGCTGCCCGTCCAGCAGCGCCGCCGCGCCGGCGTCGGAGAGCGCGCCGAGGGAGAGGTCGAGCGTGTCGAGGCGGGCCACCACGGGCGCCTCGGCGAGCGCGGCGGCCACCTCGTCGGCGATCTGCGCGTCGCGCAGGCCGAGTTCGCGCAGCGCCGGCAGCCGGGTGCCGGAGAGGATCGGCGCCAGGTCCTCCACCACCGTGTCGCCGCCGTAGTCCGGGGTGCCGAGCCAGAGTTCGAGGTGTTCCAGGGCGGGCAGGTCGCACTCGCCGACGGCGCGCGCGACGGCGCCGGGCAGGCCGCCGGACTCGAAGGCCAGCTCGCGCAGCGCGGTGTGCCGGACGGGCTCCAGCAGCAGCCCCTCGGAGCCGCGGACCCGGAGCACCTCCAGCCGGGGGTACGCGTCCAGCAGCGGCGTCACGTCGCCCTGCCGGATCCAGGAGATCTCGCACTCCTCGAACGTCATCTCGCCGAGGAAGAGCGCCGTGAGCCCGGTCAGCGACGGCGCGAGGTCGGCGAGCAGCTCGACCGGCGCGGGGGTCTCGTACGCCTGGCCCCACTGGCCCACGATCAGCGCGGTGACCGCCCCGGGGTCCACGGCGGCGAGGAACTCGCCGACCAGCGCGGAGAACTCGTCGGGGGTGGTGTCGTACTCCGCCGAGAGCCGCCAGGCGACGGCGCCGGGATCCGGCGGCACCGGTACGTCCGCACCGAACTCGACGACCGGAAGGCCGGCGAAAACGGTGACGTGTTCGTTGACCGTCATGGACGCTCCGAAATACCCGAAACCAAGTGCGCGAATTACGAGTGCGCGAACGATAACAAGCCGTCACGGCTCTGTCTCGCCGACGGTCCGGGGTTCGCGCCGCGGATTGGTCAGGCGGGCGCTCCGCCCGAGGTCGGCGCGCCGGGCGCCGGCTCGAAGCGCGCCCGACGGCCGATGGTGCGGAAACCGAGCCGCTGGTACAGCGCGCCGGCTGAATTGTCCACATTGACGGTGAGTAGTGCATATTGCCGGCTCTCGTGGCGCATCCGGCGCAGGGCCTCGGCCACCAACGCCGCGCCGAGCCGCCGACCCCGGTGCTCGGGGCGTACCCCCACCTGGACGATCCACCCCTCGGCGCAGGTCACGAAGCCGACGTCCCCGGCGGAGGCATCGGTGGCCAGCAGCGACCACCCGGGCCGGAACTCCTCGTCGTCGGCGGTCCAGTCGATCCACCGCCGCGCCGACCAGCCCGGGAAGCCGGGCCGGTGCCGGAACGCCGCCTGGTACACCTCGAAGAAGCGCTCGGCCCGCTCCGGCGACCACGACGCCAGGCTCACCCCGTCCGGCAGCCCGATCGCGGGCGGCTCGGCGCGCAGGTCGAAGCGCTGCACGTCCTCGGCGAAGGTCTGCCGCAGACCGCGGGCGGCGAACAGCGCACGGGCCGCCTCGGTGAGCGACTCGGACTCCACCACCACCCGCTCGGCGATGCCGGCCGCGGCGGCCAGACCCCAGTCGACCAGCTCCGCCCCGACGCCGCGGCCCCGGTACGCCGGGTCGACCAGCCCGAGGAACGCCGCGCCGGGCGTACCGTCGGCGTTCTCGCGCCCACGGACGGCGCCCGCGGCCACCAGCCGGCCGGCCGGGTCGGCGGCGCCCCGGGCGCGCACCCCGTCGCCGGTGAACCGACCGGCGAGGAACCCCTCGGTCGCGGCCAGCGGCAGTCCACCGTCGGCGGCGAGGCAGCGGCCGGCCAGCGCGGCCGTCCCGGCGAGGTCGTCCGCGGTCAACGCCCGCCAGGTCAGCTCGGTCGGCACGACGGGAAGCCTAGGCCGGCGGCCCCGGCCCGGCCAGCGAATTACCCGGCCCACCGGCGCCCAGGCGTACCCGGCGGGGGCGGGCCCCGGAGGGAACGGTTCCGCCGGCCGTCCCCTCCGCCCCCGTACGGGTTCCGCAGCGGCTTCGCCAGCCGAGTCCCCGGGGGATTGTGTCCACCGACGCGTATAGGCTCCGTATAAGCGTGCGACGGCCGGTCGATGTGGACCGATGCGAGTCGGTGCGATGCGAGTCGCTGCGGTGTGGGCCGGCGCGCGGTGACACACAGGACCGGCGACGAGAGAAGGGACGCGATGGTCTTCCGCGTCCTCGGGCCGGTGGCGGCGCCGGGTGCCGACGCGGCCCGGCTCGGTTCCCGCAAGCAGCGCCTGACGCTCGCCGTACTGCTGTGTCACGCGGGCGAGGTGGTCTCCGCCGACCGGCTCGTGCAGGCGCTCTGGGACGACGACCCGCCCCGCACCGCGTACGACAACCTGCGGCTCTACGTCTACAAACTGCGCCAGGTGGTCGGCCGGGACACGATCCGCCGCTTCCCGGCCGGGTACCTGCTCGATCTGCCGCACGGCGAACTGGACCTGCACCGCTTCGACGACCTGGTGCACTCCGGCGACCAGGCGGTCCGGCGGGGCGCCACCGGTACGGCGGCACGGCGCTACGGCGAGGCCCTGGCCCTGTGGCGCGGCCCGGCGTACGGCGACCTCGCGGAGCACCCGGCACTGCGGGACGAGGCCAACCGACTGTACGAGAGCCGGCTCACGGTGCTCGGCAAGCGCATCGACGCCGACCTCGCCCTCGGCCGGCACGCCGAGATCGTCGCCGAGCTCACCACCCTGGCCGCCCGGCACCCGCTGCGCGAACGGCTCCAGGGCCAGCTGATGCTGGCGCTGTACCGCGCCCAGCGGCAGGCCGACGCGCTCGCCGTCTTCGCGCGCGCCCGGGAGGTGCTGGCCGATGAGCTGGGCGTCGACCCGGGCCCCGCCCTGACCGCGCTGCACGAGCGGATCCTGCGGGCCGATCCCGCGCTGGCCGAGCCCGGCCACCCCCTGGCCGACGGGCCCCCCGCGGGCGCGGCGGCCGGTACCGACCGGGCTGGCGGCACCGGCCACCGGCCCGGCGCTGCCGGTCGCGGGTCCGACGGGTCCGGCGGCGCGGGTCGGTCCGGCGGACCCGGCGCCGCCGGTCGCGGATCCGACGGGTCCGGCGGCGCGGGTCGGTCCGGCGCCGAGCGGACCGGTGGCAACGGCGACCGGGGCGGGGCGGAGTCGTCGAACACGCTGCCCCGCGACGTGCCCGACTTCACCGGCCGGCAGGAGGAGTTGGACCGGCTGCTCGCCGTGCTGGACACCGGCCGGGGCGAGGCCGGTGCCGCCGTGGTGATCTCCGCGATCGACGGCATGGCCGGGATCGGCAAGACCGCCCTCGCGGTCCGGGCCGCGCACCGGCTGGCCGGCGACTACCCCGACGCGCAGCTCTTCGTCGACCTGCACGCGCACACCGCCGACCAGCAGCCCCGCGATCCGGCCGCCGCGCTGGACCTGCTGCTGCGCTCGCTCGGCGTACCGGCCGAGCAGATCCCCGACGGGGTGGACCAGCGGGCGGCCCGGTGGCGCGCGGAGCTGGCCGGACGGCGCGCGCTGGTGGTGCTGGACAACGCGGCCAGCGCCGGCCAGGTCCGCCCGCTGCTGCCCGGCACGCCCGGCTGCCTGGTACTGGTCACGAGCCGGAACCGGCTGGTCGACCTGGAGGCGGCGCAGACCCTGGCGCTGGACGTACTGCCCCCGGCCGAGGCCGCCGCGCTCTTCGCCCGGATCGTCGGCGAGCAGCGCAGCCGCGCCGAGCCGGCGGCGGTCGACGAGGCGGTCGCGCTCTGCGGACGCTTGCCGCTCGCCATCCGGGTGGCCGCCGCCCGGTTGCGGCACCGGCGCGGCTGGAGCGTCGCGCACCTGGTGGAACGGCTGCGCGACACCCGCTACCGGCTGCGGGAGCTGCAGGCCGGGGAGCACGACATCGCCGCGGCCTTCGACCTGTCGTACCGGCAGCTCGACGCGGCGCACCGGCGGCTGTTCCGCCTGCTCGGCCTGCACCCCGGGCCCGGCGTCGACCCGTACGCCGCCGCCGCGCTCGCCGGGACGCCGCCCCGGGAGACCGAACGCCTGCTGGAGGACCTGCTCGACGTCCACCTGTTGCAACAGGACGGTCCGGACCGCTACCACTTCCACGACCTGGTACGCGAGTACGCCAAGCAGCGCGCCGAGGCCGAGGAGCCGCCGGAGCGGCGGCGGGCGGCGATCACCCGGCTCGCCGACCACTACCTCGGCACGGTACGGCAGGCGGTGGCGTACATCTATCCGAACGACGCCGAGGTGGTCCCCGCCCCGGACGGGCGGGACGCCGTACCGCGCACGTTCGACGGCTACGAGCAGGCGCTCGCCTGGTGCGACCGCGAGTGCGCCAACCTGGTCGCGATTGTGCGCGGCGCCGCCGAGCAGGAGCTGCTGGGGCACGCCTGGCAGCTGCCCCGGCTGCTGTGGAGCTACTTCTACCTGCGCAAGCGCTGGGCCGACTGGCTGGACGCGGTCCGGGTGGGGCTCGCGGCGACCCGCGCCCTCGGCGACCGCGCCGGCGAGGGACAGCTCCTGAACAACCTGGGCATCGTGCACGACGGCCTGAGCCAGCACCAGGCGGCGCTGGAGGCGTACCGCCGGGCGCTGGTGCTCTGCCGGGAGGTCGAGGACCGCCGGGGCGAGCGGG
The DNA here is from genome assembly GCF_040676675.1 of Micromonospora sp. NPDC049559. Classification (NCBI taxonomy): domain Bacteria; kingdom Bacillati; phylum Actinomycetota; class Actinomycetes; order Micromonosporales; family Micromonosporaceae; genus Micromonospora; species Micromonospora sp. NPDC049559. The sequence continues at coordinate 14,654 of NZ_JBFAPK010000048.1, read as the reverse complement.
CCGCCCTGATCAACCTCGGCGTGACGTACCGCCGGCTCGGCCGCTTCGACGACGCGCTCTCCGGCTACCACCAGGCCCTCGCGATGTGCCGTGCCAATGGCGACCGGCGCGGCGAGGTCGTGGTGCTCATGAACATTGGCAACGTCCACAACGACCTGCGCCGGCACGCCGAGGCCCTGCGGTGCCTACGGGAGGCGCTGGCGATGGGGCGGGAGATCGGTGACCGCAACGCCGAGGGACGGGCGCACACCTCGCTCGGCGAGACCTTCCGCCACCTGGGGGACCACGCCGCCAGCCGGGAGCACCTGGAGCGGGCGGTCGAGACACTGCGCACCGCCGGCGACCGCTGGGGTAGCGCCGAGGCGCTGAACCTGCTCGGTCAGGTCCGCCGGGAGGCCGGCGACCACGGCGGCGTACGGGAGAGCTGGCGCGAGGCGCTCGCGATCTTCTCCGAACTCGGGGACCCGCAGGCCGACGCCGTCCGGGCCCAGCTCGCGGCACTGGACGCGGACGGCACCGAGTCGACGCCGGAGCCCGACGGCACCGAGCCGGCGCGGCAGCCCGACGGCACCGGCCCGGCGCGGCAGCCCGACGACGCCGAACCAGCACCGCGGCCCGACGACGCCACGCCGCCGGGCCGGGTCGCCGACTCGACTACTTGACGCCGGCCGCGTCCATCCCGCGCAGTTCCTTCTTCAGCTCGGCCACCTCGTCGCGGATCCGGGCCGCCAGCTCGAACTGCAGCTCGCGCGCGGCCGCGAGCATCTGGTCGTTGAGCTCCTGGATGAGCTGTGCCAGCTCGGCGCGGGCCATGCCCTCGCGGGCCGGTCCGGCCGCCGCCCGGCCTCGGCTGCGGGTCTCCGGCACGGGGGCCTTGCCCCGGGACATCTGCCGCACCGCGCCGCCCACCCGGGTGGTCTCGGTGTCCTCGGCCTCGCGGTAGATGTCGTCCAGGATGTCGTGGATCTTTTTGCGCAGCGGGGCGGGGCTGATGCCGTTGGCCTCGTTGTGCGCCACCTGCTTGGCCCGCCGGCGGTTGGTCTCGTCGATCGCCTCGGCCATCGACGGGGTCATCTTGTCGGCGTACATGTGCACCTCGCCCGAGACGTTGCGGGCGGCGCGTCCGATGGTCTGGATCAGCGATCGGCCGCTGCGCAGGAAGCCCTCCTTGTCGGCGTCGAGGATGGCGACCAGCGACACCTCCGGCAGGTCGAGCCCCTCGCGGAGCAGGTTGATCCCGACCAGTACGTCGTAGTCGCCCTTGCGCAGCTCCCGCAGCAGCTCGACCCGGCGCAGCGTGTCCACCTCCGAGTGCAGGTAGCGCACCCGGATGCCGTGCTCCAGCAGGTAGTCGGAGAGGTCCTCGGCCATCTTCTTGGTCAGCGTGGTGACCAGTACCCGCTCGTCCCGCTCGGTACGGAGCTTGATCTCGTGCATCAGGTCGTCGATCTGCCCCTTGGTGGGCTTGACCACCACCTCCGGGTCGACCAGCCCGGTCGGGCGGATGACCTGCTCGACGAACTCGCCGCCGGCCTGCTCCAGCTCCCACGGGCCCGGGGTGGCGGAGAGGAAGACCATCTGCCCCACCCGCTCCAGGAACTCGTCGAAGCGCAGCGGCCGGTTGTCGGCGGCGCTCGGCAGCCGGAAGCCGTGCTCGATCAGCATCCGCTTGCGGGAGGCATCGCCCTCGTACATGCCGCCGATCTGCGGGATCGTGACGTGCGACTCGTCGACCACGGTCAGGAAGTCGTCGGGGAAGTAGTCGAGCAGGCAGTGCGGCGGGCTGCCGTAGGAGCGGCCGTCGATGTGCATCGAGTAGTTCTCGATGCCGGAGCAGAACCCGACCTGCCGCATCATCTCGATGTCGTAGGTGGTGCGCATCCGCAGCCGCTGCGCCTCCAGCAGCTTTCCCTGCCGCTCCAGCTCGGCCAACCGCTCGGCCAGCTCCGCCTCGATGTCGCGGATCGCCCGCTCCATCCGCTCCGGTCCGGCCGCGTAGTGGGTCGCCGGAAAGATCATCAGGTGCTCCACCTCGCGGACCACCTCGCCGGTGAGCGGGTGCAGGTAGTAGAGCTTCTCGACCTCGTCGCCGAAGAACTCGATCCGCAGCGCGAGCTCCTCGTAGGCCGGGATGATCTCCAGCGTGTCGCCCCGGACCCGGAAGGTGCCGCGGTTGAAGGCCATGTCGTTGCGGGTGTACTGGATGTCGACCAGACGGCGCAGCAGCTGGTCCCGCTCGACCTCCTGGCCGACCTTGACCCGCACCGCGCGGTCCAGGTACTCCTCCGGGGTACCGAGCCCGTAGATCGCGGAGACCGTGGCCACCACGATCACGTCGCGCCGGGTGAGCAGCGACATCGTCGCCGAGTGCCGCAGCCGCTCGACCTCCTCGTTGATCGAGGAGTCCTTCTCGATGTACGTGTCGGTCTGCGGGATGTACGCCTCGGGCTGGTAGTAGTCGTAGTACGAGACGAAGTACTCCACCGCGTTGTGCGGCAGCAGCTCGCTGAACTCCTTCGCCAGCTGGGCGCAGAGCGTCTTGTTGGGGGCCAGCACCAGCGTCGGTCGTTGCAGCCGCTCCACCAGCCAGGCGGTGGTCGCGCTCTTGCCGGTGCCGGTCGCGCCGAGCAGCACCGAGTGGCGATCGCCCCGGCGGACCCGGCGCTCAAGATCAGCAATCGCGGCCGGCTGGTCGCCGGCGGGCTGAAACTCGCTGACGACCTGGAACTTGCCGTCGAGCCGTGGGATGTCGAGCGCCATGCAATCAACGGTACGCCGAGGGTCCGACACCCACGTTCGACAACTGTGGGTACACGATCGGCTTCGATATAGTCATTGTGTGGGAAAGATCACCGCGATACCGTTCTAGGGTAGGCCGCTCGCGGCGGCCGACCGGGTTCGCGGCCGGGCCTCCACACCGGCTGGTCGCTCCCGGCGCAGGGTCGCAGCCCCGGCTCCGAGCCGGCGAGCGCACCCGATGCGGTCGCGCCAGACGCTGACCGGCCGCCGCGAGCGCCCCTCACCCGGGCCGACCCGCGCCCCAGCCGCCGTGCCCGGTGAATCCGCACTGCCAGGCTCATGTCGTCGCGGAGCACGGCTGTCGTCGCGGAGCACGGCTGTCGTCGCGGAGCACGGCGGGCCCCGCCTGGGGTCGTGGCGTCCCGGTCCGTCTGGCCGCTGCCGGGGTGGCCTCCCGTCGGTGGTACGAGTCGTCGTCACCTGAACGCCAGAGGCGTTACCAGTGTCCGGTAGCACCTCTGGCGTTCAGGTGAATGTCGGCGGCTGGGCGCAGGTTCGACTCGTTCGCTCGTCGCGCGCTCGTTTGGGGTGGTTTGTTGCAGATCGGGTGCCCGTTACGCCGCGACACGCCGCCCCGATACGTCCCAGCCGCCTCTCCCGCCCCGACGCGCCGGCGAGGCGCCCCGGCCGGCTCCAACCGTCCCGGCGACGCCCGGTCCGGGTCCGGCGCACGTCACCGACCGGCCCGCTCCGGCGTTCATCTACCCGTGAGGACCTCCCCGGCCGTCCCGAACCGCCACCGGTTGGTCGCGCTGGTCGCACTCGGCTGCGTCGCACTCGGCTCCGCCGGCGGTCTCACCGCCGGCCTGACCGCCTGGCAGACCGGCGAACCGGACGGGTCCGGTCACGCCCTCTCCCCCGAGCAGGTCAACCGGCTGGCCGTGATGCGGCTGACCAACCACCGCGACGCCCGCGCCGGACTGCGCGCCACCCTGGGCTCGGTCGACGCCCCGATCCGGCTCGCCGGGTGGGTGGACTGGGGCCGCGGTCTGACCTATCTGGCGTACCGCGACGCCGGTTCCGGCGCCCGCGGCCTGCTCCAGGCCACGCCGGGGGTGCTGGCCACCCGCGCGACGGCCGAGCCCGCGCCGCCCGGTACGCCGCCGTCCGGCACACCGCCAGCAGGCGTCCCGGCAGCAGGCGCACCGGCAGCCGGGACGCCGCCGCCAGGCACACCGGAGGCCGTGGGCTTCGATCGTCCGCCGGCCACGCCACCGGCGCGGGACTGGCGGATCCGCCGCCTGGCGCCCGGCGGCGCCGACCCCGACCCGCTCGACGCCTTCCTCGGCCTGCTCTTCGCCCTCAGCGCGGAGCGACCGGATCCGCCCGAGCCGACCACCGGGCCGGCGCGCTGGCTGGGCCAGGGGCGGGTGGCCGATGCCACGGTCGACGTGCTGCTCGGACCGCTGCGCCCCGCCGCGACGGCGGCCGGTACCGGCCCGACCGGCATCCCGGCCGCCACGCCCGCCAGCGCCCGCGCCGGGGGTACGCCCACGCGTGCCGGCGCCCGAGCCGGCGGTACCGGCGGCGGGCTCGTCCGCTACTGGGTGGACCCGGCCGGCCGGCTGCACCGGCTCGAGGCGGTGCTGCACGGTGACATGCCACTCCGGCTCGACCTCGACCGTACGGACCGTCGGGAGCTGACCGCCGTCGACGCGCTCGGCGGGCGCCCGGTACGCCCCCGGGCCGTCACCGACGCCGAGGCGGAGCGGATCGCCGCGATGGGCGGGCGCAACCGGGCCCGGAGGGGCGCCGAGATCGCCCTGGCCGTACCGACCGTCCGCCCCGGGACGACGCCCGGAACGGCGCCCGAGGCGGGTACGCCGGTGGCCAACCTGCGGGCCGAGGGCTGGGTCGACTGGCGCCGGGGCGTCGCCTACCTGGGCGTCCGTGACCTGGCGGAGCCGGGCGTCGGTACGCTGCTGCACGCCGACCGCGACGGCGTCGCCGCGCGCGGCCCGAGCGGCGCCGGCCTCGCCGCCGGACCGCCGCCGCTGCCCCCGCCGGACGACGGCTGGGCGTACGGCCCCTGGCGGCAGCGCGCCGACGCGCTCGGGGCCCCGGACCTGGACCTGCTCCTCAGCGAGGTGCTGGCTGCGGGCGTACCGGCCGGCGAGACGTCCGAGCGGCTGCGCGAGCGGGCCGGCTGGCTGCGCCAGGACACGCTCGACGGGCGGGCCGTCACGGTCTTCGAGGTCGCCAAGCCCGCCGAGGCGGGTACGCCCCGGGGGCAGGCGCGGGTGCGGTACTGGCTGGACGGCTCGGGCCTGCTGCGCCGGCTGGAGCTGCGTACCCGTACCGGCGCCTTCGCCCAGCTGGACCTGGCCCCGGGTCCGGTGCCGTACCTGCCACCGGTGTCGGTCAGCTGACCCGGCGCGCCACCAGCAGCTCGACCGGGTTGCCGGGATCGGCGCTGGCGTGCCGCCGGTGCCCGCCCACCGGCTCGCCCGGCCCGCCGCGCGTCGAGGAAGAACCCTCGGCGGAGGCCGGAGGGAAGCCGGCGGCGGCCAGCCGTTCGGCGAGCGCGTCGAGATCGTCCTGTGCGGCGACGGTGAGCCGGACCCCGAGAGTCGCCGCCGCACCGCCGGCCACCGCACCACCGGCCCCCGCACCACCGGCCCCCGCACCACCGGCCACCGGGCCGCCGGGCGTCCGGCCCTCGGCCGCGAGAGCGCCGCCCGTCCCGGCACCGCCCGCCGGGGCGCTGTCCCCCGGAGCGCCGCCCGCCGGGGCGGTGGTCGTTCCGGCGCCGTCCAGCGGCGCGATGGACGGCTCGGCCGGACGCAGCGCGTGACGCAGCCGCGCGGCCACCCGGGCGAAGCGCGCCGCCGGATCGTCCGCCGTCGTGCCGGCGACCCCGGCCGGGCCGCCCGGCGCCCCGGTACCCGGCTCCGGCGGCGGGGCCGCCCGGCGCTGGCGCAGATTGCGCTCGTACGGGAGCAGTCGGTCACGCCAGAGTGCGTCGACGCGCGCGTGCAGTTCGTCCAGGGAACCGTCGTTGACCAGCAGTACGTCGGCCGCCGCGCGGCGCTGCTCGTCCCCGGTCTGCGCCTCGATCCGCCGCCGCGCCTGTTCGGGCGTCATGCCCCGGTCGCGGACCAGCCGCCGCACCCGCAGTTCCTCGTCCGCGGCGACCACCACCACGAGGTGGTACGTCGGTGCGAGCCCCACCTCGACCAGCAGCGGCACGTCGTTGACCACCACGGTCTCGGGTGCCGCCTCGGCGGTCAGTTGGGCGCTGCGGGCGCGTACCCGGGGATGGATGATCCCCTCCAGCCGGGCGCGCGCCTCGGCGTCGCCGAAGACCACCTCGCCGAGCGCCTCCCGGTCCAGCGAGCCGTCGGCCCGGAGCACCCGCTCGCCGAAGGTCGCCGCCACCTCCCGCAGCCCGTCGGTACCGGGCGCGACCACCTCCCGGGCGATCCGGTCCGAGTCGACCACCACCGCGCCGTGCGCGGCGAGGCGGCCGGCCACCACGCTCTTGCCCGATCCGATCCCACCGGTGAGTCCCACCATCAGCACCCGCCCAGTCAACCCGACCGGCGCCGGCCACGCCAAGATCCGTGGCAGGTGCCGGGACGCGGCGTGTCGCCGCTGCACCGGCTCGCGCGTCCCCGCCCGGGCGGAAGAGCGTCCCCGCGGCCCCACCTCGCGCGCCACCGCCGGAGACGACGGAGACCACGGCGGCCGAGAGGGCGGGCACCGAGACGACGGAGGCCCCGCCGCGCACCGGATCGTTCCCGGTACGCGAGCGGGGCCTCTGCCCTGTGCTGCTGTTCACGTGCTCGCTGTCACGTGCCGCGCGGCCGTTAGGCCGCTCGGGTGTTACTTGCCCCCGGCGAGCTTCTCCCGCAGCGCGGCGAGCGCCTCGTCGGTGGCGAGGGTGCCGGCCGGCTCCTCGGCCTGCCGGCTCGGGGCCGGCGTGGACGAGGAGGTGGCCCCGCCACCGGCACCGCCGGCCGCGGGCGGGTTGGCCGCCGCCTCGGCGTCCGCGGCGCGGGAGTTCTGCACCTGCTTGGTGTGCGCCTCCCAGCGCTGCCGGGCCTCGGCGTACTGCTGCTCCCAGGCCTCGCGCTGCTTCTCGAAGCCCTCGAGCCACTCCCCGGTCTCCGGGTCGAAGCCCTCGGGGTAGATGTAGTTGCCCTCGGCGTCGTAGGTCGCCGCCATGCCGTAGAGGGTCGGGTCGAAGTGCTCCTCGCCCTCGACGAAGCCCTCGTTGGCCTGCTTGAGCGAGAGCGAGATCCGCCGCCGCTCGAGGTCGATGTCGATGACCTTGACCATGACGTCGGAGCCGACCTGCACGACCTGCTCGGGGATCTCCACGTGGCGCTCGGCCAGCTCGGAGATGTGCACCAGGCCCTCGATGCCGTCGTCCACCCGGACGAACGCACCGAACGGCACCAGCTTGGTGACCTTACCCGGCACGATCTGCTGGATCGCGTGGGTACGGGCGAACTGGCGCCACGGGTCCTCCTGCGTCGCCTTCAGCGACAGGGAGACCCGCTCGCGGTCGAGGTCGACGTCGAGGACCTCGACCTCCACCTCCTGGCCCACCTCGACGACCTCGGACGGGTGGTCGATGTGCTTCCAGGAGAGCTCGGAGACGTGCACCAGACCGTCCACGCCGCCCAGGTCGACGAAGGCGCCGAAGTTGACGATCGAGGAGACGACGCCCTTGCGGACCTGGCCCTTCTGCAGCTTGTTGAGGAACTCGGTGCGCACCTCGGACTGCGTCTGCTCCAGCCAGGCCCGGCGGGACAGGACCACGTTGTTGCGGTTCTTGTCCAGCTCGATGATCTTGGCCTCGAGCTCCCGGCCGACGTACGGCTGCAGGTCGCGCACGCGGCGCATCTCGACCAGCGAGGCCGGCAGGAAGCCGCGCAGCCCGATGTCGAGGATGAGACCGCCCTTGACCACCTCGATGACGGAGCCGCGCACGACGCCGTCCTCGTCCTTGATCTTCTCGATCGTGCCCCAGGCGCGCTCGTACTGCGCCCGCTTCTTCGAGAGGATCAGACGCCCCTCCTTGTCCTCCTTCTGAAGGACGAGGGCCTCGATGTGGTCACCAACCGACACCACTTCGGCGGGGTCCACGTCGTGCTTGATCGACAACTCGCGCGAGGGGATGACGCCCTCGGTCTTGTAGCCGATGTCGAGCAGGACCTCGTCCCGATCGACCTTGACGACGGTGCCTTCGACAATGTCGCCGTCGTTGAAGTACTTGATGGTCTCGTCGATCGCGGCGAGGAAAGCTTCCTCGGAGCCGAGGTCGTCGACGGTGACCCGGTTGGCGCTCGAGGGGGCCTCGATGCTGCTCGTCATGTGGGCGGTTGCTCCGGTCGGATGGATGTCACTGCAGGTTTGTGTCGCGGTGACCCGTTGGCGCCAGCGGATCCGTCGGCGGGCACGTCCAGCGCCCCATCACGAGATCTTGTCGATCACCAATGGGCCTCTGGCGTGTCGCCGACCGCGGACCTGCTCCCTGCCGAGGTTCACGATCCGCGAGCGCATCGAACAGCTTACCGTGCGCATTACCACAGCATGCAAGCCCTCCCGGCACCCGAACCCAACACAGTTTGCCGGTACCGGCGAATTACATCGCGAACGCCGGTTCCTGTCTACTCCGTCACATCCGTCCCGGGGCCGGCGGACGGGCCGTACCGACCGGTCGCGGGCGGGCCGTACCGACCGGTCGCGGGCGGTGCCGGGACGGGCCGTAGCGTGACCGGGTGGACGATGACGAGCAGCGGGTGACCCGGCGCGCGGTCGCTGAGGCGGAGACCCGGCGGGCGAGCCGCGGCTGGTGGGACCGGGACGCCGACGACTACCAGGCCGAGCACGGCGAGTTCCTGGGCGACGTCGACTTCGTCTGGTGCCCGGAGCGCCTCCGGGAGGCCGACGCGCGGCTGCTCGGCGAGGTGCGCGGGCGGCGCGTACTGGAGGTCGGCTGCGGCGCCGCCTCGGCCGCGCGCTGGCTCGCCACCGAGGGCGCCCACGCCGTCGGCCTCGACCTCTCCGCCGGCATGTTGCGGCACGCGCGCGAGGCCACCGCGCGCTCCGGCGTACGGGTACCGCTCGTCCAGGGCGACGCCCTGGCGCTGCCCTTCCCCGACGCCGCCTTCGACATCGCCTGTACCGCCTTCGGCGCGATCCCGTTCGTGGCCGACTCGGCGGCGGTGATGGCCGAGGTCTTCCGGGTGCTGCGCCCCGGCGGCCGCTGGGTCTTCTCGGTGACCCACCCGATGCGCTGGATCTTCCCGGACGACCCCGGCGAGGGCGGGCTCCGAGTGATCCACTCCTACTTCGACCGGCGCCCCTACGTCGAGCAGGACCCCGACGGGGTGCCGACCTACGTCGAACAGCACCGCACCCTCGGCGACCGGATCCGGGAGCTCGTGGGGGCGGGCTTCGCCCTGCGGAACCTGGTCGAACCGGAGTGGCCCGACGGGCACGAGCAGGTCTGGGGGCAGTGGAGCCCGCTGCGCGGCCGGCTCTTCCCCGGTACCGCCATATTCGTCTGCGACAAACCGGCCGGCTGAGCCCGCCCGCGCCGCCACCGCGAACCCGCGGTCGGGCCGTAGGCTGGGCTGGTGAGTGCCGAGCCGATCCCGGAGTCCCCCGTGCCCTGGCAGCCGGACCCGATCCGGCAGCGCCGTGCCGACTACACCCTGGAAGACCTGCTCAACCTGCCGCCCGACGCCCCCCGCGTCGAACTAGTCGACGGAAAGATGGCGGTGGTTCCCAGCCCCACCGAAGACCACCAGAGCATCACGGCCCTCGTCTGGACCTGGCTGCGCGCGCACGCGCCGCAGCAGTATCAGGCGGCCCTCGCGGTGGGCGTCGCCATCACCCCGCGGGACAGCCGCGAGCCGGACGTGCTGCTGCGGTACGCCGGGGGCGGTGGCAAGCGGCACTTCTTCACGCCCGACCAGGTGCTGCTCGCCGTCGAGGTGGTCTCCCCCGGCACCCGGCGCACCGACCGTCTCGTGAAGCCCGTCGAGTACGCGACCGCGGGAATCCCGTACTACTGGCGGGTGGAGCAGGATCCGGTGCACGTCTACGCGTACCGGCTGGCCGACCGGCCGGGCCCCAGCGGCAACCGCGAGTACGAGTTGATCACCGACAGCGCCGAGCTGCTGGAGATCGAGGTCCCCTTCCCGATCAAGCTCTCGATCGCCGACATCACCCCGTAGGCGCCGGATGTCCGGTACCCGGGCGGCACCGCGGGGGTTCGTTCCCGCCGCCACCGGGGTAACCCGCTGCATGCCGGAGAAGAGGAAGCTGCACAAGGGCGACCGGGTGAGCTGGCGCAGCCACGGGTCGAGCGCGCACGGCACCGTCCAGGAGGAGATCACCCGGCGGACGAAGGCGGCGAAGCGCACCGTCGCCGCGTCGAAGGAGGACCCGCAGTACCGGGTCCGTACCGACGACGGCAAGGACGCCGTACACCGGCCGGAGGCTCTCTTCGATGAGCGGTAGGGGGCCGGACCCGGACACGTACCGGGAGTTCACCGAGGCGGTCAACATGAAGCCGGGTGAGCTGGAACGGTGGCTGGAGACCGACGAGTCCAAGGCGGTCGGCTGGCACAAGGGCGGCGGCGAGTCCGTCGGCCACGACTCCGGGCGCAGGATTCTCGGACTGCTGCGGCGCAGGCGCGACCAGCTCTCCGAGGACGACCTCAGGCACATGCGCAAGGTGGTCGGCTACGTCCGGCGGCACATGGCCCAGCGCCCGAGCGGCGACGTGCGCGAGACCAAGTGGCGGTACTCGCTGATGAACTGGGGCCACGACCCGCTGAAGGCCCCGCTGCCGGCGCCCGGCGGTCGCTCGGCGCAGGCGCTCGCCCGGCACGGCGCACCGCCGAGGTCACGCGGCGGCCCGGGCCGCTAGCGGCGCCGGTGGCCCGCAGTCGGTGTGGCCCGCCGCCAGCGGTCCGCCGCGTCGGTGGCCGGCCGTCAGTGGTCCGCGCTGTGCCAGTCGCGGCCGACGCCCACCGAGACCTCAAGCGGCACCGAGAGCGGGTGCGCCCCGCCCATCTCGGCGCGGACCAACCGCTCCAGCGTCTCGCGCTCGCCCGGAGCGACCTCGAAGACCAGTTCGTCGTGTACCTGCAGCAGCATCCGCGACCGCAGCCCGGCGGCCCGTACGGCCGCGTCGACGTGCAGCATCGCCACCTTGATGATGTCGGCGGCCGAGCCCTGGATCGGTGCGTTCAGCGCCATCCGCTCGGCCATCTCCCGCCGCTGGCGGTTGTCGCTGACCAGGTCCGGCAGGTACCGCCGCCGGCCGAGGATGGTCGAGGTGTAACCGTCCTGCACGGCGCGCTTCACCACCGACTGGAGGTAGTCCCGCACCCCGCCGAAGCGGCTGAAGTACTCCTCCATCAGGCCGCGCGCCTCCTCGGCGGTGATGCCGAGCTGCTGGGAGAGGCCGAAGGCGCTGAGCCCGTACGCCAGGCCGTAGTTCATCGCCTTGATCCGCCGCCGCTGCTCGCCGGTCACCTCGGCCAGCGGCACCCCGAAGACGGAGGACGCGGTCGCCGCGTGGAAGTCGGCGCCCGAGTTGAACGCCTCGATCAGCGCCGCGTCGCCGGAGAGGTCTGCCATGATCCGCATCTCGATCTGGCTGTAGTCGGCCGTCAGGAGGGACTCGTACTCCTGACCGACCACGAAGGCCCGGCGGATCCGGCGCCCCTCCTCGGTGCGGATCGGGATGTTCTGCAGGTTCGGGTCGGTCGACGAGAGCCGTCCGGTGGCGGCGACCGTCTGGTTGAACGTGGTGTGGATCCGGCCGTCGTCGGAGACCGACTTGAGCAGCCCGTCGACCGTCGACTTGAGCCGCGCCACGTCCCGGTGCCGCAACAGGTGCTCCAACAGCGGGTGCGGGTTCTGCCCGTAGAGCCACTGCAGCGCGTCCGCGTCGGTCGTGTAGCCGGTCTTGATCCGCTTGGTCTTCGGCAGGCCCAGCTCGACGAAGAGGATCTCCTGTAGCTGCTTGGGCGAGCCGAGGTTGAACTCCCGCCCGATCACCTCGTACGCCGCCTGGGCCGCCGCCTTCACCTCGGCGGCGAAGTGCGCCTCCAGCTCCGACAGGTAGTCGGTGTCGGCGGCGATGCCGGTCCGCTCCATCCGGGCGAGCACCTGCACCAGCGGCAGCTCGACCCCGGTGAGCAGCCGGGTGGAGAGCTCGCCGTCGCGGGCCAGTTCGGCGTCGATCGCGTCGGCCAGGTCGAGCGTGGCGCGGGCCCGCAGCATGAGGTTCTCCTCGACCTCGCTGTCGTTGCCGAACCCGTCCAGGGTGAGCTGCCCGTTGTCGGGCGCGTCGACCCGCAGCTCCCGATGCAGGTAGCGCAGGGCCAGGTCGGTCAGGTCGTAGGAGCGCTGGTCGGGCCGGGCCAGGTAGGCCGCGAGCGCGGTGTCGCTGGCGACCCCGGCCAGCTGCCAGCCGTGCGCCGCGAGCGCCAGCAGCGCCGGCTTGCTGTCGTGCAGCACCTTGGGCCGCTGCGGGTCGGCCAGCCACCCGGCCACCGCCGCCTCGTCGTCCGGGTCGAGCCGGGCCGGGTCGAACCAGCCGCCCGCGCCGGCCGCCGTGGCCAGCGCCACCCCGGTCAGCGATCCCGTGCCGCGACCGAAGGTGCCGGCGACGGCGACGCCGATCGGCGTACCGGCCGGGGCGTGGGCGGCCAGCCACCCCGCCACCGCACCCGGGCCCAGCACCTCGCCGGCCAGCTCGAAGCCCGCCTCGGCCTCGGGCTCGACCGCGCTGAGGTACTGGTAGAGCCGGTCCCGCAGGATGCGGAACTGGAGCGTGTCGAAGACCTGGTGCACCGCCTCGCGGTCCCAGCCGGCCCAGCGGGAGTCCTCGGGGCGCACCGGCAGTTCGAGGTCGGAGACCAGGCAGTTGATCTCGTAGTTGCGCAGCACGTCCGCGAGCCGCTCGCGCAGGCTGTCGCCCGCCTTGCCCTTGATCTGGTCGGCGTGCGCGACGACCCCGTCCAGCCCGCCGTACTGGTTGATCCACTTTGCGGCGGTCTTCGGGCCGACGCCCGGTACGCCCGGCAGGTTGTCGCTCGCCTCACCGACCAGGGCCGCCAGGTCGCGGTACTGCTCGGGGCCGACGCCGTAGCGCTCCAGCACGGCCGCCGGGTCGATCCGGGCCAGGTCCGAGACGCCCTTGCGCGGGTAGAGGACGGTGACCTGGTCGCCGACCAGCTGGAACGCGTCCCGGTCACCGGTGGTGATCAGCACCGACATGCCCTCGTCGCGCGCCTGGCAGGCCAGCGTGGCGATCACGTCGTCGGCCTCGTAGCCCTCCTTCTCCACCACCGGGATCCGCAGCGCGGCGAGGACCTCCTTGACCAGGCTGACCTGGCCGGCGAAGTCCGCCGGGGTCTCCGAGCGGCCGGCCTTGTACTCCGCGTAGCGCTCGGTGCGGAAGGAACGGCGGGAGACGTCGAAGGCGACCACGATGTGGGTGGGCTGCTCGTCGCGGAGCACGTTGATCAGCATCGAGGTGAAGCCGTACACCGCGTTGGTGGGCTGCCCGGTACTGGTGGAGAAGTTCTCCACCGGCAGGGCGAAGAACGCCCGGTAGGCCAGCGAGTGGCCGTCGACGAGCAGCAGGCGCGGAGTAGTAGCAGTCACAGCCCCCGACTCTAGCCGCAGCCACCGACACCCCGGTGACACAGGCACGGCCGCGCGGGCGCGGCGTACCGGCCGCGGCCGTCGGAACCCGGCAGCGCGACCGGCTCCGGCGATACCGCCGTGCCCGGCAACCCGTAGGGTGGTCGCCATCACATCGGCGCGCGGCCACCCCGCGCCGCCGGCGGCACCCGACCCCTTCCCAGGACAGCGGATCCGGACAACGGAAGAAGAGGTACGTCGATATGGAACGGCCTTCGTGGGCCCCACCCGAGGTTGACCTGTACCGGCCGAGTCCCGCCCGAATCTACGACTACATGCTCGGCGGTTCGCACAACTTCGCCGTCGACCGCAACATGGCCGAGCACGTCCTCGCGGTGGTGCCGCAGGTACGGCTCGCCGCCCACGCCAACCGCGCCTTCCTGCGCCGGGCCGTGGACCACCTCGCCGCCGCCGGGATCCGCCAGTTCATCGACCTGGGATCGGGCATCCCGACCGTCGGCAACGTGCACGAGACCGCCCAGCGCACCGCCCCCGACGCGCGGGTGGTCTACGTCGACCACGACCCCGTGGCGGTCTCCCACAGCCGGGAGATCGTCGCCGGCAACCCGCTCGTCACGGTCGTACAGGCCGACATCCGGTCTCCGCAGGCGGTGGTCGACGACCCCGCGGTCCGGGCCGCGCTCGATTTCTCCCGGCCGGTCGGCGTGCTGATGGTGGCGGTCCTGCACTTCGTCCTGGACGACGCCGAACCCGCCGCGATCACGGCCGGCTTCATGCGCGCCGTGGTACCCGGCAGCTACCTGGTGCTCTCCCACGCCGGCGCCCTCGTGCGCCCGGCCAGCCCCGAGGAGTTGGCGGTCTCCGACCACTACGCCCGGGCCAACCCGGTGGCGATGCGTACCCGGGACGAGGTGACCGCCTTCTTCGCCGGGCTCGAACTGATCGAGCCGGGCGTGGTCGAGGCGATGGACTGGCGCCCCGAACCGGACGCCGCCCCGAACCCGATGATGCGCTCGGCTGCCGAGGCCGTCCCGTCCCACGTCGGCGTCGCCGTCAAACGCTGACCGGGCACCCGCCCGCCAACACGCACCCCTGGCGGCCGACGGCCCGGCGGCATACGTGGGGCGAGCGAAGCCCTGGCGGGGGCGGTCTGCCTTTCGGATACGCCGCGCCGCAGCGCGAGCAACGTACCCGCCGCAGCGACGGCCACG
>NZ_JBFAPK010000047.1:0-67376 GCF_040676675.1 Micromonospora sp. NPDC049559 | reverse complement strand
TGGAGCGCGCGGGGCGGGCCGGCCGCCACCACCCGCCGGTCGCGCTAGTGTTAGTGGATATCCACTAACAGGGATTTGCCCTAGATCGACGGGGTCGACGGGGTCAGCGGCGGAGCCGGGCGGACGAGCGCCTCGACCCGCGCCCGGGTGAGCGCGCCGTCGGCGACGACGACGCGGTGCCGCCGGCGGACGGTACCGCCCGGTGGGATCGGCAGCCGGCGGGTGAACGCCAGCGCCACGCAGACCCCGGGGTAGCTGCCGGTCCGCACGAACCAGTGGTCGCCCTCGCCGAGGCCGGTGAAGACCAGCGTGTACGCCGCGCCGTCCGGCCCTCGGCCGGTCAGCGCGACCCAGGGCTCGGTGCCGCCGTTGACCCGCTCCTCGCCGGTGGCCCCGGCGCTGAAGGCGTCGGCCGGGCCGGGGGCGGCGCGCCAGAAGAACCCGCCGTAACCGGCGCCGCCGGGGCGGCCGTTGGTGGCCGGGCTGCCCAGTGAGATCTCCCGGTCGGCGGGCGCGGTCAGCGCGTACGTGACGTCGAGCGCCCAGGCGTCGTCCCGGCCCGGCAACTCGCGGGCCACCACCGTGCGCTCCTCGGTCAGCAGCGTCCCGCCGGCCGGGTCGAGCCAGCGCAGCCGCTCCCCGAACCCGTCGCCGCCGGCCGCGTCGCCCATGTCGCCCATGCCGCCCGTGCCGCCGGGGCCGCCCGGGACATCCTCGCCTCCGGGACCGCCCGGGCCGTCGTCGGGGTGGGCGACCAGCCACGCGTCGTGCACGATCCGGCCGTGGTCGTCCAGCCAGGTGTAGCCGGCGTCGCGGACGTAGGTGCGCCCGCCCCAGAGGTTCGTGCCGGAGACGTCCTGCATCGCCACGCTGACCCCGAGGTGCCAGCGGTGGTCCTCGGGCAGCGTGTCGGTGACCGGGACGCCGGCGAGGGTACGCACCGGGTGCAGGTACGGCCGGGGACCCCAGCGCGGGTCGAACTCCGGGTGGCTGGCCGGGTCGACGACGTACTCCGCGACGGTACGGTCCCGCACGCGCAGGCGTACCGGGCCGGGGTACGGCGGAAAGCGCTTGCCCACGGCCCGTCAGCCTACCGGCCGGCGCCGCTCCGCGCCGCCCGCGCCGTCACCTGAACGTCCGGGGCGTTACCGCGCCCGGGTAACGCCTCCGGTGTTCAGGTGACGGCCCTGCTGTCCGACGCGACGGGCCGGGGCGAGCAGCGTCCAGACCGCCACGGCGACGCAGGCGGCGGCCACGACCACGGCGAACGCGCCGATCGCCCGGCTCGTGCCGACCCTCGTGGCCAGCAGCCCCACCCCGACGATCGGGATGCCGACGCCGCCGTAGTAGGCCAGGTAGAACGTGCCGAGCAGGCCGTCGGTGGTGCGCGGATCCGGGGAGAGCCCGGTGGTGACCCGCAGCGCGCCCATCATGGTCAGGCCGAGTCCGGCGCCGGCGACCACCGCGGCGAGCAGCATCGCGGGGGCGGAGTCGCGGGCGTCGCCCACGACCAGGACGACCAGGGCGGTCGCGAGCAGGGGCAGCCCGGCCAGGACCGCGGTACGGACGGCCAGCCGGGACAGGGCCGCCTGGGTGGCCGCCGCGACCAGCAGCACCAGCCCCGAGGCCAGACCGCCGAGCAGGGGGTCGTGGTGCCCGCCGCGCAGGCCGATCCGGCCCGGCAGCAGGGAGAGGAAGAGGGCGGTGACGGCCCAGGCGGCGAAGACGGCGACGGCCGCCCGGACGAAGGCCGTACCGTCCGCGCCGCGCACGCCCCAGCCCGGCCGGCGAGGCCGCCACCGCCCGGCCGCCGGCCGCACGCCGGCCGGCAGGCACCCGGCGGTCACCGCGAGCGCGAGCGCGCAGAGCACGGCCATCGCGCGGAAGGCGGTCGTCGTCGGGCCGGGCAGCTTCGCCGCGACGATCCCGGCGACGAGCGGCCCCAGGCCGACGCCGGCCGTGGCCGTCAGGGAGGCCACGAGCGAGGCCCGCCGGGTACGCCCCGCCGGTTCGAGGGCGATCAGCGTCGCGGTGAACGCGGCCGAGGCGGAACCGACCGCGACGCCCTGTCCGGCCCGGGCGGCGAAGAGCCAGGCCACGCCGTCGGCCGCCGCGAACACCACCCCGGCGGCCGAGGCCAACGCCAGCGAGCCGAGCAGCAGCCGGCGGTGGCCGACCACCTCCGCGAGCGGCGCCACCAGGAGCAGCGAGGGGAGCAGCGTCGCCGGGTACGTCGCGAAGAGCGCGGTGAGCACCAGCGGCGAGAACCCGAACCGGGCCTGGTACAGCGCGTAGATGGGCGAGGGCGCGTTGGTGCTCATGAGCAGCACCAGCAGGGCCGCGGCCAGCCCCCAGAAGCGGACCCGGGCGGCCCGGGTGGTCACGTGATCGTCCGGCATGAGCCCCGACGCTAGGCCCGGAATCCTTCGGTCCGGCCCGAAGCGTCCGGGTCCTGGCGGCTACGAGGCCGCCGCCGCGGAGGGGGTACGGGCCGCGCCGGGGCTACCCCTTCGGGCCGTCCGGAAATCCTGCCCGGGCAGGTCGGTCCGCGACACCTTGTCATGATCCCGGTGACCACTAGTATTCACGCATCTGCATGCGTCGCACGGTCGACCCCGAACCGGTCCCCGACCGGCCGGCCGCGGCGCACCCACCACAGGGAGGACCCCTTGCGCAGACCGGAACGGAGAGCATCGGTACTCGCGACGAGGTGGCGGACCGCGCCGGCACTCGTCGCGGCCGCCGTCGCCGCCGCCCTACTACCCGGCGGCGACCCCGCCGGTGCCACGCCGGAGAGCACCGCCACCGCGCCGGCCCTCAAGGCCGGCTCCTTCAGCGAGGGACACAGCCCTCGCGACAAGGACAACCGGGCCGGGGTGGCCGGCCCCGACTCGCGCCAGCGCGCCTCGGCCAGCCGCGTCGGCGGACCGGTGCGCTGGAACCCGCTCGGCACCCCGCAGGCGCTCGGCCCGACCGCCGAGCCGCTCGCCACCGGGCTCGCCGCCGACCCGGAGACCGCGGCCCGGCAGTACCTGGCCGGCAACCGGGATCTCTTCGGACTCGACGAGGCGGCCGTGGCCGGGCTGGAGCGGGTGCTGGTCCGCAAGATCGGCAACGGGGCCGTGGTGACCCTGCGGCAGCGCTTCGGCAGCCTGCCGGCCGGCCACGACGGGCTGGTCGGCGTGGCGGTCACCGGCGGCAAGGTGATCTCGGTCAGCTCCTCGCTCTCCCGGCAGACCGGCGCGCCGGCGCCGGCCACCCTCACGGCCGACCAGGCGTACGCGGCCGCGCTCGCCGACGCCGGCCTCGACGCCGCGCAGGTGGCCAGCAAGGACGTCCGGCCGGTGGCCGTACCGACGCCGGCCGACGGGCCGCGCGCCGCGTACGAGGTGACGCTGATCGGCCGGAGCACCGGCGAGCCGACCGCGTTCACCACCTTCGTGGACGGTCGTACGGGCGAGGTGCTGGTCCGCGAGGACCTGGTCGACTTCGACTCGGACAACCCGCGGTGGGCCGTCTTCCCCGCCGCCCCGCCCGCCACCGTCCGGCCCGGTCGCGACCAGCGCGAACGCTGGTGCCTGGTCTGGGCGCCCGGCTGCGACCGGCTGGTGCGGGACGCGGCCAGCGCCGAGGCGTGGGACCTGGACCTGGCCACCGGCGAGCCGACGCACACGTCCCGGGGCAACAACGCAAACAACGTCCTCTCCTGGGGCGCCGGCACGCCGAACGTACCGGCGACCGAGAGCGCGACCCGCGACTACACGTACCCCTTCACCGACCAGTGGCACCGGGCCCGGTGCAACCCGGAGGTGTTCCAGTCGGCGCAGCGCAACGACGCGGACGCGGCGCTCGCGAACCTCTTCGCCATGCACAACCGGATGCACGACTGGGCGTACCGGCTCGGCTTCGACGAGTCGGCGTGGAACCTCCAGGCGGTCAACCTCACCGCCGAGGGGCTGGGCGGCGACGCGGAGCAGGGCCGCGCCCAGCAGGGCGCGCTGAGCGGCAACCGCAACAACGCCAACCAGGGCACACCGCGCGACGGCCAACCGCCGACCACCAACATGTACCTGTGGCAGCCGATCGCCGGTACGTCGTACCCGCCCTGCGTGGACGGCGACTACGACATGACGGTGATCGGGCACGAGTACACCCACGCGATCAGCAACCGCATGATCGCCGGGCCGGACGCGGGGATCAGCGGCCACCAGGGCGGTTCGATGGGCGAGTCCTGGAGCGACCTGCTCGCCACCGAGTACCTCTTCCAGAACGGCCTGCGCGCGCCGGGGTCGAGCCCGTTCATCGTGGGCGGCTACGTCACCGGCAACACCATCAGCGGCATCCGCAACTACGACCTGAGCCGCAGCCCGCTGAACTACTCCGACGTCGGGTACGACCTCAACGGCCCGGCGGTGCACTCCGACGGCGAGATCTGGGGCGCCACCAACCACCGGGTCCGCGACGCGCTGGTCCACCGGTACGGCCTCGGCACCCCGGCGATCCAGAAGGCGTGCGCCGAGGGGAAGATCCCGGTCGACCGCTGCCCGGGCAACCGGCGCTGGTCGCAGCTGGTCTTCGACTCGTTCCTGCTCCAGGCGGCCAGCTCGGTGAGCATGCTCGACATGCGCGACAACATGCTCACCGCCGACCAGCTGCGCTTCGGCGGGCGCAACCAGGACCTGATCTGGAACGCGTTCGCGGAGTCCGGCATGGGCCGGGACGCGGCCACCAACGGCGCCGCCGACACGGACCCGACGCCGAGCTTCGCCTCGCCGTACGCCCGCAACGTCACCGTCAAGGTGAACCCGAGGGGCGAGAGCGCGGGCGCGCCGGTCCGGATCTACGTGGGTGACTACGAGGCCCGGGCGGTACCGGTCGCCGACACCGACCCGAACACGGCGCTGCCGGACACGTTCGAGGTGGTACCGGGCAGGTTCGACCTGATCGCGGTGGCGCCCGGCTTCGGGCACACCCGGTTCACCCGCGAGTTCAAGGCGGGCCGGGGCCACGGCGCGGGCAAGCCGGAGCGGCTGGACGTCTCGCTGGAGCGCAACCTCGCCTCGCTCGCCTCGGGCGCGGTGGTCTCCGGCGACGGGGTCAACCTCGACCGGATCGCCGACGACACCGAGACGACCAACTGGGCGTCGCTGGACGGGGTCGCCGGCAAGCGGGTCACGGTGGCGCTCCCGGGCGGGCAGCCGCGGACGGTACGCAAGGTGAACGTGAGCGCGTACCTGCGCCCGTCGATCAACGGGGACGTCGACGCGGGCACCCAGAACCGGCTCTCGGCACTGCGCTCGTTCAGCGTGCTCGCCTGCAACGCCGAGGTGGCCGACTGCTCGGTGGACGCGAACTACCGCCGGGTCTACACGAGCCGCCCGGACGCGTTCCCGGCCGGGAAGTTCCGGCCGTACTCGCGCGACCTGAACCTGCGGTCGTTCGACATCGGCAGGACCGTCGCCACCCACCTGCGGCTGGAGGTCAAGGCCAGCCAGTGCACCGGCGGGCCCGAGTACGCCGGTGAGCAGGACGACGACCCGAACAACGCGACCGACTGCGCGACCGCCAGCCAGTTCCGCGCCCAGGTACGCGTGGCGGAGTTCCAGGCGTTCGAGCGCTGACCCACCACCCGCCAACCCCGTCGATCATGGAGTTGTGGCCGGCAGTATGCCCTACTTCGCGGCCTTCGCGAGGGCCACAACTTCATGATCGCGGGGGCGGTTAGGCTCGGGTGATGTTCCGCGGAGGTTGGCCGGTACGGCTGTCGGCGCTGGCGGCGGCGGCCGGGTTCCTCGGCCTCGCGCTGGCGATCCGGGCCCTCGACGACGGCGCGCTGCGGCAGTACTCGGGCACCGCGCTCTACGCGTCGATGGTCTACGCCGGGGTGTTTCTCTGCCGGGCCCGGGCCCGGCCCCTGGTGGCCGGCGCGATCGCGGTCGGGTTCTGCTGGCTGGTCGAGACCGCGCAGCTCACCCACGTTCCGGCCGCGCTGTCGCAGCGCAGCCTGCTGGCGCGGCTCGTGCTGGGCGTGCAGTTCGACCCGGTCGACCTGGCCTGGTACCCGGTGGGCGTGCTCCCGCTCGTCGCGCTGCACCGACTGCTGCTGAACCGCCCCACCCCTCCCGCCCCCGCCGGTCCCGTCTCTGCCGATCATGGAGATGTGGCCGCCGATAGGCACTAGTTCGCGGCTTTCGCCGGGGCCACAACTTCATGATCGACGGGGAGGGCGCGCGGGCCGGACCGCGTGGCGGCCAGGAGCAGCAGGACCGCCGTCAGCGTGTCCTGCAGGACGATCCTGAACCAGTTGAGGTCGGTCCAGCGCCGCACCTCGTCGAGGTCCGCCGACATCGGGTCGCCGGCCCAGCTCAGCGCGTGCGGCGCGAAGTACAGGGCGCTGGCGGTCCGCCCCGCGTAGAAGGCGACGGCGGCGGCGACCAGTGGCCACCGGCGGCCCGGTCGGCGCCAGTTGACCATCACAAGCAGGGGCATCAGCGCCCACTCGAACGGGCCGTGGATGGCGTAGAAAAAGGGCCCGAACGCGTCCCGCTGGAGCAGGTCGAGCTGGGCCTGCGGCGTGGTGGCCAGGATGTTGCCGAGCAGCCCGGCACCGAGCACGACGAACGCGAGCGCCACGGCGAGCCAGAGCGGCAGGTCGGCACGGCCGGGGGCGCGTTCGCCCCACCGCGTTAGTCGGGGGGCGACGGCGGCCGCCGCGATTCCCCAGATCAGCCCGAAGGCGGTCATGGGCAGGATCGCGTCGATCGTCACCCCGGAGACCGCGCCGAACGCGGTGCTCAACAGCGGGATGACCAGTGGTGACAGTCGATGTCCGGTACCGCGCCGGCGCGGCTCGGACGATGTCGCGGGAGCTCGATCAGTCATGCCGACAGTGTCATCCTGACGTTAGACACTGTCAACCAACAGGATGACTAAATATTCTGCTGTTAGAGTTGGCCGGTGAGTCAGCAGCGGTCCCCCCGGCGGGCACCCGAACCGGATCAGCGCCTCCGCGACGCGGAGCGATCCCGCCAGCAGTTGCTGGCCGCCGCGTTGGACGAGTTCGCCGCCAAGGGTTACGCGGGCGCGCGGGTGCAGGACATCGCCGACCGGGCCGGGGTCAACAAGCAGCTCATCCCGTACTACTTCGGCGGCAAGGAGGGGCTGTACCGGGCGCTGGAGCAGTCCTGGCTGGACCAGGAGGCTGCGCTCGGCGGCCCCGACATGCCGTTCGAGACGCTCGTCGGCGAGTACGTGCACGCGACCCTGGGCGACCCACGACTGCTCCGCCTGCTGATCTGGGACGGCCTCACCGACCGGGGCGAGGACGCCCCGCCGGCGTCGGCGGCCCGGGAGCCGGGCGAATCCGGGACGCCGTCCGAGCCCCCGGACGTGGCCGACCTCCGACGCCGGCAGGAGACCGGCGAGATCGCGCCCGATCTCGACCCGGCCCTGCTGCTGCTGGCCATGACGGCCGCCATCGCGGCGCCGGTCGTCCTGCCGCAGGTGGCCAGGCGGATGGGGATCGACACCTCCGCGCCCGGCTTCGAGGCCCGCTACGCGGAACAGATGCGGCGCCTCGTACGGCACCTGGCCGGGTGAGAGACGCGGGCGCGGAGGTCTCTGGCGGGTAGCGGGCTGTCACCGAGGTGCCGGACGCCGGCCACGCGCCCGCGCCCCGGTCGTGCCGGGCGGCACACGACCGGCTACCGACACCGGCACCCTCGGTTGCCCAGGCCGAGTTATCCGGCGGGCCGGCCGAACCAGCGGGAGAGGTGGTCGTCCAGGTCCTGCTGATCGTCGCCGATCCAGGCGACGTGGCCGTCGGGGCGGAGCAGCACGCACGGAACATCCAATACCGCAGTGGGATCCGCGAGGTGGTCGACCCGGTCCGACCAGCCGCCGACGGTGAGGCGTTCGGTGCGGTCCAGCAGCAGGCCGCGCCCGCGATGCAGCAGACCGTAGAGGCGGCCCTGCCGCACGTCGATGTCGCGCAGGCGGCGGCCGAGCAGGTCGGGGCCCGCGCCGAAGTCGTAGCGGACGTCGATCGCGGTGATCTTCCCGATCAGGTAGCGGTTCACCTCGTCGAAGTCCATCAGTTCGGCGAGCAGCCGGCGTACGGCCCGCGGGCCCGGCTCGGTGGAGAGCAGTTCCGTCTGGGCACGGGTGTTGTCCAGCACGTCCTCGGCGACCGGGCGGCGTTCGGCCTGGTACGTGTCCAGCAGCGGTTCCGGCGCCCAGCCGCGGACCTGCGCGGCCAGTTTCCAGCCGAGGTTGAACGCGTCCTGGACGCCCAGGTTGAGGCCCTGTCCGCCGATGGGTGGATGGATGTGCGCCGCGTCGCCGGCCAGCAGTACCCGCCCGACCCGGTACCGCTCCGCCAGCCGGGTGGCATCCCCGAAGCGGGACATCCAGCGCGGCGAGTGCACGCCGAAATCGGTGCCGGCGACGGTACGCAACCGTTGTCTGAAATCCTCGAGGGTGGGGGGCGGTGCCGCACGACCGCTGACTCCCGCGGCGGGGACCACGACGCGGTAGACCCCGGCGCCCGCGGGCCCGAGGCTGAATCGCCGGTCGGTCTCGCGGAGCGCGGTCACCTTGGCCGCGACCTCCTCCGGCGGTACGCCCACCTCCATCTCGCCCATCAGCGTCTCGGTCCGCGAGGGCTCGCCGGGGAAGCCGACGCCGAGCCGTTTGCGCGCCGTACTGCGCGCGCCGTCGCAGCCGACGAGATAGCGCGCACGCAGCCGTTCCCCGTCGGCCAGTTCGACGGTCACACCGTCGTCGTCCTGCTCGAAGTCGGCCACCGCACAGCCCCGCCGGACCCGCGCGCCCAGCTCGACCGCGTGCTCTTCGAGCAGGTGGACGAGGACCGGCTGCGGGATGCCCAGCAGATAGGCGTGCGCGGAGTCCAGGCCCTCGGGCGCGGGTTTGTCGATGGCCGCGAAGAAGCCGCCGGCCGGGCGCCGTCTTCCGCGTTCGAGGATGCGCTCCAGCAGCCCGCGCATCGCCATCAGCTCGATGCTGCGGACGTGCAGACCGACGATGCGGACGAACGAGACGGGCTCGGTCTCCTTCTCCAGGACCAGTACCCGCACGCCGTGCAGCCGCAGTTCGGCGGCGAGCACCGCGCCGGTCGGCCCGCACCCGGCAATGATCACGTCGAACACGACGGGCGGGCGACCGGCGACGGGGACCGGCGACGGGAGTCCCGGGACGTCGGCCGGGGTGGAGTCGCGCCCGACCGTACCGTTCGACGACGGCTCGGCGGGAAACCGCGGAGAGTGCATGGGTGTTTCCTTCCGGGAGTGCCCTGTTGGCGCGGCGCTCCCGGCGACACCTACGTCAATCGCCCGGCCGTGACGGGGAGGGGGAGCACCCACATCGGTACAGCGTTCATGGGTCTCACCTCCTCGGGCCGTGTCACGGTCAGCCGCAAGCTACAAGTCCGAACAGCGTCCCGTCCAGTCCTTTACCGCTCCTCCCGCCGCGGGTTGGTCGAGCATCGCGCCGAGGTCCTGAAGGCGCCCGTAGCTCGTCCGAAGGGCGGACCGGCGCACCGCCGGGGCGTTGCCGGCCCTTACTACGGTGGCCCCAGGGCGAGCGCGGGAGGTCGGCGGGGATGAACGCGGCGGGCGACGGCACTGATCCGACCGGCCCGGCGAGGACCGGCGGCACGGACCCCGGCCAGGCCCCCCGCAAGGGGGCGGGCCGGGGTCGTGGCCGGTCGAAGGTGGCGGCGACGCTCGTCGCGCTCTTCGTCGCGCTCGCCACGCCACTGTCGCTCTACCTCGACGACCGGGCGGCGTCGCTGGACCGGGAGCAGGAGCGGCGGGACCGGGCCACCTTCGAGCAAGCGTGCGCCGATCCCGTCTCCGCCGCCGCCCTGGTACGGAACATGCCGGCGTTCGCCGCCCTCTGCCCGAACGGGCAGCGGTACCTGCTGACGATCCCGACGGACGAGGTCCCGCCGGGTCCGGCACTCGTCGGCGCGTACCTGGATCGGCTCTTCCTGCTGCTGGGCGGCGAGTTTCCCGGTGGGAACGTCACGCCGTACGTCGGCGCGCTGCACCGCGACGACCGGTACGCCGCCGCGCTCGGCGAGCTGAACCGCCACGCCCGCAACTGCGCGGTCTTCCCGTCGACCGGGGCCGTGCCGACGGCGGACGGCCCGTCGGCGGCCGTCCCGGCGAGCGCGTCGGCGGGCCCCGGCGCGTCGGCGGGCTTCTGGGACGACTGGCAGCGGGTCGAGGTCACGCCGCAGCCCGCGTCACTGCGGGTGAAGACGGCGCCGGACGGCAGCACAGTCGTGCGGGTCCGGGTGGTCGAGACGACGCCGGCCTGCCTCACCCGGCCGCCCGGCGGGACGGAGGTACCCCGCTACACCGGCACGACGGCGCTGACGCTCTCGTTCGGCGTCGGCACCGACCCGGGCGGCCGGCGGGTGTGGCTGCTCGACCGCCTCAACGCCTGCCCGGTACGCCCCGATCCGCTGGCCACCGAGCCGATCGCCGGTACCGACTCGCTCTTCCGGCACCGGTCCATCCGGCAGTCCGCCGCCGACTCGCTCTTCGGCTACGCCGGCAGCACCTGCCCGACGGCGGCCACCCCGGACGCCCGCCGGCCGGGCTGAGCCGGCCGGCGACGCTCCCCCGCCACGGACGCGGCCCCGGAGGTACGCGGTCAGGCCCGGGCGCGGCGGCGACGGCGGGAGCGCGGGCCGGTACGCGTCCAGCCCGTACCGCCGGAGGAGATGCTCTCCCAGCCGGCGCCTCCCGTCGCGGCGCCCGGCCAGCTCGGACCGCCCGAGACGGCGACCTCCGGCACGGCCGGTCCCGGTAGCCCCGGCTCCGACCGGGAACCCGGGCGGACCAGGTGGCGCAGCCGCAGCAGCAGTCCCACGCCGAGGAAGAGCAGCAGCCCACCGAGGATGAAGCCGGCCTGCACGACGCCGAAGGAGCCCGTCGCGGAGGCCCGATCCGCCCGGCCGCCGCCCGCGCCGGTGCCGGTGCCGGCGGCGCCGCCCGCCGCGGGCGCCTCGCTCTCGGGCGGCACGGTGCTCTCGTCCTCGGGCGCCACCGTCGGTTCGTCCTCGACGGTCGGGGCCGCGGTCGGCGTGGCGGCGCCCGGTCCGGTCGTGCGGGTCTGCGGCGGGACGGCCCGGAAGCCGCCGATCTGCCGCTCGGCCGAGGCCCGGTCCAGCAGCCGGAAGTTCTCGTCGTACGCCTCGGCGGTCAGGGTCAGCTCACCGCCCGCCACCCCGGCGTCGACGGCGATG
Organism: Micromonospora sp. NPDC049559; assembly: GCF_040676675.1. Classification (NCBI taxonomy): domain Bacteria; kingdom Bacillati; phylum Actinomycetota; class Actinomycetes; order Micromonosporales; family Micromonosporaceae; genus Micromonospora; species Micromonospora sp. NPDC049559. The sequence goes on along the minus strand of NZ_JBFAPK010000047.1, from coordinate 56,101 downwards.
CGGTACCGGGCGGTGACGGTACGGTCCCGGCAGAGCGTGCCCGGGTCGGGCTGCACGTCCGTGATCCGGGCCGCCCCGTTCTCGCCACGCACCTGGACGGGGAAGGAGCCGGTCTCCTCGACCCGGTCGACGCGTACCTGGTCCAGCCGGGCGTCGCGGACCCGCAGCAGCAGCGACCAGCGCACCTTCAGGCAGTCACCGCCGCCGGTGCGGGAGACCACCGCGGCGATCGTGGCGGGCGCCGCGCCGGGGTTGAGCCGCCCCGGCAGGTCGGTCAGTTCGACGCGGAAACCGGGGGCGAGCGCCGCCGCGGGGACCGGGGCCGCTCCCGCCGGGCCGGCCGGAACCAGGGCCACCGCCGGGCCGCCGAGCAGACAGAGAAGCGCCGCCCCCCGTCGGGCCAGAGTCCGCCACACCCGTATCCACCGCCTCGTTTCGATCGACGAAATCGGTCCCCGGCAACGCTATTGCCAGCCGGCGCGGCGCGTAAGGGTGGCTTCTCCGCACCTTTCGCGAATGATTCCGGGTGTTTTCACCGAGGGTAGTGAACCGGACACGAGTCCCCCGTTCCGGGGTCATTTCCGGCAACCGGCAGAATCGGGCTGGTGTCCGAGACCTCGGCGGCCTTCGTCCGCCTGCACGCCCGGCTCGCGCCGGTGGCCTTCGTACCGGAGGTGCGGCTGCACCAGGCCGACGAACCGATCGGCCTCTGGGAGCTGACCGAGGGCGAGTTCCGCAGCGACCAGCCGCCCCCGTTCTGGGCCTTCGCCTGGGCCGGCGGGCAGGCGCTCGCCCGCTACCTGCTGGACCACCCCGAGGTGGCGGCCGGTCGCCGGGTGCTCGACCTGGCCGCCGGCTCCGGCCTGGTCGCCATCGCCGCCGGCCGGGTCGGCGCGGCGACCGTACGGGCGGTGGAGATCGATCCCCGGGCCGTGGCCGCCATCGAGATCAACGCGGCCGCCAACGAGGTACCGGTCAGGGTGGAGCTCGGCGACATCCTCGACGGCGACGCCGGTGACGCCGACCTCGTCCTGGCCGGGGACGTCTTCTACAGCCAGGCGATGGCCAACCGGATGCTTCGGTTCCTGCTGCGCGCGGCGCGCGGCGGCGCCCGGGTGCTGGTCGGCGACCCGGGCCGCGCCTTCCTGCCCCGCGACCGCTTCCGGCGGCTCGCCGAGTACGACGTCCCGGTCCCGCCCGCGCTGGAGAGCGTACGGGTCAAGCACACCACCGTCTGGGAGCTGGCGCCCGACCGCCGGACCGACCGCGGGTAGCGTGTCGCCGTGCTGTTCCGCAGTTGGGAGAAGGGGGCCGACCCGCAGGGGCGGCGGTGGCCGGACGCGGTCCGGGTGACCGACCACGTCGGCGTCGACCACGTGGTGGTGACCCGACACGCGCTGGTCCGGCGGGTGCTCGCCGACCCGCACACCTTCCGCCCCGACAACGCGCTCGACGCGGTGACGCCGATGCCGGTCACCGCGCTGCGGGTGCTGGCCGAGCACGGCTTCCGACTGCCGCCGACGCTGGCCAACAACGGCGGCGCGAGCCATCCGGAAATCCGCGCCATCGTCGCCGAGGCGCTGCACCCGCACCGGGTCGAGCGGCAGCGCCCCTGGCTGGCCGGGATGGTCCGGGCGCGGGTGGACCGGCTCGCCGCGGCGCTCGACGCCGGCGAGCCCGTCGACCTGTACGCCGAGCTCGCCGCCGACCTGCCGCTGCTGGTCCTGGCCCGGCTGGTCGACCTGCCGGACGCCGGGGTGGCGACGGTGAAGGAGTTCACCCGGGCGGCGTTGGAGCTGTTCTGGGCGCCGGTCGACGCCGAGCGGCAGCGCGCCCTGGCCGGTACCGTCGGCCGCTTCCACGCCGTGCTGCGGGAGTTCGCGACGACCGGGCCGGGACTGGCCGCGGCGCTGCGTACCGCCGGTCACCGTCCGGACGTGGTGGTCGGGGCGCTCTTCTTCCTGCTGGTGGCCGGGCAGGAGACCACGTCGCAGTTCCTCACCCTGCTGCTGCACCGGCTCGCCGGGGAGCCGGCGGTGCTGGACGGGCTGCGCTCGGGGCGGATCGAGGTCGCCGACGTGGTCGAGGAGGGGCTGCGGGTGGAGCCGCCGATCGTCACCTGGCGCCGGGTCGCGGCCGTCGACACCACGCTCGGCGACACCGAGGTGCCCCGCGGCACCAGCGTCGTACTCTGGCTGGCCCACGCCGGGCGCGACCCGGCGGTGGTGGCGGCCCCCGACGAGTTCCGTCCCGGGCAGCCGGGTTCCCGACGGCACCTGGCCTTCGGCGCCGGGGCGCACCGCTGCGTCGGCGCCCAGCTCTCCCGGATGGAGGCCGCGGTGGTGGTCGAGCTGGCCGCGCCGCTGCTGGCCGGGGCCACCGTGGTACGCCCGCCCTGGTGCCCGGACAACCTCTCGTTCCGGATGCCCGACGCCTTCGTGATCCGCCGCGACGCGCCGGCAGCCGTCCCCGCCTAGCCGGATCGAAGTACCTCTCGAACGTTGGTCATCGCGCACCCCGGACGCCGACCGGGGCGCCGCTCACCGGCCGCGCGCGGCGACGATCGCCGGCACGATGGCCAGCGCCAGGAGCCCACCGCCGATGGCCAGGAGGGGGTAGCCGGCAACGGCGACGACGAGCCCCGAGGCCATACCGCCCGTGGCACCGGCGACGGCGATGGAGACGTCGACCAAGCCCTGGGTCTTGGCGCGGATGGCCAGCGGGACGGCGTCGGTGATGATCGCGGTACCGCTGACGAGGCCGAAGTTCCAGCCCAGGCCCAGCAACGCGAGAGCCACCGCGAGCGGGGCGATCGAGCCGCCGGGGGCGCTGGCGGCAACGGTTCCGGCGGCCAGCAGGGTCACCCCGGAGGCGGCGGCGACCGCGGGGCGGCCGTAGCGGTCGACGAGCCAGCCGGTCAGGGGCGAGGGCAGATACATCGCGCCGATGTGGATGGCGATGACGAGGCCGGAGGCGGCGGCGCTGGCGCCGTGGTCGTGCATCTGGACGGGCGTCATGGTCATGATCGCGACCATGACCAGTTGGGTGAGCACCATGACCAGTGCGCCGACCAGCACGCCGGAGCGGCCCCTCTCGACCGTCGGGCGCGGCTGGGCGCCGGCATTGTCCGGCTGCGCGTGCGCCGCGACGGCGCTCCCCGCTTCCAGGGTGCGGGCCAGCAGCAGCGGGTCGGGGCGCAGCCAGATGGCCAGGACCAGAGCGGCCATCGCGTAGGCGGCGCCGGCGAGAAGGAACGGGCCGGCCAGGCGGGGGATGCCGAGGGCGTGCGCGAGGTCGCATCCCTGACGGCCTGCGATTCCACCCCCTGCAATCGCTACCTGCTGCGCCGTGGCCGCGGCCACTGGTGCTCGACCCGCTGCGGCGACCGCGCCCGCGCCGCCCGCGCCTACGCCCGGCGCACCGGGTCGAAGACAGACTGACGGACGCTCCCACCCGGCTGGTGGCCCTTCTGAGCGGCTGCGGGCCGGGTGCCCGTAGGCGCGCGAGGACCTGACGAAAGTCAGCCGCCCGACCCGGCCATCGGGCCCTGCGCCACCCCGGTCCGGATTCCTACCGTCGACGCACCACGACGGGGGAATCCCCAGGGAGGCTTCATGATCACGTTACGCGGCCTGACCAAACGCTTCGGCGCGCTGACCGCCGTCGACGACCTGACGCTGGAGATCGCGCCCGGCCGGGTCACCGGCTTCCTCGGCCCCAACGGTGCCGGCAAGTCCACCACCATGCGGATGGTCCTCGGACTGGACCGCCCCGACGCCGGGCGGGCGCTCGTCGCCGGGCGGGCGTACCGGACGCTGCGCCATCCGCTCCGCGAGGTCGGCGCGCTGCTCGACGCGCGGGCGGTGCACCCGGGCCGCAGCGCCGGCGCCCACCTGCGGGCGATGGCCCGCAGCAACGGGATCCCGGACCGACGGGTGGTCGAGGTGCTGGACGCCGTCGGGCTGGGCGAGGTGGCCGGGAAACGCGCCGGCACCTTCTCGCTCGGCATGAGCCAGCGGCTCGGCATCGCGGCCGCCCTGCTCGGCGACCCGGGGGTGCTGATCTTCGACGAGCCGGTCAACGGCCTCGACCCGGACGGGGTGCGCTGGGTACGCGAGCTGATGCGCTCGCTGGCCGCGCAGGGCCGTACCGTCTTCGTCTCCAGCCACCTCATGAGCGAGATGCAGCTCACCGCCGACCGGCTCGTGGTGATCGGCCGGGGCCGGCTGCTCGCGGACGCCCCGATCGCCGAGGTGCTCGCCGGCAGCTCCCGGACGGCGGTACGGGTGCGCAGCCCGCAGCCGACCGGGCTGGCCGCGCTGGCGCAACGGCTACGCGCCCGGTCCTGGACGGTCGAGCCGGGCGACGCGGAGCGGAACCCGACGGAGTTGACCGTCACCGGCGCGACCGTGGAGCAGGTCGGCGACCTCGCCCACGAGTTGGGCGTACCGCTGCACGAGCTGAGCCCGCGCACGGCGTCGCTGGAACAGGCGTACCTGGAGCTGACCGCCGGCAGCGTCGCGTACCCGGCGGAGGTGGCCTGATGGGCGACCGCCACCGGATCACCCGGCGGGCCCGGGTGCCGTTCCTGCTCGCGACCGCGCTGCTGGCCGTCCCGGTGCTCGCCGCCACGGCCGCCCCGGCGCCGCTGGCCGCGGCCGGACGTCCCCGCGCCGCCGCGGCCCCGCCCGCGTTGGTGCTGCCGGCACCGACCGGCCGCTACCCGGTCGGCACGACCTGGCTGCACCTCGTGGACGACGCCCGGCCCGACCCGTGGCGGCCCGAGCTGCGGCGGGAGCTGATGGTCTCGATCTGGTACCCGGCGCTGGCCGCGGACGGGCCACCGGCGCCCTACACCACCGCGGCGGTCTCGGCCCGGATCGTCGAGGCGGAGGGGTTGCCGCTCGCGGCCGACGTGCTGACCACGGTGCGCACCAACGCCCGCCGGGACGTGCCGGTACGCCCCACCCCGGGCGGCTGGCCGCTGGTGGTCCTCTCCCCCGGCTTCAGCCTGAGCCGCGAGTCACTCACCGGGCTCGCGGAGGAGCTGGCCAGCCACGGGTACGTGGTGGCCGGTGTCGACCACCCGTACGAGGCGCGCGGGGTCGAGTTCCCGGACGGCCGGGTGGCCACCTGCCTCGCCTGCGACCAGTGGGGGCCGGGCGTGGCCGCGCGGGTGGTACGGGGGCGCGCGGCCGACGTCTCGTTCCTGCTCGACCGGCTGCTCGGCCCGGCGGCTGGGCCGGCGCGACCGGCTCGCGGCGCGGACGCCGGTGCGGGCTCGGCGGCGGCCGGGGCACGGTTCCGTCCGGTCTGGGCCGGCGCCCGGTTCGTCGACGCGGGACGCATCGGCATGGCCGGGCACTCGATCGGCGGCGCGAGCGCGGCCGAGACGATGGTGACCGACCGGCGCGTCGACGCCGGGGCGAACCTGGACGGCACGTTCTTCACCGAGCTTCCCGCCGGCGCGGTCGACCGGCCGTTCCTGATGATCGGCTCAGTGGAGCACGAGGACCCCGCCGAGGATCCGAGCTGGTCGCGGACCTGGGCGAACCTGGCCGGCTGGAAACGCTGGCTCCAGGTGCCCGACGCGGGACACATGTCCTTCACCGACCGGCCGGTGCTCGGCGCGCAGCTCGGCCTGGACCCGGGCGCCATCCCGGCCGACCGGCAACTGCTGATCACCCGCGAGTACGTCCGGGCGCTGTTCGACCGGCAGCTGCGCGGCCGGCCCGGCCCGCTGCTCGACGGTCCGAGCGCCGCCTACCCCGAGGTCCGGTTCCGGACGCCGGCCCCCGGCGAAGGCGCGGCGTCGTGACCGCCACCACCGCGCACCGCTCGCCCGACACCGCTCGGCGGTCCGGCGACGGGGGCCTGCCCGGGGCGATCGTCGGCGAGTGGACCAAGCTCTGGTCGGTACGGTCGACCTGGTGGAGCCTGCTCGCCAGCGCCGTACTGATGGCGGCCGCCGCCGGCCAGTTGGCGATCTACACGGCGAACGGCAACACCAACGCCGACCCCGCCGACGACCAGGGAATCGTCGCGGTCGGCGGCTCCGCGATCGGCGCCTTCGAGCTGGCCCAGTACGCGATCATCGCGCTGGCGGTGCTGGTACTGGCCGGCGAGTACTCGGCCGGCACGATCCGGACCACGCTGCAGTGCGTACCGTCCCGGGGGCGGCTGCTGCTGGCGAAGGCCACCCTGGTGGCGGGCGTCTCGTTCGTCGCCGGGCTGCTGCTCGGGGTGCTCGGGATCGCGGTGGCCGACCCGGTGCTCGGCGAGTGGGGGCGCCTCGACCCGGCCGAGGCCGCCGGTGACGTGCTCGCCGTCGGCGCGTACTCGGCCCTGATCGGCGTCTTCGCGCTCGGCGTCGGCGCGGCGCTGCGGGGCGCGGTCGGCGCCCTGATCACGGTCTTCCTGCTGCTCTCGGTGGTACCGGCCATGCTGGGGCTGCTCGACCTGGAGATGGTGCGACGGTTCGTCGACGCGCTGCCGGGAGTGGCCGGCGGGCACTTCATGCGCGGCGACGGCGACACGTACCCGGCCCCGGTCGGGCTGGCGCTGCTCGCCGGCTGGGCGGCGGTCGCGCTGGGCGCCGGCCACGCGGTGCTGCGCCGCCGCGACGCCTGATCTTGGTCCCGGGTGGGGCGCCGGCCCGGCGCCCCACCCGGCCACCCCCCCGAAATCGCCCCTCGGGACCGCCCTCGGGGACAAGATAGCCAGCCTGGACTGCTAAGTTTTAGGTGAGCAGTCCGGACTGACTATTTCTACCGGGGAGGTGGCCGATGAGTGAGATCATCTCGGCGTCGGCGGCGCAGGCGGCCGGTGACACCTGGGTGGTGGTCAGCCGGCTGATCCGGCGGCTCAGGGAGCTGGCCGGGCCGGAGGACCTGAGCGCCGGCCAGGCCTCGGTGCTGACCCGGCTCGCCAAGCACGGCCCGGCCTCGGCCAGCGAGCTGGCCGCCGCCGAGCGGGTCAGGCCGCAGTCCATGGCGACCATCGTCGGCGTGTTGGAGCAGGCCGGGCTGGTGGAACGGCACCGCGATCCGCAGGACGGCCGGCGGCAGCTGGTCTCCCTGACCGAGCTGGGGCGCGAGCGCCGGCTGGACGACCGGCGGGCCCGCGAGGTGTGGTTGGCCCGGTCGCTGCAGGAGCGGTACGACGAGGCGGAGCTGCGCACGATCATCGAGGCGATGGCGCTGCTGGACGCGGTGGCGCAGTCATGACCCGTGTCACCCTGGCCGACCGCTCGCTCCGCCAACTCGGCCGGCCCGCCGCGGCCGGACCGATCCAACCGCACGAAAGGGACACCCCTCATGCCGATCACCACGCTCGACCCCAGGACCGCGCTGGTCGTCATCGACCTGCAGAACGGCATACTGGCCGCGCCCGGCACCCCGTACCCGACCGCCGACGTGCTCGCCCGCACGGTACGGCTCGCCGACGCCTTCCGCGGCCACGGTCTGCCGGTGGTCCTGGTCCGGGTCACCGGCGCCCCCGACGGCGCCGACGCCGTACCCGGGCGCACCGAGGCGTCCCGCCCCTCCGGAGCCCGGCCCGCCGGCTGGGACCGGCTCGCCGACGAGCTGGCCGGGCATCCGGAGGACATCCTGGTGACCAAGCGCAACTGGTCCGCCTTCTACGGCACCGACCTGGACCTGCACCTGCGCCGCCGTGGCGTCACCCAGATCGTGCTGACCGGGGTGGCGACCAGCATCGGGGTCGAGTCCACCGCCCGCGCCGCCCACGAGCACGGCTACCACGTCACGCTGGCCACCGACGCGATGACCGACCTCGACGCCGACGCCCACCGCAACAGCGTCGAGAGGATCTTCCCGAGGCTGGGCGAGACCGGTACCACCGCCGACATCCTCGACCTGCTCGACAAGACCCGGTCCTGAGGCGGAACCGGACCGGCGGTGGGCGCCCGTACCAGGCGCCCGCCGCCCCCCGTGGTTACCCGTCCACCAGCCCCGCCTCGTACGCGACGATCGCCGCCTGCACCCGGTTGCGTACCCCCAACCGCAGGAAGATCGAGCTGAGGTAGCCCTTCACCGTCCCCTCCACCAGGAAGAGCCGCCGGGCGATCTCCGCGTTGGACAGTCCCCCGCCCACCAGCGCCAGCACCTCGCGCTCCCGCTCGGAGAGGACGTCGACCCGCTCCCGGGCCGCCGGCCGCCGGCCCAGCCGCTCCCCGCCGAGCGCGATCACCCGCCGGGCCACCCGCGGCGACAGGTACGCGGCGCCGTCCGCCACCGCCCGCACCCCGGCGATCAGCTCGCGCGGGTCGCCGGACTTCAGCAGGAACCCGCTGGCTCCCTCGCCGAGCGCGCGGGCGATGTAGTCGTCCTCGCCGAAGGTGGTGAGCATGACCACCGCCGTCTCCGGTACCAGCCGCCGGATCTGCGCGCCGGCCGCCAGCCCGTCCAGCCGCGGCATCCGGATGTCCAGCAGCGCCACCCGTGGGCGGTGCGCCCGGACCAGCTCGACCGCGGCGTGACCGTCGGCCGCCTCCGCCACCACCTCGATCTCCGGGTCGGTGGCGAGAATCGCGCCCACCCCGGCCCGGATCATCGCCTCGTCGTCGGCGAGCAGCACCGGGATCACCGCGCTGCCTCCCCCGCCCCGGGCGGCACGTCGACGCGTTCCCGCCCGGCCGCCTCGCCCGACAGGCGGTCCTTCGCGACCAGCCGCCCGTCGGCGAAGCAGAGCCGGTACGAGGCGAGGGCCAGCGGGAAGTTGCCGTCGGTGTAGAACTCGCAGACCGTGCCCGCCGGCGCCGGCGGCGTGGCGTCGTCCGGCTGGCGTACCTGCCGGGCCGGCAGCAGGTGCGCCAGCTCGGCCCGCTGCTGCCCGACCCGCAGCCGCTGGTACGCCTCGTCCGGCAGGACCGTGTGGAGCGTGGCGAACGGGTAGTACGCCAGGCAGAGCGCGGCGGCGATGGCCACCGGCGCCGCGACCGCGAGCAGGAGGCTGCGCCGTACCCGTTGCCGGGCGGCCCGCAACCGGACAGCCGACCGGGGACCGGCGTGCACCGTACCGTCTCCGGCCGGCGCGACGGCTCCCCCGGCCACCGGTCCGGCGTCGGCGGAACCGGCCGCCGCCCGCTCGTGCGGCAGGTACGCGAGCACCTCGAATCCGCCGTCGCGCGGCCCGGCGCGCAGGGTGCCGCCGACGAGCCGGACCCGTTCCCGCAGGCCGAGCAGGCCCGACCCGGTACCGCCGCCCGAGGCGCCCACGGCCACGGCAGCGGCGCCCACGCGCACGGCAGCGGCGCCCGGGGCAGCTTCGCCGGCCGACGCGCCGGGGCCGGCCAGGGCGCTGCCTCCGGCGGACGGCCGCGCGTTGACGACCCGTACCCGGGTCCACCGCGCCGCGTGCTCCAACCGGACGGTGACCGCGGCGCCCGGGGCGTACCGGGCGGCGTTGGTCAGCGCCTCCTGCACCACCCGGTACGCGGCACCCCGTACCATCGCCGGCCCGACCGGCGCGGACCCGGGCGCGCCGGCGTCCGCGATCCCGGTCGCGGCCCGGTCCCCGGACCCGGTCGCGGCCGGCTCCGGTCCCCCCTCGCGCAGCCGGACCGGCAGGCCGGCCTCCCTGGCCCGCTCGACCAGGTCGGCGACGCTCTCCGCCACCGGGCCGGTCGGCGCCGGCTCGGCGTCCTCCCGGAGCACCCCGATGATCTCCCGCAGCCGCTCGGTGGCCGCCGCCACGCTGGCCCGCAGCTCGCCCGCGGCCCGCCGGTGCCGCTCGTCGAGGTCCGGCGCCAGCTCCAGCGCGGCGGCGCGCAGGGCGAGCAGGCTCAGGTCGTGCCCGAGCGAGTCGTGCATGTCCTGGGCGATCCGGGCCCGCTCCCGCATCCGGATCCGCTCCGCCGCGCCCCGCTGCTCGCGTTCCAGCAGCTCCGCCTGCTCCCAGCCGGCCAGCATCAGCTCGCGGTGCTGGCGTCGGTAGCGCCCCACCAGCCACGGGAAGACGCCGGCGAAGAGCAGCGTGGTGGCGAGCAGGAACCAGGTGGCCGCACCGGTACCGAGCAGCCCGAAATTGATCACCGAACCGCCGAGCGCGATCGTGGCGAACGCGAGCGCCGCCGGCCAGGCCCGCGCCATCCGCAGCCCGAGCAGGTAACTCATCACCGGGATACCGAAGGCGAAGTTGCCGTCGACCAAGGTCGGGAGCACGACCAGCAGCAGCGACACGAGCGGCTGCCGGCGGCTCGCCAGCACCGCCACCGCCAGCACCAGCAGCGACCCGACCAGCCGGGCGGCGGCGTGGCGTTCCCACGGCGGGGTGAGCAGCGCCCAGGCGACCGGTGCGGAGAGCGCCGCCCAGAGCAGCGCGTCGGTCCATCCGGCCCGCCCGCGCACGGTGGTGGGCAGGGAAAACACCCGGCCAGGCTACGCCCGGCCGACCGGCGCCGTTACCGACGAAAGTCAGTACCGGGGGGGCTCCCCCGGCCCGCCGACCCGGTTCCCGCCGCCCGTCGACGGACCCACCCGAACCGCCCCGGCGGCGGGCTGGCCGCCCCGGCGCTCAGCTGACCTCGTCGGCCCAGGTGCGCCAGTCGTCCAACACGCCGTACAGGGCCGGGGTGAGCCAGCCCGGCGCGGAGCGCTGGAAGACACCCTGCTCCATGGTGCCGGCCCCGTCGGGCAGCGCGCCGACCATGTTCGGGACCAGTTCGGTGAGGTTGGCCCAGTGCACCAGCTCCGGCTCCGCCGGCCAGGCGCCGAGCACCACCCCGGCCGGTACCGCCCGGCGCTCCAGCGCCTCCAGGGTGAGCGCGGTGTGGTTGAGGGTGCCCAGGCCGGCCCGGCTCACCACCACCGCCGGGGCGCCGAGCGACACGGCGAGGTCGGCGACGGTCCAGGGCTCGCCGGAGGGGCGCAGCCCCATCGGTACGAGCAGCCCGCCGGCCCCCTCCACCAGCACCAGGTCGTGCTTCTCGGCCTCCTCGCGTACCGCGTCGACGGCCGTGTACAGCTCCAGCGGCTCCAGCCCGGCCACCCGCGCCGCCGCCAGGGGCGCCAGCGGATCCGGGTAGCTGGCGAGCGTACGGGTGTTCGCCGGCGCCGCGAGCCGGGTCACGGTGTCGATGTCGGACGCGCCGTCGGCGGTACCGGTCTGGCCGGGCTTGATCACGCAGACCCGCAGGCCGGCCGCCTGCGCTGCGGCGGTGATCGCGGCGGTGACGATCGTCTTGCCCACGTCGGTGTCGGTGCCGGTCACCAGGATCGGACCGCGCCACGGCGAGCCGCTCACGACACCACCACCGCCGCCGGTCCGGGGTTCGCCGCAGCGGCCGCCGGTCGGGCGTTCATCGCCACCGCCGCCGGTCCGGCGTTCGTCCCCACCGCCGCCGGTTCGGCTGGCGGCGCCGGTTCGCCGGGCGCGACCGCGCCCCGCGTCGGCGCGCAGGCGGCGATCACGTCGAGCGCCCGGTCGAACTCCGGCCTCGGCACGCCCAGGTTGATGGTGATCCGCAGCCGGGAGCGGGTGTCCGGGGTCGACGGCGGCCGGAAGCAGCCGACGGCCACCCCGCGCTCCAGGCAGTCGGCCGCCCAGGCGACCGCCGCCGCCGGGCCGGGCGCGGTCACCGAGACCACCCCGGCGGCCGGCGCGGAGACCGTCAGCCCGGCCGCCCCCAGCTGGCGTACCACGGCACCCGCCCGCGCGGCCAGTTCGGCCCGCAGTTCGTCGCCGGCGCGCGCGAGCCCGGCGGCGGCGAGCACCCCCGCCGCGACCGCCGGCGGCAGCGCCGTGTCGTAGACGAAGGTACGACCGGTGTCCACCAGGTGCGTCACCAGTTGCTCCGGCCCGGCGACCACCCCGCCGGCCCCGCCGAGCGCCTTCGACAGCGTCGCCGTCACCACCACGTCCGGCTCGCCGGCCAGCCCGGCGGCGACCACGCCACCCGCGCCGCCCGGCCCGAGCACCCCGAGCGCGTGCGCGTCGTCGACCAGCAGCAACGCGCCGTGCTCGCGGGCCGCGCGGTGCAGCTCGGCCAGGGGCGCCAGGTCGCCGTCGACGGAGAAGACGGACTCGGTCACCACCACCGCCGGCCGTCCCGGCGCCGCGGCCAGCGCGGACCGTACCGCGGCCACGTCGGCGTGCGGCGTCACCACCGTCTCGGCCCCGGAGAGCCGGCAACCGTCGATCAGGGAGGCGTGGTTGTGCGCGTCGGAGACGAGCAGGGTACGCGGGCGCGTCAGCGCCCGTACCGCGCCGAGGTTGGCCAGGTAGCCGGAGGAGTAGACGAGCGCCCGGGCCGTACCGAGCCACTCCGCCAGGGCGGTCTCCAGCTCGGCGTGCAGGTCGGTCGAGCCGCGCACCAGGCGGGAGCCGGTGGCGCCCAGCCCGTACGCGGCCAGCGCCTTCTCGGCGGCGGCGAGTACGGCCGGATGCCGCGACAGGCCGAGATAGTCGTTGCCGGCCAGGTCCGTCACCACGTCGGCCGGACCGCGCGGCCGCAGCCGCCGGGTCAGTCCCGCCCGGGCGCGCAGTTCGGCACGCCGGTCGAGCGCCGCGAGCCAGTCCGCCACGCGTACACCTCCGTTCGTCCCGACCGGGCAAGGTACCACCCGCCCAGCCCCGCCGCCCTGGCGCCGCGCTCTCGCCTGGTCTTTCTCCTCTCTGCTCGCGCTTGTGGGCCGGGGGCGGCTGGGGTGGCGTGGCGGGCTCGATCCGGTGGGGTGAGGTGAGCGGGGTGGCCACGGTGGGCGGGCGGCGACGCGCCGGGGGTACTCGGAGGGCGGGGCGGGAACGGCGGCGGGGGCGGCCGGCCTTGTAGGGTACGACCATGCCAGACATCCTCGACCAGGCGCGCGACCAGGTACTCGGCAAGGGAATCGGCCTCGACGAGGCCGGCGTGCTCGCCGTGCTGCGGCTGCCCGACGAGCGGCTGAGCGCCGCGCTGCAACTCGCCCACGAGGTACGGATGCGCTGGTGCGGCCCGGAGGTCGAGGTCGAGGGCATCGTCTCGCTCAAGACCGGCGGCTGCCCGGAGGACTGCCACTTCTGCTCGCAGTCCGGCCTGTTCACCTCGCCCGTACGCTCGGTCTGGCTGGACATCCCGGCGCTGGTGGAGGCGGCGAGGCAGACCGCGGCGACCGGGGCGACGGAGTTCTGCATCGTCGCAGCGGTACGCGGTCCGGACGAGCGGCTGATGAAGCAGATGCGCGAGGGCGTGGCCGCGATCCGGGCCGAGGTGGAGATCCAGGTCGCCGCCTCGTTGGGCATGCTGACCCAGGCCCAGGTGGACGAGCTGGTCGAGATGGGCGTGCACCGCTACAACCACAACCTGGAGACCTGCCGCTCCTACTTCCCGAACGTGGTCACCACGCACAGCTGGGAGGAGCGCTGGGAGACGCTGAAGATGGTTCGCGCCTCCGGGATGGAGGTCTGCTGCGGTGGCATCCTCGGGCTGGGTGAGACCGTCGAGCAGCGGGCCGAGTTCGCCGCGCAGCTCGCCGAGCTGGACCCGCACGAGGTGCCGCTGAATTTCCTCAACCCGCGTCCCGGCACGCCGCTGGGCGACCGTCCGGTCGTCGAGGGCCGCGACGCGCTGCGGGCCATCGCCGCGTTCCGGCTGGCCATGCCGCGCACCATCCTGCGGTACGCGGGCGGCCGGGAGATCACCCTCGGTGACCTCGGTACCCGCGACGGGCTGCTCGGCGGCATCAACGCCGTGATCGTCGGCAACTACCTGACCACGCTGGGCCGGCCGGCCGAGGCGGACCTGGCCCTGCTGGACGAGCTGAAGATGCCGGTCAAGGCGCTGTCGGCGACGCTGTGATGACGACGCCGGTGCTGCCCTGGTGTGATCGCTGCGGTGGCGCGCTCTCCGACGGCGGGCACGACGGGTGCCGGACGGCGCGGTCGCTGGAGCCGCCACGGTACTGCCCGGCCTGCCGCCGTCGGATGAAGGTGCAGGTCCTGCCGGCCGGCTGGACCGCCACCTGCGTCGAGCACGGCGACACCCGCTCCTGACTCCCGCCCCACCCCGCCGTCCGCGCCGCCCTCCGTCCGCCGTCCGCGCCGCCCTCCGTCCGCCGTCCGCGTCGACGTCCGCGTCGATCATGGAGTTGTGGTCGGCATTATGTCGCTATTGCACGTGATTGCGCCGACCACAAGTCCATGATCGACGCGGTGATCAGCGGAGCAGGAGGTTACGCACGGCCTGCACGACGTGAGTCGGGCGGCGGTAGAGGTCGAGATCGGTGAAGTAGCGCATCCGCCAGCCCCGCGCGGCGAGCCAGTTCATCCTCTCCCGATCGTGACGCAGACGATCACGGTCGAGGTGCGTGGCGCCGTCGTACTCGACGCCGATCCGGCGCGCGCGGTAGCCGAGATCAAGCCGATACCGCGCCACCCCGAACTCGTCCGCCACCCACAGCTGCGGCTCCGGTACGGGCAGTCCACCATCGACGAGCACCAGGCGCAGTTGGCTTTCCTGGCGGCACTCGGCTCTCGGGTCGGCCAATCCCACCAGTTGACGAGCCTGGCAGACGCCACGCAGACGGGCGTGCCGCCGCACCTCGTCACGCAGTTCCTCCGCCGTGCTCGCGTTCGAGCGCAGGGCGAGGTCGAGCAGCGGCAGCGCGTCCATTCGCCGTACGCTTCGGGCCAGGTCGACGGCGCAGCGAGCCGCCGGCGCGCAGGGCACCCCGGCCAGTTCCACCGTGCCCCGTACCGGAAGCACAGCCTCGTGCGCGACCACGCCGCTGATCTTCGGTACCGGGGTACCGGCGGGCACGATGACATGGATGGCCGGGTCGTGCAGGTCGGCGAAGCCGTGCAGCTCGGCGCCGGTATGGAAGCCCACCACCGCGCCGGCCGGCAACCGCAGGAACATTCCGGGCAGCAGCTCGCCCCGATCACCCCGGTCGCTCCAGGGACCGTAAACCCCCCGGGTCACGCGGTTCAGCCCACCATTAGCGACGCGAGCGCGGACATTCCAACGAGAGGAGCCAGCCGCCAGCAGCCGGGCGTACGGGCAGAGGTCTTCGGTCACGCCGACCGATGCTGGAGACGCCGGGCCCGACGTCCCAGCCGGTCCGCCCGCCTTGTGGACCAGCAGGTTCCCTGTGGACATCCCCCTGATCAAGCTCCCGTCTGCTAACGCCCGCCCCGCCCGCGCCCGCTCCTACCCACCTCGTCGATCAAGGAGTTGTGGTCGGAACAGAGCATCATGAATGTGGCATTTTGTCAGCCACAACTCCATGATCGACGGGGCAAGGGCACGGGCACGCCGGTGGCGAACGGGCCCTGGAGCGAGCCGGGTTCCGCGGTCGCGCCGCACGCGAGGCGCGACGGTCCCGTACCGGCAATCCACTTCGTCACGATGCTGACCTCCGTCCGGTCGACTCGACGGGGTCGAACCGACCGGGCGTCCCGCCGCGCCGCGCCACCCCCCTCGAACGGCCGGCCGGCGGGACCACCGGTCGCCCCCGTACCTGGACCACCCTGTCGCGCGGCGCCACACGGCCCGCCATACGCGGCCGTGTAGATCCCGTGTGGCATCGACCGTTCTGGCTACCTTGTCCGATATCTGTCCCGGGCGGAGATCGACGCACCCAGCGGTTAACCTGGGTCGCGCAGCCACCATGACCGGTACCGGCGGCGGCTGTCGCCTCGGCCGAAGACGGGGACTGGGACGGGGACACCATGGAGTTTCGGATCCTGGGACCGCTGGAGGTCAGGGGCGCCGCGGGCCGGTTGCTCGTGCCGCCCCGGCGCAAGCAGCGGCTGCTCCTGGCCGTGCTGCTGCTGCACGCCAACGCCCCGGTCTCCACCGAGACGCTGCTCGACCTGCTCTGGCCCGAGTCGGCGCCGTCGTCGGCGCGCGCCAACCTCCAGTCCTACGTCAGCGACCTGCGCCGGCTGTTGCGCGGCGACGAGCCGGCCGACCGGGCCCGCCTGCGCCGGCTGTCCGGCGGGTACGTGCTCCGGGCCCGGCACGAGGAGTTGGACGCCGCCGTCTTCGAGCGGCTGGCCGGCGAGGGACGGCAGGCGCTGGCCGAGCAGCAGCACGCGCTCGCCGCCGAGCGCCTGGGGCGGTCCCTCGCCCAGTGGCGCGGACCCGTACTGGAGGACCTGCCGCTGCCCGCCGCCCTCCGGCCGGAGACCGAGCGGCTCGAAGAGCTGCGCATGACGGTGCTGGAGGAGAGCATCGAGGCGCGGCTCGCGCTGGCCAAGCCGGCGGTCCTCGCCGCCGAACTGGCCACGCTGACCGCCCGCCACCCGCTGCGCGAGCGGCTCTGGGCCCAGCTGATGGTCGCGCTGTACCGCGCCGGCCGGCAGGCCCACGCCCTCGACGCGTACCAGCGCGTCTACCGGCTGCTCGACCGGGAGCTCGGGATCCGGCCCGGCGAGGCGCTGCAACAGGTACACCGGCGGATCCTCTCCGCCGACCCCACCCTGGCCCCGCCGCCCGCCGTGCCCCCGGCCGCCGCGGTGGCCGCGCGGCGGGTACCGCGACAGTTGCCCACGCCGCCGCAGATGTTCACCGGGCGCGAGCGCGAGCTGGCCGCGCTGGACGAGGTGCAGGACGCGTCCACGGTGGTGATCAGCGCGATCGACGGGATGGCCGGGATCGGCAAGAGCGCGCTCGCCGTCCACGTGGCGCACCGGATCGCCGGTCACTACCCGGACGGCCAGCTCTTCCTCGACCTGCACGGCCACACCCCCGGGGTGGCGCCGATGGAGCCGGCCGAGGCGCTCGACTGCGTCCTGCGGCAACTGGGCGTGCCCCCGCCGCAGATCCCGGCGAACACCGACGAGCGGGCCGCGCTGTTCCGCCACCGGGTCGCCGACCAGCGGATGCTGATCCTGCTGGACAACGCCGCCGCGGAGTCCCAGGTGGCGCCGCTGCTGCCGGGCACGCCGGGCTCGCTGGTGCTGGTCACCAGCCGGCGCCGGCTGGCCGGGCTCGACCGTACCCGTACGCTGTCGCTGGACACCCTGCCGGTGCCCGACGCGGTCGCGCTCTTCACCCGCAGCGTCGGCGAGGACCGGCTCGCCGAGGCGCCGGCCGGCCTGCTGGTCGAACTGGTGCAGCTCTGTGGGCGGCTGCCGCTGGCGATCCGGATCGCCGCCGCCCGGCTGCGCTCGCACGCCACCTGGGACCTGTCCCACCTGGTCGCGCGCCTGCGGGACCTGCAGCAACGGCTGGACGAGCTGGAGGCGGGCCAGCGCAGCGTCACCGCCGCACTCGACCTGTCGTACCAGCACCTGAGCGCCGACCAGCAGCGGGCGTACCGGCTGCTGGGCCCGCACCCGGGGTCCGACATCGACCCGTACGCCGCCGCGGCCCTGCTCGACTCCACCGTGACGCACGCGGGGCGGATGCTCGACCAACTGCTCGACGCGCACCTGCTGCTCGAACCCGCCACCGGCCGCTACCGCTTCCACGACCTGGTCCGCGCCCACGCCGCACAGGTCGCGGGCGACGGGTCGGATCCCGCCGTCCGGGCGGCGCTGGTCCGGCTGCTCGACCACTACCGGCACACCGCGGCGCTGGCCACGGAGACCGCCTATCCGTACGAGCGGGAACAGCTCCCGCCGGTACCGCCGGCGACCACCGCGCGACCGGACGTGCCCGACCCGGCGCGGGCGCTGGGCTGGTTGGACGCCGAGCTGCCCAACCTGCTGGCCGCCGCGCGGTACGCCGCCGACCACGACCTGCCGGCGCACCTGGTGCACCTGTCTGCCGTCCTGCACCGGCACCTGCGCATCCGGGGCCGGTACCACGACGCCGAACTCCTGCACCGCCAGGCCCTGTCCACCGCCCGGGCGACCGGCAGCCGGGGCGACGAGTTGGACGCGCTGGTGGGCCTCGGCAACATCCACCGGCTCCAGGGCCGGCTCACCCAGGCCGCCGACCGGTACGGGGAGGCGCTGCGGATCGCCCGGGGCATCGACCACCGTTCCGGCGAGTTGGCCGCGCTGACGGGCCTCGGCGACATCCACCGCCTGCAGGGCCGGTACGCGCAGGCCACCGACCACCTGGAGCGCGCGCTGCGGCTCGCCCGCGCGGCGGGCAACCGGGTCGGCGAGCTGGACGCGCTGAACGGGCTCGCCACCATCCACCGGCGCCAGGGCCGGTACGCGCAGGCCACCGACCACCTCGAACAGGTGCTGCGGCTCGCCGCCGCGACCGGCTACCGCCCCCGCGAACTGGACGCGCTCAACGGGCTCGGCCTGCTGCACCGGCTTGAGGGACGCGACGAGCCGGCCGCCGACCACTACGAGCGGGCGCTGCGGATCGCCCGGGCGACCGGCCACCGCCGGGGCGAGCTGGACGCGCTCAACGGCCTCGGTCACATCCACCGGCGCCAGGGCCGGTACGCCCAGGCCACCGACCACTACCGGCAGCTCCTCGACCTGGCCCGGGAGGGCGGCGACAGCAACCTGGAGTTCGAGGCCCAGCAGGGCCTGGGCCGGGTCCGGTACGCCACCGGCGACCCGGGCGCGGCCGTCGCGTACCACGAGCGGGCCCTGGCTCTGGCGGGCGAGCTGGGCCAACCCGTCGACCAGGCGCGCGCCCACGACGGGATCGCCCACGCCCGTCAGGCCCTCGGCGACGACGGACGGGCCCGGGAGCACTGGCGGCTCGCCCTGGAGATCCTCACCGGACTCGGCGTGGACCACACCGACGACGAGGAGACGACCGCCGCGGCCATCCGCGCCCACCTGTCGGCCCCGGCCGGTACCCCGGCGGGCACCGCGCCGGCCGCCTCGGCGTGCGCGGCCGTTGGCCGCGGCCCGGCCGTGCCGCCGGAAGGCCGGGCGGATTGACCGGCCCAAGGCGGATCGACCGGGCCGGGCGAATCGATGGTGGCCGGACCGGCCCGGCCACCGGCCACACCGGTCACGAGCTGGTCAGGCCGAGGGCGGTGACGGCGGCGGCGAGGGTACGGGCCCGCGCGAGCGGCCGGACGCCGTCCCGCTCGCCGAGCCGGACGTGGCAGCCGCCCGCGTCGAAGCGGATGGCGACCGGCCGGCCCGGGTAGTGCGCGCCGAGGCGTTCGATCAGTGGCGTCGGGTCGGTGACGGCCACCGGTACCGGCAACTGCGGCACCTCGATCGGCTGGTCCGGCTCGGTTGGCACCGCGTCGACCAGTGCGTTTCCCAGGTATCGGAGGCAGTGCCCGATGGCCGCCGCGAGCGTCGGACACACCGGCGGGTCCAGCCGGTCGGGCTGCTCGGATGTGCCCCGCTGGTCCGGCTGACCAGGCAGCGGTCCGGACGGCTCGGGCGGCACGATCTCGACCTGCCAGCGCTGGCCGTGCAGCTTGCGCGGGTCGTCCGCGTCGAGCCGGTGGTCCTCGATGGTGACCACGACGGCCAGGCGCAGCCCGAGGGCGAGCCGGATCAGCACCGGCAGGGGCGGCACCTCCGGCGGGGCGGCCACGACGATGAACCGGGCGCCGGGCTGTCCACGTCCGGCGGAGGCGACGTACTCGATGACCGGGTCGGCGCCGGGGCCGGAGGCGGTGACGACGCCTTCGCGCAGGTCCTGGCCGACCTCGTGGCCGCCGTCGGCCTCGGTGAGTTCTCCGGACGGTACCCCGAAGATGGCCGCCCACCGGTCGAGCCGATAACGCTCGGCGAGCCGGTAGACGGGCCGGCCGCCGGGTTGGGTGGCGACCAGCTCGGCCGGTTCGCCGGGTTGCGGACGCCAGAGCTGGTGCACGACGCGCGAGCGCAGGTCGGTGACGGTGACGGTGAGCGCCGAGTAGATCCGGTGGCTGTCCCGGCAGGTGGGGCAGGGCAGCGTCGAGGCGGCGAGGCCGGTCCCGGCGCAGCTCGCACAGTCGGCGTCGACCGGCCGGCCGCCGAGGGTGCAGAGGCAGCGGCGCAGGCGGCTGTCCGGGTCGCAGTCCGGGCAGACCGTGTAGGGGATCGGGTCGCCGCGCCGGACCGAGGCGGGCGGCTCCCAGTTGCGCGCCAAGCTGGTGACCCGCCGGCTGACGATCTGGCCGGTGGAGCGCTCGGCGAGAACCTCGGTGGTGTCGCCGGGGCGCAGCCGGGTGTGCCACCAGCGGCCGTCGCGCCAGATCGCCTGGGCGCCGGCCGCCCCGCCGGCCGCGTAGAGGGCGTCGCGCGCGTCGGCGTGGACCCGGCGTTCGACCTGGTCGAGGTCGATCACGGGCGGCCACTGGCGTTCGGGCGAGGCCGGCCCGATCGCGTACGCCGACGCGGCGAGCCCGCGTCGGCCCAGCCCGTCGAGGGCGTCCTGGACGGTGGTGGTGGCGACCGCCTCGGGCAGGTCACGCGCCCGGTGCGACGGGTTGGCGGGCACCGGCCCACCGGCCACCTCGTAGCGGACGTCCCAGGAGAGGTCACCCCACGGTTCGTGGCGGGCCTCCACCATCAGGTCGAGGCAGAGCAGGTCCGCCACGGCGCAGAGCCACCCCAGCGCCCGGTCCGGGTCGAAGGGCTGCTGCGCGCGGACCCGCCCGAGGTAGAGCCGCCACGGGTAGAAGTCCTGTCGGGTGATCGCCTCGGCCTCGATGGCGTACCGCCGCTCGGCCGGCAGGTCGGGCCGCCAGGACGGCAGCGGGGCGAACTGTTCCTTGAGGGGACGCCTCGCGTCCCAGATGTCGGTGATGGTCTCAGCGCCGACGGCGGCGGCCAGGTCGCGTACCACCGGGGTGAGGACGAGGCGCCAGCCGCCGTCGGGCGCGGGCACCGGCTCCAGCGACCCGGGTACGACGTTGCGCGAGGCGACCGTACCGGTGTCGAGATTCGCCACGGTGAGCACGAGCTGGGCCCGGCGGCGTCCGCGCTGCTCGCACCGGGTGCAGGCGCGCGCGACGGTGCCGGTGCCCTGGCAGACCAGGCAGTCCCGGTACGGCTTGCCGTCCGGGTCGCCTAGGTCGAAGTCGACCACCAGCCGGTCGCCGCCGCTGACGCAGGTGCACTGGACCAGAGTGAAGGTGAGCCCGACACAGTCCGGGCAGGTGATCGTCAATTCGGTGCTGGACGTCATGGGTGCCGCCTCCGGCGGGTGGTCGTCGCTGGTCACCGACGCAGCCGCCGGCTGCACGGTCCGTCGTGGTCGTTCCCGAGCAGGCACCGCCGGCCGCCGGGCAGTCGCAGGTCGCAGAAGACCCGATGGCGTACGCCCTGGTCGTCCTCGGCCGAGACGGTGGTCTCGCCGGGGTCGACCTGGCGCAGGAAGCTCATCCCCCGGGCGACCACCCGGGCGAGCCGCTGCGCGGCGGCCAGGTCGGCGGCGATCACCGGGAGGTGAACGACCCACCGCTGTCCCGCCGCCCTCACCGGTGCCCCCGGGCGTTGGCTCTCCGGGCACGGCGGTCAGGTAGCGGTGCGTGACCGGCGGACCGGCCACTGGCGCTCCCCCGAGTCGACCGGTCCGGGGTACGCGAGCGGCGCAGCAACCGCACGACGAGACACATGCCGAGGACCTGCCTTCCGGATCGAAGAATGGAGGGTGGTCCGCCCGCTCGCCTCGAACGGGCGGACCACCCGGCCCCACCGCCGCAGCTCCCGTCACAGGTGCGGCAGGCAGGGCTGCCCAGCTCAGCCCCAGTTCGGCGGGCTCCACACCGGGCCGTGGAGGCAGTAGAGCATCGCCCGGAATCAAATGCAACGTTTAACAGGAGAGATCAAAATAGCGAGTCCTTGATCGACACATTCTCTTAGTAACTTGTCTATTGTTTCTGATACACCAGGCCCGTTTAATTGGCTGCGGCACGTCTCAAGTACCCGATCCACGGAGGCCACCGGTGTCACAGTTAGTAACCGGATCGACGATGCTGCGGCGACAGATCGGCCGGAAGTTCGAGGCGCTACGGAAGGCCGCCGGGCTGACCATGGACCAGGCAGCGGCGCAGCTCGACCGGGCACGGGCGACCCTGCACCGGATTGAGAACGGCGCCGAGAACATCCGGTACCGGCAGGCGGACGTCGAGCAGATGCTCAACCTGTACGGCGCCTCGAAGAAGGATCGGGAACTGCTGCTCGCGTTGACCGCCGCCACGCGTGCGAACAAGAACTGGTGGCACGACTACATCGGCTCGGGCCTTCCCCGCTGGTTCCAACTCTATATAGGACTCGAATCCGCCGCTGCCAACATCCGCCAGTACCAGAGCGAACTCATCCCCGGCCTGCTTCAGACCCGGGCCTACGCCGAGCAGTTGTTCCTGATGCCCGGCGGTGCGATCGACTCGGAGGACGACGCCGAGCGGGAGCGGGCGATCCGGCTCCGGATCGAGCGACAGAGCCTGCTGACCCGCTTCTCACCCCCGCAACTGAGCGTGATAATCAACGAGGCGGTGTTGCGTCGGCCGGTCGGCAACGACAAGATCATGGCCGAGCAGCTTCACCAACTCCTGAAGGCCGCTGAACTACCCAACGTAACCATCAGAGTGCTGCCATTTTCTGCCGGGCTTCATGCCGGCGCGATGGCCGGAGCCTTCTCAATCCTGGAATTTCCACGGGACGACGCCGGCAAGGAGGTGGAACCGACGGTGACCTACCTGGAGGGTGCGACCGGGGCCATCTACCTAGACAAACCACACGAGACCAGCGCCTACGACAAGATCTGGGCAGACATGGAGAACCGCGCCCTCAACGAGTCCCGATCCAAGACCATGATTCAGCAGCTAGCAGAGGAGTACGACCGTGCCTGATCTGACCGGCGCCCGGTGGCGCAAGTCGAGCCGCAGCAACAACGGCGGGGAGTGCGTGGAGGTCGCAGACAACCTGCCCGGTGTCGTAGGAGTCCGGGACAGCAAGGACCCAACGGGCCCGGTCCTGGTCTTCAACCCGGCCGACTGGACCGACTTCGTCACCGCCGCCAAGCACGACACGTTCAGCCGATGAGCCAGATGCGAATACGGCGACGTTCCGACAGGGCCGACATCCAGTCCAGGACTAACGCTCTGTGGCCATCGATCCGCGCTCGCACACGCCCGTCTACACACAGCTCGCCGACCTGCTGCGCGACCGCATCGAGCCCGGAGCGCTGCCGCCCGGCTCGACGAGGGCGTACCGGTGCTTGAGGTCCAGCACCCGGAGGGGACGGTCGAAGTCAACCCGGTGATCAAATCGAACTCACCCGCCCGTAGCGCCATAACCGGGACCTCGGGGCTGTCACCGGGACCGGGTCTTCGGTAGTGTTCAATGGCGCACTCAGAGTAGCGGCCATCCGACCAAGGGCAGTCGATGAGCATCGAGCAGGTGAAGGCGACGTTCCATCGCGCTCTTGAGGCTGCCGATCAGGCAGAGATGACCATCCGATCGGCTCGGGAGGCCGGCACCGAGGCGCTGACGCTCGCCGGGATTACGGTGCACGACAGTCAGCACGGCGCGGCGCAGAAGGGGCTTCGACTCGCTGGCGAGGCTGTCCGCGAGACCGAGCTGGTACGCCGTCGCCTACAGGGGGCCAAGGAGGCGACCGAGAGATACCTGGGGACCCTGGGGTGAGCGGTGATCTCGGCGAGGTCATACGTCAGCTTCTGCGGGTAATCGGCGAACTGGATCGTGCCGCCGTCACTGCGGGCCGTGCACGCGACCAGGCCGAACAAGCGCTCGCCGCTCTGACGGAAGCCGCTCAGGGCACAAACGACCCAGCGGCCAACCAAGCCATCACGGAGGCGCGAACCGCAGCCGAGAAGGCGGGCAAGAGCGCCAGACTCTTCGCCGAAGCGGCAGGCGCGTTTGCCGAGTACGCCAATGTCATCGTCCCAGGCTCGGCGCCCACACGAACGTCTACGCCTCGATCGCTACCCGACGGACAAGCCCTTGCCAGCTCCACCGGGCCCGGCGGGCCGCTCTCGAGCCGCCTCTTCCGCAGGATGACCAGTGTCCCCAACGCCGACGACGGCCTCCAACACGCGAGCAAACTGGCGTCGGCGATTCAGGACGCTGCGGGGAAGGGTGCGACCGCAGTACCCCGCTCTCCCGATCCGATCATCAGGGCAGCCGAAACCCGGGGTGGCTCGGCCGGCGACGCGCTGTTGGCGGCGTTTACATTGGCCCTCCTCGGTGTCAAGGGTGCCGAGGTAGCGGGCCGGCTCCGCAAGAAGGTTCAAGCCGACAGGCGATCAAAAAAGCAGGAAGGCGATACCAATGGATGACAACACCAGGTTCCTCAAAGCCCTCCTGTTGCAGGACTGGGACACCTACGAGAAGCTCCGCGCAGAGTTTGAACAGCAGGGCAAGGGCACCCCGGTTGCGATCATCAATTCCGCCTTCTACCTGTCAGTACGACGGCGGTTCGGGACCACCAGGGACATGCGCGAGATCATTCGATTCGTTGCGGACGCGCGGGCCTTCCTGTCCGAGGGCCGCGACCTACCGGCGCAGGAGGCGGAAGCTCTGATCGCCGCCACGCTGGACCTCGACGCGCCCGGGGTGGCCGAGACGGTCGAGCGCCTGGACGTCGGCACGATCGCCGAAATCGAGGGACAACTCCTCTTCAGACTGGTCGCGGAAGCCGAACTGTCCGAGCAGCAGTTGGACCTTCTCTTGACCGAGGCGGAGGACCTTGTCCGACAGTGGCAATCCGCCTCTTGAGCGCCTCAGGCTGCGCTCGGGGGCCTTGACGACTGTCGTGAAAGCCCTTCGGGGGCTTCCACGACAGTCACCTGGGGAAACCGACGATCACGTGCTTCGCCCGACAGCGCGGTTTCGGCAGAGGGCATTCGACTGGAGATCGGGACGTCGGTCTCCCGCTCAGTCGTCGCAGCCGATGCCGTCGCCGTCACGGTCCAGGTCGTAGATGTCGCTCCCGACGACCCGTACGGGGCCCTGCACGTACGCGGGGCCGTTGCCGCTGCCGCCGGCGCAGTCGACGTCGCTGGCGATGGGTACGCACGCACCGCTGTAGTTCGGGTCGCACCGCTTGGTCTTCTTCGTGCCGACCGCGACGACCTGGGTGACCGGGTTCTTCGTGACTTCCTGTCGTACCAGTTTCCGGCCGGTCTCCACCCCGTCGGTCAGCGTCACCTCGTAGACGAGGGTCTTCACACCCGCGACACCCTTCGCACGCACCTTCCGAACGCCCTCGGCCAGGGACGAGTCCTTCACCGTCTTCTCGGCGAACGGCAGCCGCTGCGTCTCGGTGACCGTTCGCTTCTCGACCACCGGCTGCGCCGGGGCGGACGGCGTCGAGGTGGGCGCGAGCGGCGTCGCGGACGGCGTCGCGGGCGCGCTCGCCGACGCTTGGAGCGCCGTCGGGGTGGCGCTGGCGGCCGCGGCTCGCCGAGGCGGTTCGGTCGGCGGCCCCACGATCGCTCCGACAGCCGTGATGCCGACGCCGCAGACCAGAACGAATGCGAGTATCCCGCCGACGACGAGAAATGCCATCTTCTGTCCCGGGCGGAGACCTTGAATCAGGTCCAGCGGCGTGTGGATCGCCCTGCGGCGGGAGTCCGCTGCCTGAGGCGGATGAATCCGCGCGTGCGGATGATGCGGCTCTCGTGGCGGCTGATATGTCACCCGGGCAGTCTCATGCGATCACTAGATCAGCCACAGCGGTCGAGCAGCGGCGATTCGGCGGACGATCGGCTCACGCACCGGCGCCGGTCGATCTCGTCAGCCCGCCCTGTCCGGCCCTCCGATCGACCGGACGTGTCGGTGCCGGTCGCCCTCCCGGCCCGGCCGACCCCACGGCCGGTCGATCGACCGTCCACAATTGGCAGCCGGACGGCGCCCCTCCCCCTGGCCGCTCGACCGACCGGCTCGGGGCCGGCGCGCCACCGGCGGTTCAAGTCGATCATGACGGGTGTTCACCCCGGTGTGGTCGGCTACCTGCGCAAACCCTGACCCGGCCGGGCCCGCCGGCCCGCCGGGCACGAAGAGAAGGAAGAGGTGGCGATGCGACCAGCACCACTGGTACGCGCACGGGTGGCGACACTTCTCGCCGCGGGCCTGACCGCGTTCGCGGTACCGACCGGGGCGGCCCAGGCCGCGACGGTCGCGCCCGCCCCGGCGCCGGCGACCGGAGCAGCGACCCAGGCCGAGGCGGTACAGGTCACCGGCAGCCAGCAGCTCGCGCCCGGCGTGGCGTACTCGTCGTTCGAGGTGCAGACCCCGCGCGGCGCCACGCTCGGCTACCTGCTCACGGCCGACCTGCGTAACCCGAAGGTCAGCCTGGACCTGCTGCACCCCGCGTCCGTCGCGCAGCGCGAGGTCGTCTCGGCGATGGCCAACGAGCAGCACGCGATCGCCGGGGTCAACGGCGACTTCTTCAACATCAGCGAGACCCACGCCGGGGTCGCCCCGACCGGGTCGTCGGTGGGCCCGGCGATCGCGGACGGCCGCCAGCTCAAGGCCGCCGTACCGAACGCGCAGCGCTTCGGGCCGGGACTGCCGCCCGGCACCTCCACCCGCGACGTCTTCGCGGTGGGCGCGGACAAGCGGGCCCGGGTGACCAGCCTGGAGCTGGCCGGCGAGGTCCGCACCCCCGCCGGCAGCATCCCGCTGACCGGCCTGAACCAGTACGCCCTGCCGGTCGGCGGCGTCGGCGTCTTCACCTCCGACTGGGGCAGCGCCTCCCGGGTACGCGCCACCTGCGGCAGCGACACCAGCCGCAACGACCCGTGCAGCACCGAGACGTACGAGGTGACGGTGCGCCACGGCGTGGTGACCTCGGTGAGCACGACGCCGGGCGCCGGTCAGATCCCCGGCGACACCGAGGTGCTCGTGGGCCGCGAGGGCGGTGCCGACCAGCTCGACGACCTGGCCGTGGGCGACCGGGTGAAGATCGACCACCGGCTCGAGGCCGCGGAGCGGCCGAAGCTGACGTTCGCGGTCGGCGGGTTCCCGATCCTGCGCGACGGCGCGCCGCTGGCGGGCGTGGACACCAAGACCGCCGCGGTACGCAGCTCGGCCGGCGTCAGCGCCGACGGGCGGACGGTCTACCTGGTGGCGCTGGACGGCCGGTCGGCGGTCAGCAAGGGTCTCACCATCGCCGAGCTGGCCGACCTGCTGCGCTCGTTCGGCGCGGACGACGCGGTGAACCTGGACGGCGGCGGGTCGACGACGGTAGCGGTGCGGGCTCCGGGCGAGTCGACCGTGACGGCCCGCAACAGCCCGTCGGACGGTACCGAGCGCGCGGTGGCGAACGGCATCGGCATCTTCGCCGGCCACCGCTGACCGCCCCGCCCCGCGAACACCGCCCCGAGAACCCCCTTCGATCTAGGGCAAATCCACGTGATTAGAGATCGTCTAGCAACGATTTGCCCTAGATCGACGGGGGCGGACTCAGTGCTGGGCGCCGTTGTTGCCGTTGTTGCCGTTGTTGCCCCGGATGGTGTGGGCGAGCCAGAGTACGAAGATCATCAGCAGCCCGGCGAGGATCTCGATGGCGAGCCGGGGCCCGTCGACGCTGAGCTGCTCGTGGAAGGCGGTGATGCCGATGCCGATGCTGACGACCGGGTCGGTCATCGCGATGGTGGTCAGCGGCGCCGCGATCGGGCCGCCCTGGAAGGCGTTCTGGTTGAGCATCATGCCGCCGACGCCGGCCACCAGCAGCGCGTACACGTGCCAGTGGGAGAAGGTCTCCGGCAGCCCCCGCCCCAACTGCACGGTGACCGACTTCAGCAGGGACGCGGCGAGCGCGTAGAGCAGTCCGGTGGCGACGCCGAGCAGGATCCCCCGGGTGGTGTTGCGGGCGCACCAGGCGAAGAAGAGGCAGGCCGCGAAGACCACGGCGAGCGCGGCCATCACCCGCAGCCAGTCGCCGGTCTTCGGCTCGTTGATCCCACCCCGGGGCGCCGCCGCGACCAGGAACGCGGCGAGGCCGATCGCGCCGAGGACCACCACGGTCAGGTCGCGGGCGTGCGGGCGGCGCTTCTCGAAGGCCGCCTCCAGCGGGATCGCCAGCAGTACCCCGGCGAGCAGCATCGGCTCGACCAGGGCGAGCGGGCCGAAGCGCAGCGCGACGGCCTGGAGCACGGTGCCGCCGAGGTCCGGCACCCAGCCGGCGAACCACATCGGTTCGCGCAGCAGTTGCAGCAGCAGCCGGGGATCGAGCGTACGGGTCTGCTTCTGCCGCTTGGTGGCGCGCTGTTCGAGCACCGAGCCGACCGCGAAGAGCGCCGCCGCGGCGAGCCCCAGCACGATCGCGACGACGCTCACCGCTCACCGCACCGGCGGGCGCCCGCGGCGGCTGGCCGGCGGGCACTCATCGCGTACCCGAGCCGCGAGGCCGGGACCGGACCGCTCCCACCGCCCAATTGTCCAGATGTTGGCGTTTCCTCACCCCGGGAACGGCGAGAACGGCTCAGAGTTGCCGCCGAGGGGCCGACCCGACGCCGCCGGGCCGGCCCCGACCGGGCCGCGTGCCGACCCCGCCGGGCCGGGCCGGACCGGATCACGGACCCGACGCCGCCGGGCCGGCCGTGGCGGGTCAGGCGACCGTGCAGGCGGCCCCGTTGAGCGTGAACGCGGCCGGCCTCGGGTTGCTGCCGCTGTGCGTACCGTTGAAGCCGAAGCTCGTCGACGCGCCCGGCGCCAGCGCCCCGTTGTAGGAGAGGCTCGCGGCGGTGACCGAGGTGCCGGTCTGGGTCACCGTGGCCGACCAGGCCTGGGTGACCCGCTGCCCGGCGGTGAAGCTCCACGCCAGGTTCCAGCTGGTCAGCGCGGTGGAGCCGGTGTTGGTGACCGTCACGGTGGCGCTGAAACCGGTGTTCCAGTCGTTGGTGGCGTACGTGATCCGGCAAGCGCTGGCCGGCGGCGCGGGCGCCGTGGTCACGGCCACCGGCGCCGACGGGGTCGAGGCGTTGCCGGCGGCGTCGAGGGCCACGACGTAGAACTCGTACGCGGTCGCGGGCGCCAGCCCGGTCACGGCGTACGTGGTGCCGGTGACCGTGGCCAGCGGTACGTCCGTGGCGCCGGCCTCCCGGTAGACCCGGTACCCGCTGACCGCGACGTTGTCGGTCGACGCCGCCCAGGTCAGGGTGGCCCCCGAGAAGGTGACCGCCGAGGCGGTCGGCGTGCCGGGCCGGCTGGGCGGGGTGGTGTCCGGATCGCCGCCCCCGACCGGCGGCGTGGTGACCGAGAGGGTGGCCGAGGCGGCGGACTCGTTCCCCGCGTTGTCCCGGGCGACCACCGAGTACTGGTAGGTGCGGCCGGGCAGCAGCCCGGAGACGGTCAGGGAGTTGGTCGACGCCGGTCGCCCCACCACCACGTCGTTGCCGACCAGGAGTTCGCGCACGGTGTAGCCGGCGAGCCCGCTGCCGCCGCTGTCGGTCGAGGCCGCCCAGGTGAGCGTCACGCCGGTCGAGGTCAGCCCGGAGGCGACCGGGGTGCCGGGGGCGCTCGGCGGTGTGGTGTCGGCCGGCCCGGAGTCGGGCTCCTGCCCCCAGACCCGCGCGCCGGCCTCGTAGAGCGGGACGTTGCGGTTCGGGCCGGCGGTGGCGGAGTACGACGGGTCGTTGGCGGGATCCCAGGTTCCCCCCTCCGGTACGCCGACCTTGAACTGCACCTCCATCCGGTGCGCCGACTGGCCGGCCGGCGCGATCGTGTACCCGGCGCAGTTGACCTCGACGTACCAGAGGTCGCCGGCGGCCTGGCGGGCGGCGGTCGGCGCCGGGCAGCCCTGCGTGTACGAGCTGGTCACCTGGATGGCGCTGGTCCCCTCGCGGCGGAAGTAGTAGCGGAACGCGGAGTTCTTCAGGGCCCGGGCGGGGAAGGCGGACCTGTTGTAGACGATCGCCTTGATCCCGGTGGCCCGCGGCTCGTTCTGCATCACCGTGGTCTCGACGGTCAGCTCGTCCATGTCCGGCGCCTCCGGCTGCGGGAAGTTCGCCAGCGGCGTGCCGCCGTACTCGGAGTAGAGCCGGACCAGCGCGGAGGTGAAACCGGCGTTGTAGTCGGTGGCGACCTCGTTCATCACGTAGTCGCCGCGGCTGTCGGTGTACGCGTCGTCCGGCGCGGACGGGCCGCCGACCAGCGCGCCGTAGAGCACGTGCCGGGTCGCCTCGGGCACCTGCTGGCTGTCCCACCAGGAGCCGTGCGCGGTGCGGTGGTGCGGATTCTTGGGCGGGTTGGCGCCGAAGCCGATCATGTAGCTGGCGCGGCGCGGGTTGTCCCCGAGCGCGTAGTTGATCTGCCGTACGGCGAAGTCGTGGTAGCGGGCCTTGCGGGTCGTGTCGGTGGTCTTGTCGGCGTAGACCAGGGCGGCGAAGGAGGTGTTCGCGGCGTAGCGCAGCGCGCCCCAGCTGTCGAGCACCGCCATCCCGCCCGGGGAGGTGCGCACCTTCTCGCCGTTGACGCCGACGGTCCAGTAGTCGAGCCAGCGGTTGGCGTCGTCGACGTACTTCTGCTTCCCGGTCAGGTTGGCCAGCAGCACGTACGCGCCGAACTGCTTGTTGTCCCAGGCCACGGTCCACTTGTAGAGCCGGGTGCTGGACTGGGGTTCGGTGCCGAGCCGGTCGTACTCGCTCTCGGCCTTGGCCAGGTAGCTCGCCTCGCCGGTGGCCCGGTGGAGCCAGATCGCGCCCCAGACCAGTTCGTCGGTGTAGCCGCTCCAGGAGCGGTAGAAGTTGGTCGCGTCGGTGATGCACTCGTGGTAGGCGCGCCGGACGGTGTCGGCGAAGGTGTAGAGCTGCCGGGCGTGGCCGAGCAGCCGGTCGGCGTAGGCCGCGTCGGTGGGGCGGAAGACCATCGAGGAGGCGGCCATCGCGGCCGCGGTCTCGCCGGCCAGGTCCGCGCCGCCGCAGCTCGCGTCGATCTTGTACGCGGGCCGCGCCATCGGCAGCACCTCGGCGGGTCCCCACCACTTGTGGTCGTCGTCGCCCTTGCCGACCTGCCCGTAGAGCACGTTGGCCGACGGGTGCGCCTTGACGAAGTAGTCGTTGACGAAGCGCAGGTTGTTCAGCAGGTGCGGGAGCTGGCCGGAGGCGGCGTACGCGGAGCGGTACTCGACCGCGCCCCAGGCGAGCATGGTGGTGCTGAACGCCATCGGGAAGCCGAACTTGACGTGGTCGCCCGCGTCGTACCAGCCGCCGGTGAGGTCGAGGCCGGCGTCGGCGCCGTCGGTCAGCGCCGAGTCGCCGCGCCAGGAGACGCGGTTCCAGTCGGGCAGGGTGCCGGACTGCTGCGCCTCGTAGAAGAGGAGCGACTTCTGCAGCGCCTCGGCGTAGTTGTAGGTCGCGGCCGGGGCGACGTCACCGGCACCGACGGCTCCGGCCGGGGTCGCGGTCGCGGCCCGCGCGGGCGCGGCGGCGAGCGAGGCCGTCACCAGCAGCGCCGCCGTCGTACCCAGGAGGCGGTGGTACCAGTGTCCGGACCTTGGCCGATTTCCGGACCGCCGGGGTTGACCTTTCGGGCGGACCGGTGCCGTGTCGTCACGCATTAGAATCGCTCCTGTCCGTGGAGCCGCGCGCGGTGACGCGTTTGCGGAGGACATGAAGGGGCGGGTGTGGGCGCATCCGCCCCTTCCCCGCATCCGGCACGGCCTGCTGGGGTGGGGGTTCGTTGCGGCGCGGAGGGAGTTTCCGGCGAAGGCCCGGGAGCGCTCCCACGAATGGATGCCCAACAATGTAACCGGGCCGTTGCCGCTTTGTGAAGCACCGCACCGGCCGGGGGCCGGCACCGGCTAACCTCAAGATCATGGAAAACCTCGACAGCGACCTGACCCTCGAACCCGCCCGCACCGCCGTGCTGCTCATCGACCTGCAGCGGCGGATCGTCGAGCTGCCGACCGCGCCGCACTCGGGACCGGACGTGGTCACCCGCGCCACGGCGCTGGCCGCCGCGCACCGGGCCGCCGGCGCGCTGGTGGTGAGCGTGCGGGTCGACCGGCCGGGCGTGACCGAGCAGCCGCCCGGCAGCGAGCTGGTACCGGAGGCCGCGCCGCTCGCCGGCGACCTGCCCGTCGTCAAGCACACCTGGGGCGCGTTCCACGAGACCGGGCTCGACGCCGCGCTGCGCGAACGGCGCATCGACACGCTCGTGCTCACCGGCATCGCCACCAACTTCGGGGTCGAACAGACCGCCCACTTCGCCGACGAACTGGGCTACCGGGTCGTCCTGCCGGAGGACGCGATGACCGGCCTGGACGCGCACGCCCACGCCTTCGCGTTCGAGTACGTCTTCCCGCGGCTCGGCACGGTCTGCCGGACCGACGACGTGCTCGCGGCGCTCGGCGGCACCGGGCGCGGCGATACACAGGAAAGCCCTTTCCGCGCAACGAGTTAGCTCACATAATCGAGCTTGGTCGATGTACAGCGCTCGTTCGGCCAGCTCAGCCGGGCTCGGCCCGGTTCGGCCGGGGCGCGCCACGTACCGGTCGGCGCCGCGACTGGGACGGCATGTCCCGGCCTACGAGCGTACGGTTGCCGCTGCTCATCGCCTCGGGAGACAGTACGGGCAGATCAGCGGTGCCAGCGATGTCGCCGCTCCACTGGTCATTCCGAGGAGGCTGCGATGGCCCTACGCCTCGCCGACGGCACCGCCTGGCAGGAGACACTCGCCCGCGCGGTGGCCGCGACCCCCGAAGCATTCGACGCGGGCGCCGGTTCGGCCCCGGCGACCCTGCGCAACCTCGTCGAGGGCAGCTGGCGATCCGTCGGCACCCCGACCCCCGTGCGTACCCCGGTGGACAACAGCGTACTGGTCAACCTGCCCCGGCTCGGCGCGGACGGCGCGCGCGCCGCGGTGCTGGCCGCCGCCGCCGAGCACCGCGAGTGGGCCGCCACGCCGCTGCCCGAGCGCAAGGCCCGGGTGGTCGAGGCGCTCGACGCGCTGACCGAGCACCGGGACCTGCTCGCCCTGCTGCTGGTCTGGGAGATCGGCAAGCCGTGGCGGCTCGCCTGCGCCGACGTCGACCGGGCGCTCGACGGCGTCCGCTGGTACGTCGGCGAGATCGACCGGATGCTCGCCGACGGGCGCGAGCCGCTGGACGGCCCGGTCAGCAACATCGCCAGCTGGAACTACCCGATGAGCGTGCTGGTCCACGCCGAGCTGGTGCAGCTCCTCGCCGGCAACGCCGTGATCGCCAAGACCCCCTCCCAGGGCGGCGCGGTCTGCCTCACCGTGGCGCACGCGCTGATGCGCCGGGCCGGGCTTCCCGCCACGCTGCTCTCCGGCGGCGGCGAGGAGCTATCCGAGGTGCTGGTGCGGGCCCCGGAGATCGGCGCGGTCGCCTTCGTCGGCGGCCGCTCCAACGGCGGCAAGGTCGCCGCCGCGCTGCTCGACACCGACAAGCGCCACATGATCGAGCAGGAGGGGCTGAACGCCTGGGGCATCTGGGAGTTCAGCCAGTGGGACAGCCTCGCCAAGCACCTCAAGAAGGGCTTCGAGTACGGCAAGCAGCGGTGCACGGCGTACCCGCGCTTCGTGGTGCAGCGCGACCTGGTCGACCGCTTCCTGGAGATGTACCTGCCGGTGGTCCGCTCGGTCCGCTTCGGCCACCCGCTCGCCGTGGGCGACGACTGGTCGGCCGGCGACCCGCTGCCGGAGCTCGACTTCGGGCCGCTGATCAGCGCCGCCAAGGCCGACGAGCTGCACCGCAAGGTCGACGAGGCGGTACGCGGCGGCGCGGTCCCGCTCTACCGGGGCCGGCTGGACGGCGCGCCCTTCCTCGACGGGCAGGACACCTCCGCGTACGTGGCGCCGTCGGTGCTGCTGGCCCCGCCCGGCCGGTCCCGGCTGATGCACGCCGAACCGTTCGGCCCGGTCGACACGATCGTGGTGGTCGACACCCGCGACGAGCTGCTGGCCGCGATGAACGCCTCGAACGGCGCGCTGGTGGCGAGCCTCGCCTGCGACGACGAGGAGCTGGCCGCCAAGCTCGCCGTGGACCTCCAGGCGTTCAAGGTCGGCATCAACAAGCCCCGCTCCCGGGGCGACCGGGACGAGCCGTTCGGTGGTCGCGGCGCCTCCTGGAAGGGCGCGTTCGTCGGCGGTGACCTGCTGGTGCACGCCGTGACGGTCAGCCCGACCGGCGAGCGGCTCTACGGCAACTTCCCCGACTACAACAGCTACCCGGCCACCTAGCCACGGTCGCTGGCGCCCGACGCCCGCGATCTAGGGCAAATCCACGTGATTAGAGATCAAATAGCGCGGATTTGCCCTAGATCGCGACGTCGCGGGGCGCGGAAACCGGCGGGGCGGCCGGGAGCAGCGGGAGCGTGACGCTGACCAGCGAGGCGTCCCGCTCCACGGTGGCCGGCGGCAGCCCGTGCCGATCCAGCATGCGCAGCACGCTGGTGTTCTCCGCGCCGGTGTGCGCGGTCAGCGCCCCGGCGCCGACCCGCCGGGCGTGGGCGACCAGCCGGCGCAGCAGCGCCCCGCCCAGTCCGCGGCGCTGCCAGGCGTCCGCCACCAGCACCGCCAGCTCGGCCAGGTGCCCCTCGGCCGCCAGGTTCGCCATCGCCACCACCCGGTCCGGTCCGCCGAGGTCCGGGGGCACACCGCCGTCCGCGACGGCCAGCAGGGTGAGGCCGCGGGCGGGTGCCAGCAGCCGGGCCAGCCGCGCGGGGCCGGGCGTACCGCCGGGGTAGCGCCGGCGCAGGCTCGCGGGCGAGCAGTGCTCGTGCAGCTCGCGTACGGCGGGCAGGTCGTCGCCGGTCGCCGGTCGTACGGTCAGCTCGGTGCCGTCGGCCAGCACCAGCGCGACCCGTTCGGCCGGCTGCCGCACGACGGTGGTGGCCAGGTCCACCAGGGCCTGGGCGCGGGCGTACTCGGCCGGGGTGAAGCTGGGCGCGTCCCGCACGATCTCGAAGGAGCCGCCGGCCGGGTCCGACAGCCACATCGCCTCGCCGGGACCGCCGTGCCGCGCCGGACCGGGTACCGCCCGCCAGGTCACCGCCGTGGCGCCCAGCAGGGTACGCAGCGCCTCGCCGAGCGCGTCCGGGTCGCGTACCAGCCGGTTGGCCAGCCCGAGCGCCCGGGTGGGCTGGTCGACCAGGCCGCGCGCCTCGCTGCGGGCCACCCAGCAGTGCCGCCCCCGGCCCCGCTCGACGGCCGCGACCAGGTCGTCCTCGGTCAGCGCGTCGGGCGCGTCGACGAGGAAGTCGTCGACCGCCCCCGCCTCGGTGGTGTGCACCTGCACGGTGAGGATGTTGACCCCCCGCAGTGCCAGGCTCGCGGTCAGCACGGAGAGGTAGCCGGGGCGGTCGTCGACCGTGGCCCGGATCCGCCATAGCGCCATGTCGTCCTCCTTCCCCACCCAGCGTGCCCACCGGCTGTTTCCCCCGGGTTGCCCGCCGGTGACCAGTCGCGCCGCCGCGCCGAGCGGGGCCGGCCGCGGGGCGGCCCGGCGACCGGGGCTGTCGCGACTCGGCGGGCCCGGGAGGGCGGCCCGGGTGGTCAGGGGCGCGATGCGACCGGGGGCGCGCTGACCAGGTCGAGCCGGTCACCGAGGATCACCGCGGCGGCGCGGACCAGCTGCGCGACCCGGTCGACCTCGGTGACGTGGAAGGCCGCCGCCGACAGCTCCGGGGACTCGCGCGCCACCAGCAGCACCAGCCCGGCCCGGCCGAACGGGGCCGCGGCGAAGTGCACGCCGGTCGGCCCGTCCAGCGCGCGGGCCCGCAGCGGCGTCACCTCGGGCAGTCGCAGCGGCGTCGGGGCGCGCCAACTCGCGTACGCGACCGCGGGCTCGCCCCCGGCGCCGGACGGCTCGCTGCGGGCCGCCCAGTCCGCCGGAACCACCGCGGCCGCCGCCCAGTCGGCCGCGAGCAGGCCGGGTACGGCGTCGACCAGGGTCGCCAGGCCGTCGGTCGGGTTCGCCGCGACCTGGGCCAGCAACTCCGCGTCCTGACCGCCGGTGGTCGGGGTGCCGATCGCCCGCCAGACGCCGTCGACCTGCACCCCGGGGATCGCGGCGAGGCCGGCGAGGAGCCGGTCGACGCGGGCCACGCCGGGCCAGACCACGGTGAAGTCGTCCACCGCCCGACCGCCGAGCCGCTCCAGGACCACCACCTGGACGATGTCGGCACCGGCGACGCCGAGCGTGCGGGCCACCTGGCCGAGCGCTCCGGGCCGGTCCGGCAGGGTCACCCGAACCCTCAGCAGCATGGCAGTCCCTTCGTCTGGCGAGGTCCCCGCGGCGCACGCACCGGACCCACGCGTCGCACGCGCCGGACACCCACCGGTCACCCGTCGTCCATCCGCGTACCCCGGATCGATGGCACCAGCCTGCATGTTGACCATTTCGCCCCTGTTGCCACACCGTGTCTCGGTGGCAACAATCCGTCCCTTGACAACCCGGCTGAACTGCCATCAACTGTTCGGATG
The DNA here is from genome assembly GCF_040676675.1 of Micromonospora sp. NPDC049559. Lineage (NCBI taxonomy): Bacteria > Bacillati > Actinomycetota > Actinomycetes > Micromonosporales > Micromonosporaceae > Micromonospora > Micromonospora sp. NPDC049559. The sequence goes on along the minus strand of NZ_JBFAPK010000047.1, from coordinate 19,873 downwards.
ACCGACCCGCCGGCCGCACCCCTCCGGCCGGCGCGGCAGCCGGCGCAGCCGCCGTCACGGCCCGGCCGACACCCGTCCGGCCTCGACCTCGACCGGCTCGCCGCGTACCTCGCGACCCACCGGCCGGAGCTGCTCGACGGCGCGGCGCCGCGGGCCGAGCTGATCGCCGGCGGCCGGTCGAACCTCACCTACCTGGTCCGCTCGGGCGCCCGCGAGTTCGTGCTCCGCCGGCCGCCGCTGGGGCACGTGCTCGCCACCGCGCACGACATGGCGCGCGAACACCGGGTCATCACGGCGCTGGCCCCGACCGGCGTACCGGTCCCCGCCGCGCTGCTGTTCTGCGCCGACGAGGAGGTGCTCGGGGCGCCGTTCTACCTGATGGAACGCGTCGACGGGGTGATCTACCGCAGCCGCGCGCAGACCGACGCGCTCGGCGCCGGGCAGCGCCGGGACCTGGCCATGGCGATGATGGACACCCTCGCGACGCTGCACGGCGTCGACCCGGCCGAGGTGGGGCTCGCCGACTTCGGCCGGCCCGAGGGTTTCCTGGCCCGGCAGGTCCGGCGCTGGGGGGCCCAGCTGGACCGCTCCCGCAGCCGGCCGCTGCCCGGCATCGACGAGCTGCGCGAACGGCTGGCGGCGACGGTACCGGAGGGGGCGAACGCCGGCCGGATCGTGCACGGCGACTACCGCCTGGACAACCTGCTGGCCGAGGTCGAGCCGGTGTCGGTACGGGCGGTGCTCGACTGGGAGATGGCGACGCTGGGCGATCCGCTGGCCGACCTCGGGCTGCTGCTGACGTACTGGGAGGTGCTGGGCCGCGGGGACGGCGACGCACCGGTCGCGAACCCGGTCGCCGACGGGCTCGGCCCGGCCGCCGGTTTCCCGGACGGCGCCGAGCTGATCGCCCGGTACGCCGGGCGCGCCGATGTCGACGTCGGCCCGCTGCACTGGCACGTCGCGCTCGGCTGTTTCAAGCTCGCCGTGATCTGCGAGGGCATCCACTACCGGTACGGCCTGGGCCAGACCGTGGGCGAGGGCTTCGACCGCATCGGCGGGCTGGTCGCCCCGCTGGTCGCGTACGGGCTCGACGCCGTCAGGGAGAAGTGATGGAGTTCGGCTTCGACGCCCGCACCGAGGAGCTGCGCGAGACGCTGCACGAGTTCCTGGTCGACCGGGTCTACCCGGCCGAGCCGGTGCACGCCGCGCAGGTCGCCGAGGCCGGGGACCCGTGGTCCCGGCCGCCGGTGCTGGCGGAGCTGAAGGCCCAGGCCCGCGAGCGGGGCCTGTGGAACCTCTTCCTGCCGCACCCCGAGTACGGCGCCGGCCTGACCAACCTCCAGTACGCGCCGCTGGCCGAGCTGACCGGCCGCAGCCCGCACCTCGCCCCGGAGGCGTTGAACTGCGCGGCGCCCGACACCGGCAACATGGAGCTGCTGGCCGAGTTCGGCACGCCGGAGCAGCGGGAACGCTGGCTGCGCCCGCTGCTGGACGGGCGGATCCGCTCGGCGTTCTGCATGACCGAGCCGGAGGTCGCCTCCTCCGACGCGGCGAACATCGCCACCCGGATCCGGCGCGACGGCGACCACTACGTGATCGACGGGCGCAAGTGGTGGTCGTCGGGGGCGATGGACCCGAGCTGCGAGATCTTCGTGGTGATGGGCAAGACCGATCCGGACGCCGACCGGCACCGGCAGCAGAGCATGATCCTGGTGCCGCGGGACACCCCGGGGGTGACGGTACGCCGGGGCATGACGGTCTTCGGCTTCACCGACGGCGCGCACGGCGGCCACGCCGAGATCACCTTCGAGGGCGTACGGGTGCCGGCGGCCAACCTGCTCGGCGCGGAGGGGGCCGGCTTCGCCATCGCCCAGGCGCGGCTCGGGCCGGGCCGGATCCACCACTGCATGCGCCTGGTCGGCATGGCCGAGCGGGCCCTCGAACTGCTCTGCCGGCGGGCCGCCGAGCGGGTCGCGTTCGGCCGGCCGCTGGCCGAGCAGGGCGTGGTGCGGGACTGGATCGCCGAGTCGCGGGTCCGCATCGAGCAGGCCCGACTGCTGGTGCTCAAGACCGCCTGGCTGATGGACACCGTGGGCAACAGGGGCGCGCACACCGAGATCCAGGCCATCAAGATCGTGACGCCGGCGATGGCCGAGTGGGTGATCGACAAGGCGATCCAGGCGTACGGCGCGGCGGGCGTCAGCCAGGACACGCCCCTGGCCGCGCTCTGGACCCAGGCCCGTACGCTGCGCCTGGCCGACGGGCCGGACGAGGTGCACCGCGCCTCGCTGGCCCGCCGCGAACTCCGCCGCTGGACCCAGCCCACGTCGATCTAGGGCAAATCCCTGCTATTTGATCTCTAATCACGCGGATTTGCCCTAGATCGACGCGGAGGGGGCGCGGAGGGTCAGGCGCTGGCGCGGGTGACCATGTGCGTGTCGAGCAGCACGTACGGCGACTGGAGGTCCTCGCCGCGGATCCGCGACACCAGCAGCCGGGCCATCTGCCGGCCCATCTCCTCCACCGGCTGGAACACGGTCGTCAGCGGCGGGTCGGCCTGCCGGGCGATCGGGGCGTCCTCGAAGCCGACCACGGCGACGTCGTCCGGCACCCGCCGGCCCGCCTCGCGCAGCGCGCGCAGGGCGCCGCAGGCCATCAGGTCGCTGGCGACGAAGACGGCGTCCAACTCGGGGCAGAGCTCCAGCAGCCGGCGCATCGCGGCGGCCCCGCTCCCCTCGCTGAAGTCCCCGTACGCGATCAGCTCCTCGCGCACCTGGCCGCCGCTGGCCCGCACCGCCTCCCGGTAGCCGACCAGCCGGGAGAGCCCGGCGCCCATGTCCTGCGAGCCGGCGATGGTGGCGACGCAGCTGCGCCCCTTGGCGAGCAGGTACTCCACGGCCTGGCGGGCGCCGCCGGCGTTGTTGACGTCGACGAAGTAGGCCGGCTGGGCGTCGGGCTGGAGCATCCGGGCCGGCCGGCCGCCGAGCACGGTGGGCAGGTTGCGCTCTTCCAGCAGGGTGGGCAGCGGGTCGGCGTCGTGCAGGGAGAGCAGCAGCACCCCGTCGACGTGCTGGTTGGTCAGGTGGTGCTCGACCCGCTCCCGCTCGGCCGGGGACTGGGCCATCGCCAGCCAGAGCTGCATCTGGGTGTCCAGCAGCCCGGAGCTGATCCCCCGGACGATGCCGGCGAAGAACGGTTCGCCGAAGACCCGTTCCTCCGACTCGGAGACCACCAGGGCGATCGAGTCGGTCCGCTGGGTGACCAGCGCCCGGGCCGCGCGGTTCGGCACGTAACCCAGCTCGGCGATGGCCTGCTGTACGGCGGCCCGCGCCTCCGGGCTCACCTGCGGCGAACCGTTGACGACGCGGGAGACCGTGCCCCGCCCGACACCCGCCCGGGCCGCGACCGCGTCCAGGGTGGGCCGCCCGAGCGACCGGGTGCGCTGGGTTGTCATCGTCTGCTCCTCCGACGTCGGGCGGAACCGGTACCGGCCCGGGTCGGGCCGGTACCGGGAGCCCCTGATGGTGGCTGGGTCCCGCCTATTCTGCGGCCAGTCCGTTACGTCGGATCACCTCGGCGTACCACCTGGCACTTGACTTGGGGGTGCGGAGCTGACTCTCGTAGTCGACGTGGATCATGCCGAAGCGCTTCGTGTAGCCCCAGGCCCATTCGAAATTATCCATCAGCGACCAGGCGAAGTAGCCCCGCAACGGAACTCCGGAGCCGATCGCCTCGTGGCAGGCGCGCAGGTGGGCGTCGAAGTAGGCGAGCCGCTGCGGGTCGTCGACCCGCCCGTCGACCACCTCGTCGACGAAGGCCGAGCCGTTCTCGGTGATGTAGATCGGCAGGTCGCCGTAGTCGCGGTGCACCCGCCGGAGCACCTCGACCAGGCCCGGCGCGTCGATCTCCCAGTTCATGTCGGTCACCGGTAGCCCCCGGGTGACGAACCGGACCTGCTCGCTGCCCGGCCAGGCCGACGGCGCCCGCCAGTACGGCTGCGGCGCCTCGCCCTCCCTCGGGCCGCCCACCACGTACCGGCTGTAGTAGTTGACCCCGAGCAGCGAGAGCGGGGTGGAGATCACGTCGAGGTCGCCGGTGCGCACGTGCGCGAAGTCGCTCACCTCGCGCAGGTCGTCGAGCAGGTCGGCCGGGTACTCCCCGCGCAGGATCGGGTCGAGGAAGAACCGGTTGGCCAGCCCGTCGATGCGGCGGGCCGCGTCGAGGTCCGCCGCCGCGCCGGTCTCCGGGGAGACCGCGTACAGGTTGAGCGTGACGCCCAGTTCGTGGTCGGGACGGGCCGCCCGCAGCGCCTGCACCGCCAGGCCGTGCCCGAGCATCAGGTGGTGGCCGGCGCGTACCGCCGCCGCGCGGTCCTGCCGGCCCGGCGCGTGCGCCCCCGAGCCGTAGCCGAGGAAGGCCGAGCACCAGGGCTCGTTGAGGGTGGTCCAGTACCGGACCCGGTCGCCGAGCGCGGCGTGGGTGAGCTGGGCGTAGTCGGCGAACCGGGACGCGGTGTCCCGGTTCGGCCAGCCGCCAGCGTCCTCCAGCGGCTGCGGCAGGTCCCAGTGGTAGAGCGTCACCCACGGCTCGATGTCGTGTTCGAGCAGCTCGTCGACGAGGCGGCGGTAGAAGTCCAGCCCTTCGGGGTTGGCCGCGCCGAACCCGTCCGGCTGCACCCGGGGCCAGGAGACCGAGAACCGGTACGACTTCAGCCCGAGGTCGGCCATGAGGCGCACGTCCTCGCGGAACCGGTGATAGTGATCACATGCCACGTCGCCGGTGTGCCCCGAGACGGTCCGGCCCGGGGTGTGGCTGAAGGTGTCCCAGATCGACGGGGTCCGGCCGCCCTCGGACGCCGCGCCCTCGATCTGGTACGCGGCGGTGGCGGCGCCCCAGAGGAAGTCGGTCGGGAAGTGGATCTCCTCGGCCCGGCCGCCCGGGTCGGCCGCCTGGTCGGCGAGCTGGACGTGGTGTGACTGTGCGGAGCTGGTCACGACTTGACGGCACCTTCCATGATGCCGCCGATGATCTGGCGGCCGAAGAGGACGAAGACGACGAACAACGGCAGGGTGGCGATCAGGGTCCCCGCGAAGATCTGCGAGTTGTCGGCGAAGTAGGCGGAGTTGAGGCTGCGCAGCGAGATCTGCACGGTCGGGTTGGCCGGGTCCGCCAGCACCACGAACGGCCAGAAGAACTGGTTCCACTGCTCCATGAAGGTGAGCAGGCCCAGTACGGCGGCGGCCGGGCGCAGCGCCGGCGCGACGACGTGCCAGTACACGCCCCAGGTGGAGCAGCCGTCGACCCGGGCCGCCTCGATCAGCTCGTTCGGTACGGCCTGCTCGGCGTACTGGCGCATCATGAAGATCCCGAAGCCGCCGATGAGGAACGGCACGGTGACCGACGGCATGGTGTTGAGCCAGTTCAGCTTCGCCATGAGGATGTAGAGCGGCAGCACGCCCAGCTGGATCGGGACCATCATCGAGGCGAGGATGACCAGCAGCAGCGCGTTCTTGCCGCGGAACCGCAGCTTGGCGAAGGCGAAGCCGGCCAGCGAGCCGAAGAAGACGGTGGCGATGGTGATCGTCCCGCTGACCAGGAACGAGTTCATCAGGCCCTTGACGATGTTCGCGTCGCCGTTGGCCAGTACCCGCTGGATGTTCTCGCCCAGCCGTCCCCCGGGCAAAAACGGCGGCGGCCAGGAGTTGGCGGCGTCGTTGGTACGGGACGCGATCACGATCATCCAGTAGAACGGGAAGAGCGAGAGGATCACGCCGAATACCAGCCCGAACCAGGTCAGCGGCGTGGCCCGCCACAGCCGGTCCGCGCTGTGCGGGCGGCCCCGCGTCTTGCCGGCGCCCGCCACGGGCCGCGGGCCCAGCGTCGTCGTTGTCATCTCCGGTCCCTCACTTTGCGGTCCGCCTCACTTGTCCGGTTCACGTGTCCGCTCACTTGTCCGAGCTGATGCGCCGGGCCAGCAGGTAGTTGACGATCGACATAAGCGCGATCAGTACGAAGAGCACGAGCGCGACGGCGCCCGCGTACCCCCACCGGAAGCGCTGGTTCATCACGTCGAGCAGGTACATGGTGATGGTCTGGAACTGGCCCTGGGACCCGCCGGAGATCCCGCCCGAGCCGCTCGTGAACAGCAGCGGCTCGGTGAAGAGCTGAAGCCCGCCGATGGTCGAGATGATCAGGGTGAAGATGATCGTCGGGCGCAGCTGCGGGATGGTGATCGACCAGAACTGCCGGCGCCGGCTCGCCCCGTCCAGCGCGGCGGCCTCGTACACGTCCTTGCTGATCGACTGCATGGCGGCGAGGTAGATCAGGGCGTTGTAGCCGATCCAGCGCCAGTTGACCATGCTGGAGATGGCGAACCAGGAGGCGAAGCGGCTGGCCCGCCAGTCGATCGGGTCGATGCCGACGAGGTCGAGCAGCCAGTTGGCGAGGCCGAACTCCCGGGCGTAGATCATCGAGAAGATCAGGGCCACCACCGCGGTGGAGGTGATGATCGGCATGGCGATCGCCATCCGGAAGAAGGTCTGCGCCCGCAGCCGCCGGTTGAGCGCGCTCGCCAGCAGCAGCGCCAGCAGCAGCTGCGGCACGGTGGAGAAGACGAACATGCCGAACGTGTTGACGACCGCGTTCCAGAACTGCGGGTCGTCGGTGAGCAGCTCGACGAAGTTGTCCAGGCCGACGAAGTTGATGGTCGCGTTGAGCGGCGAGCGGTCGGTCAGCGCGATCCAGACGGTGTAGACGATCGGGTACGCGCCGAAGATCGCGAAGAGGACGAAGAACGGCAGCACGTACAGGTACGGCGAGAACTTCAGGTCCAAGCGGGTCAGCGGGCGGCGCGACGCGCGCCCGCGCCCCGCGCCGCGGCCGGCCCGGTGGGCGTGCCGGGAGTGCGGCGCGGCCGTGTCGAGGTCCAGGCTCATCGGAAAGTCCTTCGGGGGTAGTTTCGGCGGGCCCGCGGGCGGCGGGCCCGGCCGGCCGGGGCGTCCGGGTTCGGACGTGCCGGGGTGGCGCCGGCTCGGTCAGGCCGCCGGCGCCACCCGTCATCCGCGCGACCGGCTCACTTGCCGGCGGCCGCGCCGTTCTTCAACGCGTCCTGCCAGGCCGCGTCGGCGGGCTGACCCTGCTCGTTGGCGCGCAGCGCGTTCTCCACCGCGGTACGCACGGCCTGGTTCTTCGGCCCGAGGTAGACCGGCTTGAGGCTGGTCGCGCCGGCCGCGAAGAGCACCCCGATCGGGGCGTTGTTGAAGTACGGGTTGGTCGCCGCGGTCACCGCCGGGTCGGTCAGCGCCTGCGGGTTCGAGGGCAGGTTGCCCAGCGCCTTGAACGCCCCCAGCTGGCCCTGCGCGCTGGTCAGGAACTTGGCCAGCTCGATGGCCTCCTTCTGGTGCTTGCTCGACTTCGGTACCGCCAGGAAGGAGCCGCCCCAGTTGCCGCCGTTGCCCGGCGCCTTCGCGATGTCCCACTTGCCGGCCGCCGCGTCACCGGCCTGGCCCTTGATGTTGCCGGTCATCCAGGCCGGGCAGGCGATGGTGGCGAAGGTGCCGTTCTTGAAGCCCGCGTTCCACTCGTTCGAGAAGGACTGGAGGTTGTTCGACAGCCCCGCCGCCGTCATCTTGGTGGTGAGGTCGAACGCCGTCTTGATGTCCGGGTTGCTCTCCAGCACCAGCTTGTTGCTCTTGTCGTAGTACGTGTAGCCGGAGCCGTTGCCGGCCACCTGGCTGAGCACCACGTTGAAGAAGTTGGTCGCCGAGTCGACGAACTTGTGCTGCTTGTCGGCGGCGGCGAACCTCTTCCCCTGCTCGATGAAGGCGTCCCAGGTCGGCCAGAGCAAACCGACCTGGTCGCGGTCGGTGGGCAGCCCGGCGGCCTTGAACAGGTCGCTGCGGTAGCAGATCGCCATCGAGCCGACGTCGGTACCGAGGCCCAGCACCTTGCCGCCCGGCGCGCCCTGCTCCCACTTCCACGGCAGGAAGTTGCCCTTGAGGTCGTTGGCGCCGTGGTCGGCCAGGTTCACGAACTTGTCCAACTGCGCGTAGAACTGGACGATCGTGCCCTCCTCCAGGGCCACCACGTCGCCGGCGCCGGAACCCGCGGTGATCTGCTGGGTCAGCCGGGTGTTGTAGTCGCCCAGGCCGAGGCCCTTGCCGCGCTCCTGGATCTTGATGTTCGGGTGGTCCTGCTGGTACTGCTTGTAGAGCTCCTCGTAACCGAAGCCCTGGTCGCCGAAGACGTCCACGACGAGCGTGACGGGCGCGTTCGGGTCGGCCGAATCCGCGGAGTCGCCACAGGCCGTGGCGGCGAAGACCGCGACGGACGCTAGTGCGGCGGCCGCGTACCGGCGACGGCGGGGCGTGCCACTCATCCTGACCCCTCTCAGGTCGTCTGCAAGGTGCGGTGGGGTGGTGCGGTACAACGAGCGGTCGCCGGCGACGTGCGGCCCGGCGTACCGCCCGGTTGGTTCGGCAGGTTCGCGGCGCCCGGCGTGATGAGAGCCCCGGGCGGTATGGCTTGCGTCACCCCCTCGGGAGCGCTCCCATGAGATTGCCGACGAGTTTCGGGGGTGTCAAGAGACGCTTGGGAGCGTTCCCATTTCGTTACCGGTACTCGATCGTTGCGCTGCGGCGAGAAGTCCGTTACGCCCCGCTACGCCGCCACGATCCGGTGGCGGGCAGCGGGCTCAGGCGAGGCGGCGGGCAAAGGGCGGCGGGCGGCGGGCGGCGGGCGGCGGGCGGCGGGCGGCGGGCGCATGATCGCGCAACTGCTGAGCAGCAGGGCCCTCGCGTGCTCCGGAGAGGCCTACTGCCGGGGGAATGGTGAGATCACACCTGCGGCGGCGCCAGCCCGGGCACGTGGGCGAAGGCGCCGGGCACGTGGGCGAAGGCGCCGGGACACGCGAGCGGGCAGCGCACGGCGGGCCCGCGGGTACGCGGGCGAGGGGGGCTCCGGCGAAGCGCTCAGGCGAGGCGGCGGGCCAGCGTGGTCACGCGTCCCGGCTCGAAGACGACCGGGTCGAACGGGCGCCCCACCCAGCGGCGCATCGAGTCGTGCTCCGGATGCCCCGGGTCGGCGAGGGCGGCCAGGAAGAGCCGGTAGCCGAAGGGTCCGCCGACGTCCTCGGGCGGGCAGGCCCGCTCCCCCGCCACGCAGACCGGGTACCGCTCGTCCGGGTCGGCGCCGAAGACGTCCTCGACGGTGACCTCGTGCTCCCACCAGTCGCCGAAGTCGTAGGTGTAGAGGAACCGGCCGCCCTTCACGGCGACGGCGTCGAGCCGGGCGTCCAGTTCGTCGCGGAGCGTCAGGCCGCCGTCCGGGTCCGGTTCACCGTACTGGAGGCCGTCGATGTCGAACGAGTGCAGGTGGCAGTTCTGCCAGCCCATGACGTGCTGGAACACCCGGTGTACCCGGTCCAGGGTGTAACCGCCGGGCACCAGTACCCGCCGCCACACCGGCGGCGTGACGTCGGCCAGGGACACCTTCAGCTGGTAGATCTGCCGGTGCGGGCTGGAGGGTTCGCGCACCTTCAATGAATACCATGCGCGCTGGCGGCGTAACCATCAGTCACCCGAACGGTACGCCCCTCCGCCGGGTGACCTCCTCCGGCGGCGGCCCGGGCGGGCGGCGCACCGGGGGCATAGGCTGCCGACATGATCTGCCGCGCATGCCGCGAACGCCGCCACGACCGGTGTGCGGGTCGCAACTGGTGCGACTGCCAGCACCGGGAGCCGGTACCCGCGCCCCCGGCGACCGGGCCGGCCGGCGAATGACCGAGCCCACCCCCGCGGTCCAGGCCCCCATCCGGCGGCTCTGGCCCGCGCCGACCGGTACGCCACTGGACGACGACGCGCTGACCGAGCTGTACGGCCGCGCCGAACAGCCGTGCCTGCGGGTCAACTTCGTCACCAGCGTCGACGGCGCGGTGGAACTCGACGGGTACTCCGCGGGCCTGTCCAACGGCCCGGACAAGCGCGTCTTCGGCGTGCTGCGGATGCTCTGCGACGCGCTGGTGGTCGGCGCCGGCACGCTGCGCCACGAGGGGTACCACGCGGTGCGGCTGGACGAGCGCCGCCGCGCCTGGCGCCGCGCGCACGGGCTGGCCGAGTACCCGACGCTGGTGGTGGTCTCGTCGGAGCTGGTCCTCGACCCCGCGCAGGCGGCCTTCGCCGACGCGCCGGTACGCCCGCTGGTGCTCACCCGCGCCGGGGCCACCCCGCCGCCCGGGCTGACGGACGTGGCGGAGCTGGTGCCGCTCGGTACCGACCGGGTCGACCTCGCCGCCGGCCTGGCCGAGCTGCGCCGCCGCGGCCACCGGCAACTGCTCTGCGAGGGCGGGCCCCGGCTCTTCGGCGCGCTCACCGCCGCCGACCTGGTGGACGAGGTCTGCCTCACCGTCGCGCCGCTGCTGGCCGGCCCCGGCGCCGACCGGATCATCACCGGCACGCCGAGCCCGCCGCGCGGGATGGCGCTGCGGCACGTGCTCGGGGCCGACGCCACGCTGCTGCTCCGCTACGCCCGCGCCTGACGGGCCGGCCGGCCACGCCCGGACCAGGTCGCAGCAGGACTCCCGGACGGGCCGGGGAGGGGCGCCGGCCTGGGAGCGGGACGCCTCGACGGGCCGGGAGCGGGGCACCCGCGCGGATCAGCCGGGGTGCCGGATCGCGCCGATCGCGTCACAGCGGACCGGTCCGGAGCGCGCGACGGCAGCGCGTCACTTGGCGTGCTGTCGTACGCGTGGGGCAGGATGCATCTCGTGTTGTGTCCTGACCAAGAGTCGACCACGATCGGAGGCGGCCGGTGACCGGCCCCGAGCGCGACGGCGATACCCCCGAGGGGCCCGGCGAGGTGGTCGGACGGGTGCTCGGCACCGCCGACGCCACCCCGCTGCAGTTCTGGACCGCGGTCATCCCCGGCAGCTACCTCCAGCTCGACGACGTGGTGGTGACCCACCGGGAGCTGCCCGACCGGGATCCAGTCACCATCGCCGGGGTGGTCACCCAGGTCCGCGCCCGGCACGAGGGGGCACAGTTCGACTCGGACGTCTTCGCGATCGCCGACGGCACGCTGCCCGCGATGGTGCAGGAGGCGGCCGAGATCAGCACCACCCGGGTCGACCCGGAGCTGTACGTACCGCCCGCGCCCGGGGCGCTGGTGCACCGCGCGCAGGGTGACGCCCGCGCCGCCGCGCTGCACTTCGACCGGATGGAGCGGCGGATCCCGATGGGGACCGGCCGCGACGGCGTGCCCGTCTTCCTCAACGCCGACTTCCTCGACGGCACCCGGGGCGCGCACGTCTCCATCTCCGGCATCTCCGGGGTGGCGACCAAGACCAGCTTCGCCACGTTCCTGCTCTACTCGGTCTTCCGCTCCGGCGTGCTGGGCGGCGACGCGGTCAACGCCAAGGCGCTGATCTTCAACGTCAAGGGCGAGGACCTGCTCTTCCTCGACCATCCCAACACCCGGCTGGACGAGGCCACCACGACGGCGTACGCGAAGCTGGGGCTGGCCGCCGGCGCCTTCCCGGACGTGCGGGTCTACGCCCCGCCGCGCGCGGGCGACGCCTCGGGCACGCCGGACGTGAGCAGCCGGCTCGCGGGCGTGGACAGCTTCTACTGGACGCTGGCCGAGTTCTGCGCCGACCGGCTGCTGCCGTACGTCTTCGCCGACGCCGACGACGAGCGCCAGCAGTACACGATGGTGGTGCACGCGGTCGCGGCGCACCTGGCCCGCTACGCGCAGCCGGCCGACGGCGGGATCAGCATCGACGGCACCCGGATCGGCTCCTACCCCGACCTGGTGGACCACATCGTCGACCGGCTCAACGACGACGAGACCCGGTCCGAGTGGGCCGGCAGCGCGGTCGGCATCGGCACGGTCAACGCCTTCGCCCGGCGGCTGATCGGCAGCAAGAAGGACCTGTCCCGGCTGATCCGGGGCGACCTGGCCACCCGCCGCCCGCACGCCATCAACACCGCCGAGAGCGCCCAGGTGACCGTCGTCGACCTGCACAACCTGCCGGACCGGGCGCAGCGCTTCGTGGTCGGGGTGACCCTCAAGAGCGAGTTCGAGCGCAAGGAGAAGGCGGGCACCGCGAAGCCGCTGCTCTTCGTCGTGCTGGACGAGCTGAACAAGTACGCGCCGCGGGAGGGCTCCTCGCCGATCAAGGAGGTGCTGCTCGACATCGCCGAGCGGGGCCGCTCGCTCGGGGTGATCCTGATCGGGGCGCAGCAGACCGCGAGCGAGGTCGAGCGGCGGATCGTGACGAACTCGGCGATCCGGGTGGTGGGCCGGCTGGACCCGGCCGAGGCGTCCCGACCCGAGTACGGCTTCCTCCCCCCGGCCCAGCGCCAGCGCGCCCTGCTCGCCAAGCCCGGCACGATGTTCGTCAACCAGCCGGACATCCCGGTACCGCTCTGCCTGGAGTTCCCGTTCCCGGCCTGGGCCACCCGGGTCTCGGAGGCGGGCCGGGCCCCGTCCGAGACGCTGCGGTCGATCACGCAGGCCGCCGACCCGTTCGCGGTGGTCGGTACCCGACCGGGCGCGCTCGCCGACGACGACATCCCGTTCTGAGGCGGCCCGCGTGAAGCTGATGCACACCTCCGACTGGCACGTCGGCAAGGTCCTCAAGGGACAGAACCGGGTCGCCGAGCACGTGGCCGTGCTCGCCCAGCTCGTCGAGATCGCCCGCGCCGAGCGACCCGACCTGGTGATCGTCGCCGGGGACCTCTACGACACGGCGGCCCCGACGCCCGACTCGACCCGGCTGGTCACCCGGGCGCTCTCGGCGCTGCGGGCCACCGGCGCCCAGGTGGTCGCGATCGGCGGCAACCACGACAACGGCCCGGCCCTGGACGCGCTGCGCCCCTGGGCCGAGGCGGCCGGGGTGGCGCTGCGCGGTACCGTCCGCGACAGCCCGGCCGAGCACATCGTCGACGGCAGCACCGCCTCCGGCGAACGGTGGCGGGTCGTCGCGCTGCCGTTCCTCTCCCAGCGCTACGCGGTACGGGCCGTGGAGATGTACGAGCTGACCGCCGCCGAGGCCACCCAGACGTACGCCGACCACCTCGGCCGGCTGCTCGGCCGGCTCACCGAGGGCTTCGACGAGCCGGACCGGGTGCACCTGGTCGCCGCGCACCTGACCGTGGTCGGCGCCCAGACGGGCGGCGGCGAGCGGGAGGCGCACACGGTGCTCGGCTACGCGGTACCGGCCACCGTCTTCCCCGGCAACGCGCACTACGTGGCCCTCGGCCACCTGCACCGCTCCCAGCAGGTGATCGGTCCCTGCCCGATCCGCTACAGCGGCAGCCCGCTGCCGATCGACTTCGGCGAGACGGAGAACGTCCCGTCGGTCACCATCGTCGAGGTCGGCGCCCGGACCGCGGCCAGGGTACGCGAGGTGCCGATCACCGCGGCCACGCCGCTGCGCACCGTCCGCGGCACCCTCGCCGAGCTGGCCGCGATGTCGCCGCCGGACGCCTGGCTGCGGGTGTACGTGCGGGAGACCCCGCGGGCCGGGCTGCGCGAGGAGGTGCAGGAGCTGCTGCCGCGCGCCCTGGAGGTGCGCATCGACCCCGAGCTGCTCGCCGCGACGGCCGCCGCGAACCGGGGCGCCCAGCGGGCCGGCCGCTCGCCCCGGGACCTCTTCGCCGACTACCTGACCAGCCGGGGGCAGGGCGAGGACGGCGTACGGGAACTCTTCGACGAGCTCTACGAGGAGGTCGAGTCGGCGTGAGACCGCTGCGGCTGGACATGGCCGGATTCACCGTCTTCCGCGAGCCCACCACCATCGACTTCACCGACGCCGACTTCTTCGCGCTGGTCGGGCCGACCGGCTCCGGCAAGTCCACCGTCCTCGACGCGATCTGCTTCGCCCTGTACGGCACCGTGCCGCGCTGGGCGAGCACCCGGGGCATCGGCAACGCGCTCTCCCCCTCGTCGGCCGAGGCGCGGGTGCGGCTGGTCTTCGAGTCGGCGAACTCGCGGTACGTGGCGACCCGGGTGGTGCGCCGGGACGCGCGCGGCAACGCCAAGACCGGCAACGCCGGCCTCCAGCTGATGCCGGCCGGGTTCGACGTCACCAAGCTCGACACCGGGATGAGCCCGGAGGACCTGGGCGAGGTGATCGCCGGTACGCCGGCCGAGATGGAACAGGCCGTGCTGGAGGCGGTCGGACTGCCGTACGAGCAGTTCACCAGCTGCGTGATCCTGCCGCAGGGGCAGTTCGCCGAGTTCCTGCACGCCAAGCCGGCGACCCGGCAGCAGATCCTGGTGAACCTGCTGGGGCTCGGGGTCTACGAGGAGATCCAGAAGCGGGCGAGCGCCCGGGCGATCCGCGCCGAGGCCCAGCTCGCCACCGTCGACCAGGTCCTCGCCGGCCTCACCGGTACCGACGACGAGTCGCTGGCGGCCGCGGCCGGGCAGGTCGCCGCCGCCCGTACGCTCGCGGACGCCGTCGAGGCGGCCCTGCCGGAGCTGCGCGCCGCCCGAGCGGCCGCCGACGCGGCGCGGACGGGGGTGGCCGCGCTCGACGCGGAGATCGCCGAGCTGGCCCGGATCCGGCCGCCCGAGGGGGTCGCCGCGCTCGCCCGCGCCGTGGCCACGGCCCGCACCGAGGCGACCGAGGCGGCCGGGGCGGTGGCGCTCGCCGAGGAGCGGGAGGAGAAGCTCCGGGGCGAGCTGGCCGGCGCCGGCGACCCGGCCGCGCTGCGGCTGCTGCTGCGGGCGCACGCCGAGCGGGACCGCACGGCGGGCGAGGCGCGGACGCTGGGCGCGGGCCTGGCCGAGGCCGAGACCGACCACCGGGCGGCGCTCGACGCGCTGGCGCAGGCCCGTACCGCCGCCGAGGAGGCGGCCGGCGCGCTGGAGGCGGCCCGCCGGGCGTACCAGGAGGCGCAGAACAGCGACCGGGCGGCGGCGCTGCGCGCGCAGCTGGCGGCCGGCGCCACCTGCCCGGTCTGCGCGCAGCCGGTGCACGAGGTGCCCGCGGTGCCGGCCGGCTCGACGCTGGCCGCGGCCGAGGCCGCCGGGCACGCCGCCCGCGCCGCCGCCGACGCCGCCCAGCGGGTGGTCGCCGAGCGCGACCAGGCCGCCCGCGAGCTGGAACGCGCGCTGGAGCGGACCCGCGCCCGGCACGACCAGCTCGACGCCCGGCTGGCGGAGCTGGCCGCGCAGCTGGCCGACTCCCCCGGGCCGGAGTCGCTGCGCCAGCGGTTGGAGACCCTGGAGGCGCTGCGGCGCGACCTCGACGAGGCGGGCGGGTCGGTCCGCTCGACCCGGGAGGCCCAGCGCCGCGCCCGGGCCGGGGTCGAGGCGGCCGAGGAGCGGCTGCGGACGGCCTGGCGCGACTTCGACGCGGCCCGCGACGGCATCGCCCGGCTGGGCCCGCCGGCCGTGGACCGCGACGACGTGGCGGCGGCCTGGACGGCGCTCGGCGACTGGGCGGCCGGCGAGGCGCGGCGGCGCCGGGACGAGCGGGTCGGCGCGGCGGCGGCGCTGCGCGACGCCGAGGCGACCGCCGCAGCGGTCGAGGAGCGGATCGGGCGGCTCTTCGCCGACGCGGGGCTCGCCGTGCCCGACGACCCGGTACGCGGCGCCGCGGTGGCGGTCGAGCGCGCCGAGGCGGAGCACCGGCGGCTCACCGAGCGCCGCGAACAGGCCCGCCAGCTCACCGAGCAGCGCGGTACGCACGAGCGGGCGGCCCGGGTCGCGAAGACCCTGGCCGGGCACCTGCGTGCCAACAACTTCGAGCGGTGGCTGCTGACCGAGGCGCTGGACCTGCTGGTCGACGGCGCCTCCGGGATCCTGCGGGAACTCTCCGCCGGGCAGTACGACCTCGGCCACGACAAGGGCGAGTTCTTCGTCGTCGACCACCACGACGCGGGGCTGCGCCGGGGCGTGCGCACCCTGTCGGGCGGCGAGACGTTCCAGGCCTCGCTCGCCCTGGCGCTGGCCCTCTCCGAACAGCTCGCCGGGCTGTCGACCACGGCGGCGAGCCTGGAGTCGATCCTGCTGGACGAGGGCTTCGGCACGCTCGACGCCGCCACGCTCGACACGGTGGCCGCGACCCTGGAGAACCTGGCCGCGCGCGGGGACCGGATGGTCGGCGTCGTCACCCACGTACCGGCCCTGGCCGAGCGGGTGCCGGTGCGCTTCGAGGTGCACAAGACTCCCCGTACCGCCCGGATCGAGCGGGTCGGGTGACCTCAACCCCCACGGGAGGTGCGGCAGTGCGGTGGCACGTGGACGGGTGGAACCCGTCCTACGGCACCTCGTTCGAGCAGGTGGAGACGGGCGACGGGCCGACCAGCGAGAGCAGTGCCCAGGTCGACACCGACGTCGAGATGCCGGCGGCCACCTGGCGCCCGCTCTCGGCGCCGCCGCAGCTGCGGCCGCCGCCGGTGGTGCTGCTGGTCGACGGGGTACGCCGGATCGACGCGGGCCTCTGGACCCGGGAGGACGACGGCGCGTCGTACCCGGGCATCGCGGCCTCGTACGCCGCCGGCGTGGTCCGCTGCGACCTGCGGCGCGGTTCGGCGGAGCTGGCCGTGCGCCGGGTCGACCGGGGGCTCTTCACGGCCAGCCAGGAGGCGCCGGACCTGCTCGCCGGGACGGTCCGCTACCGGGTGCACCGGGTCGGCACCAGCGACGTCGCGAAGCTGAGCCAGACGGTGCAGGGCCCGCTGACCGAGCTGGAGGTGGAGGTCTCGGCGGAGGCCCGGCAGGGCGGCGCGGACGCGGACGACCTGCTGGTGGTGGACGGGCCGCTGCGCCGGCGGCGGAACCTGCCGCGCACCCTCGGCTACATCAAGACGCAGCAGGGCAGGTACCTGTCGGCGCAGCTCTCCGCGGTGGTGACGGCGCTGGAGCCGGGCCAGCGCTGCCCGGTCTTCCGGGTCGGTACCGCGTGGGGCGGCTACTCCTGGTACCTGCGGCTGCCCGGCCCGGCCGGGGCGCCGTGGGCGGGCATCGTCCGGGTGGAGTGCTCGACCGACCTGGACCCGGGCGAGGCGGTCGCGCTGGCCGACCTCTCCCTGGTGACGCTGCCGAAGTTCGCCTCGACCTCGTACAAGGACCCGCGCGCGCCGCAGAACCTGATCCCGATCGCCGGGCTGGAACGGCGGCTGCGGGGGCTGCTCGGCGACGCCCGGCTGCTGCACCGGGCGCTGACCATCGCGGCCGGCCGGGCCGCGATCACGGCCCGGGGCGGCCGCTGAGGCGACGTGGGTGACGTCGCCGGCCGTTGGCCCGACCCGGTGATCTTCGGCCGCCGGTCCGGGGATACTTGACGGGTGGGGCGCAAGCGGGGGAAGGACCGGGTCGTCGAGGAGGTCGGCACCGGCCGGGCGGAGATCGCGCCGGACCCGGACCGGCCGCGCGCGTTCACGCTGCTGCTCGACGGCACCGCGCAGTCGCACGTCGACCTGGACGACCCGACCCACCTGGAGTTCGAGTACATCCGGCGGATGGCCGCCGCGATCGACCTGGCCGCGCCGTCCCGCCGGCCGCTGCGGGTGCTGCACCTCGGCGGCGGGGCGCTGACCCTGCCCCGGTACGTGGCCCGGACCCGTCCCGGCTCGGAGCAGCGGGTCGTCGAGATCGACGCGGCGCTGGTGGAGCTGGTACGGCGGACCCTGCCCTGGCCGCCCGACCCCCGGCTGCGGGTACGCGTCGAGGACGCCCGGGCCGCCGTCACCGCCGCCCGCGACGGCTCGTACGACCTGGTCGTCGGGGACGTCTTCGCCGGGGCGCGGACCCCGGCGCACCTGTCGTCGGTGGAGTTCGCCGGCGAGGTCGCCCGGGCGCTGACACCGGACGGGGTCTACCTGGTCAACATCGCCGACGGGCCGCCGCTGCGGTACGCCCGCGCGCAGGTCGCCACCGTGCGCGAGGTGCTGCCCCGGGCCTGCCTGATCGCCGACGCGGCGGTGCTGCGCGGTCGCCGGTACGGCAACCTGGTGCTCGTCGCCGGCCGGACCGAGCCGCCCGTGCCCGAGCTGACCCGGCGGGTCGCGGGCGACTGGTTCCCCGGCCGGGTGCTCGCCGGTGACGAGCTGGAACGCTTCGTCGGCGGGTGGGCGGCGATGCACGACGGCGAGGCGACCGGATCGCAGCCGCCGCCGCGCGGAACTTTCGGCGTTTCGCTTTGATCCGTAGCCGCACCCGATCCGTACCTCTGCGTGGCGGCCGACCCGGTGCTCCCGGACCGGCGCGGATGGGGAGGATGCGGATGTATGCGGTAGCCAGCGGATGGCGCGGCGACCGGTTCGGGGCGGAGCGGGCGTACGCCGTCCGGCAGCCGCGCGCGATAGATCAGTGGAAGACCCTCGACGCGCGACCGGCGGACCGCCATGATGTTCCGGTGATGGCGAGATCGGTCCCCGGACGACACCACGCCGGGTCGGCCGAAACGAACCACTCGGACGAGCTGATGCGGATGCTCTACGCCGAGCACGCGGGACCGCTGCTGATGTTCGTGCTGCGACTGACCGGCGGGGACCGGCAGCGGGCCGAGGACATCGTGCAGGAGACGCTGCTGCGGGCCTGGCGCAACGCGCACCGGCTGCGGGTGCAGGCGAACGGCTCGCTCCGGCCCTGGCTCGTGACGGTCGCCCGCCGGATCGCGATCGACGACCACCGCAGCGAACAGGCCCGGCCCGCCGAGACGTACGACCGGGACCTGGAGAGCTTCTCCCAGGCCGACGAGACGGACCGGGTGCTGCGGCTGATGACGGTCACCGACGCGCTGCGGACCCTGAGCCAACCGCACCGGGAGATCCTCGTCTCGACGTACTTCCGGGGACGCACGGTGCCGGAGGCCGCCCAGGAACTGGGCCTGCCGCTCGGTACCGCCAAGTCCCGCGTCTACTACGCGCTCCGCGCGCTGCGCGCCGCCCTGCAGGAACGAGGGGTGACAGAGTGACCCGCGAGGAGCACTGGGACGTCGCCTCGTACGCCCTGGGCGTGCTCGACGAGCGCGACGCCGAACGTTTCGAGGAGCACCTGGCCGAGTGCTGGGTCTGCGCGGGCGAGCTGGAGTCGCTGCTTCCCGTCGTCGACCTGCTCGCCGACGTGGACGGCGACGACCTCGCCACGGTGGAGAAGTCGACCTCGGACGGGCAGCTGCTCGACCGGATGCTCGTCACCGTCGGACGGGAACGCCACCGGGCCCGCAGCCGCCAGCTCTACGCCCTGGCCGCCGGCGTGGTCGCGCTGCTGATCTTCAGCGGCGTGGCGCTCTTCGCCGGTACGCGGCTGGCCGATCCGCCGCGCATCGACGCCCAGCCCTCGGCGACGGCGTCGGCCACGACGGGTCCCGACGAGCCGTTCCCCAGCGGTGAACCCGGCCCCGGCGGCCAGCCCGGACCGGGCATCGGCGGCCCCGAGGTCGAGGGCGGGCAGAAGGTGACCGCCACCGACGGCGGCACCGGCGTCCGCGCCGACCTGATCCTGGATTCGGCGCCGTTCGGCACGCAGATCTCGTTCGCCCTCACCAAGCTGCCCGGCCCGCGTACCTGCCGGCTGGTGGTGCTGCGCCGCAACGGCACCTCCGAGGTGCTCTCCAGCTGGTCGGTACCGGCCGGCGGGTACGGCACCGCCGCCCGGCCCCAGCCGCTGCTGCTCCAGGTCTCGACCTCGACGCCGCGGGCGGAGATCGACCGGGTGCAGGTGCAGTCGGTGGACCCGAGCGGGGTGGCGACGCCGCTGGTGACGGTGCCGCTGTAGGTCTCTGGTCGCGCTCCTTCGGTCGCGGTCCCTCGGTGGGTCGCGGTTTGGGGTCGGGCCCGCCGTGCCCCGCGAAGCCCGTCAGGCTTGAGGACATGAATGGATGACGAGCTGTTGACCCCCGACGAGGTCGCCGCTCGCC
>NZ_JBFAPK010000046.1:0-70252 GCF_040676675.1 Micromonospora sp. NPDC049559 | reverse complement strand
CGCGCCCGCGGCGCCCCCGCGGGCCGCCCCCCCCCACGCTCCCCGTCGGGAGGGACGACCCAACGGTCAGCTCGGGACGGCGGCCGGCTCGGCCTCGGCCGGCAGGCTGTCCATGAACGAGCTGACCGAGAAGACCGCGTTGCCGGCGCCGGGCGGCCCGTACCCGGGCGGGCTGGAGAGACCGTTCGCCTCCATCGTGGCCCGGTAGGTCTCCAGCAGCCGGATGTGGTACTCCAGCGGGGCGCCCTGCGGGTTGGTCCGGCCCAGCGGGGTGGTCGGCTCCGGGCACCAGGTGGTGAAGCGCGGCGTGATCCCGCGCGACATGAAGTACTGCAACCCCTCGCCGGTCGACGCGATCGCCTCGTCCACCGTCTTGAAGCCGAAGGGCTCGGCCATCTCGATGCCGGCCACGAAGTTCGGGATGACGTTGCGCGGGCCGAAGATCTCCGCCGAGTCGAGGATGCGCCGGTGCCACTCCTCGCGGCCGACGTACCGCTCCTTGCCCGGGCAGTAGAGCTCGAAGAGGCGCTTGTCCCACACCTCGTAGTTGGGGTGGTAGATGCGGATGCCGTAGTCGTGGAAGCGCTGCACGTCGGCCTTGGGCAGGGCCTGCGCGACCACCTTGCCGATCCACCGGCCCGGGAACCGCTCCTCGATGGCCTTGGCGTACCGGCCGTAGAAGTCCGCCTCGGCCAGCCCGTCGACCTTCGAGGTGACGCTGCCGCCCGTCAGCGTGTACGCCCGCGACGCGCCCGCGGTGTCGTACCGGTCGATGATCTCCATCGCCTCGAGCACCTCGTCCACCGGCTTCACCCCGGTGTACGGCCGGCCGGCCGCCTTGTGCTGGCGCCAGTTGTGGTTGATGTCGCAGTACTGGCACTCCTCCTTGGCGCCAAAGTACTGGCAGACCCGGAACACGGTCAGGTAGATCAGGTAACCCCACTGGATGGTGGGCGCCACCTCCATCACCGACTTGCCGTTGGCCAGCGTGTGCCGGTAGTACTCGGGCATCGGCGGCAGCCCGACGTCGGCGATGGGGCGGCCGTCCAGGTGCAGCCGCAACACCCCGTCGCCGGCGTCCGCGACCCGGTACGGCGAGTCCGGGTTCACCCGGACGGAGACCACCGTGCGGCGCAGCTCGTACGGGCCGCCGGTGAGCACGATCTCCTCCGGCGGCCGGCGCAGCGCGGCGGTACCGAGCTCGGGCAGCGTGCGGTGGTCGAACGAGAAGATGAAGTACGACTTCGGCTTCACCTCGCCGTTCTCGTTGTCGGTCAGCGCCGACTCGTCGAACGCGATGCCGCCGCGCAGCAGGTCCTCCTTGATCACGGCTTCCCGCGGCACGTGCGGGAACCGCCCCATGAGGTCCTCGATCAGATCTGTGCGGGTCTGCATGCGTACTCCTGATCCGCCGCCGGCGCCACCGACTGGCCCGCCGGTGGCCTACTCGCCGGTCAACAGGAGCCTAACTCGGCCTCCGCCGCCCCTCGCCGGGCCGTGGCACCGGCCGGGGCGCGCGACGGTACCGACCAGCGCCGCGACCGCGTCGCCGTGACCGACGACACGGGCCCGGCGGGTCGGTCGGTCACACGTCGCGCCGCCGTATCATGATCAACGCGGCGGTGACCAGGAGCACGGGCCAGGCCAGGTACGCCAGCCAGGAGCCGGGGACGGTGCCGGGATAGCTCCCGCTGCCGGGCGGCGGCGTCCAGTCCGTGGTCAGCCGCTGCCAGGCGGGACCCACCATCGCGTTGTAGATCTCGGCCGACCACCGGCGCCGGTCCGAGACGAAGAACGGCAGCATCAGCAGGGTGAACGCCGCGACGACCGCGGTGGTGGCGCCGTGCCGGATCAGGACGCCGAGCGCGAGGCCGATCAGCGCGCAGACCGGGGCCAGGAGCGCGGACGCCGCCAGGCTTCGCACCGCGACCGGGTCGGTGACCGGGAGCGCGGCGTCGCGCAGGCCGAGGATGAGCTGGGAGGCGGTGAACGAACCGGCCGCCGCGACCGCCCCGACGGCGGTCCAGACCAGGGCCACGAGGACGGCCTTGGCCAGCACCACCGAGGCACGGGCCGGTACCGCCACCATGGTGGTCCGGATCAGCCCGGTGCCGTACTCGCCGACGACCGCGACCGCCCCCATGCCGGCGGCGACGAGGATCAGCGTCCAGTAGCCGGAGACCGGGAAGGCGTCGCGCAACGCGAACATGTGCTCCCGCTGCGCCTCGGGGGAGTAGCGCGGGAAGTTGTTGTAGTCCCAGAGCGCGTCGAGCGCGGCACAGCCGGTGACGAAGAACGGAACGAGCACGAGCACCCAGGGCGTCGACCGCAGCGACCGCATCTTGATCCACTCGGCGGCCACCAGGTCGAGGAATCGGGCGGGCGGCTCGGGTACCGCCCGGACGCCGGCCGGGGCGGAGACGGCGGCGGGGGCGCTCATCGGGGCTGTCCCGCGAGGTACTCGACGGTGTCGGCGGTGATCTCCATGAAGGCTTCCTCCAGCGAGGCGCTCCGGGTGGTCAGTTCGTGCAGCACGATGCGGTGGTCGAGGGCGAGCGTGCCGATCCGCTCGGCCGGCAGCCCGGTGACGGCGAGCCGGTCGGTTCCGGGCCCGTCGTCCGGTTCGACCCGTCCGCCGGCCCGGGTCAGCACCTCGGTGAGTTCGGCGGTGCGCGGCGTCCGTACGACCACCCGCAGCCGGCTACCGCGGGCCGCGAAGCTCCGTACGGACTCGGCGGCGATGAGCCGTCCCCGGCCGATGACCACGAGCTGGTCGGCCGTGTTCTCCATCTCGCTCATCAGATGGCTGGAGAGGAAGACCGTACGACCCTGCGCGGCGAGACGGCGGAAGAGGTGCCGGACCCAGAGCACGCCCTCCGGGTCCATCCCGTTGATCGGCTCGTCGAACATCAGGACGGGCGGGTCGCCCAGGAGCGCGGCGGCGATGCCGAGCCGCTGCTTCATGCCGAGGGAGAACCCGCCGACGCGCCGCCGGGCCGCCTCGGTCAGTCCCACCTCCGCCAGGACCTCGTCGACCCGGCGGGCCGGCAGCCGGTTGCTACGGGACAGGGCGGCCAGGTGCGCGCGGGCGGTGAGCCCCCCGTGCACCTGCTGGGCGTCGAGCAGCGCGCCGGCGTGGCGCAGCCCGCGCGGATGGTCGCGGAACGGCACCCCGCCGACCGTCGCGGTACCGCCGGTCGGCGCGTCCAGCCCGAGGATCATGCGCAGCGTGGTCGTCTTGCCGGCGCCGTTCGGGCCGAGGAACCCGGTGACCTGCCCGGGCCGTACGGTGAAGCAGAGGTCGTCCACGGCCGTCTTGCGGCCGTAGCGCTTGGTGAGTCCGTTGACTTCGATCACGCCACCGATCCTGTCGGCGGCCCCGGGCCCGGCCATCGGACCGGAGGCGGCAACCGCGGCACGCGCCCCGCCTCGGGGCGTACGCCCACGGGCTGATGCCCGCCTCCTCCGGCGCGGGCTAGTCTCGCCGCGTGAACGGCAGCACCCATCCGCTCCGGCCGCCGCTGCGCCACCGGGTACCGCCGGCGGCGCGGACGGTCCTGTGCTGGACGGCGGTCGCGGTGTTCCCCGTGGTCCTGTTCGTCGCGGTGGTCAACGGCGGGAACGAGAACACCCTGTACCTCTGGCAGCTGCCGATCTCGTTCCGGTACGTGCTGCCGGCCCTGGCGATGGCCCTGCCCGCCGTGGTGCTGCGCCGCGCGCCGCTGGTCACGCTGGCGCTGATGCTGCTCGCCTCGACCGCCCTGACCGTGACCGTGCACTCCTGGGAGTCGGGCTACCTGAGCGACGTGCGCTACCTGCAGATCGCCGCGATCGACGTGGCCGTGGCGTACCTCGCCGCGACCCGGCGACGCCGTGTCTCGGTACCCGTCGCGGTCGTGGCGCTCGGTGCCGAGATCGCCGTCGGCTTCGCCGGCGCGACGCGGCTCGACGTCAACAGCCGGCCCGAGATTCCCACGCTGGTCATGCTCATCGCCTGGATGGTCGGGAACTCGGTGCGCGCCCGCCGGCGGTACGGCGAGGCGCTGCGCGCCCAGGCCGCGGCGCAGGCGGTCACCGCCGAGCGGCTGCGCATCGCCCGGGAACTGCACGACATGGTCGCGCACAGCGTCAGCATCATCGCCATCCAGGCCGGCATGGGCAGCCGCATGATCGAGTCGCGTCCGGCCGAGGCCGGCAAGGCGTTACGGGCGATCGAGGCCACCAGCCGGGACACCCTCGCCGGGCTGCGGCGGCTCGTCGTCGGGCTGCGCCAGTCGTCGCCCGACGGGCCCGGAGCCGGATCGGCGCCGCCCGCCCCGGCGCCCGGCCTGGCCGACCTCGACCGGCTGGTCGCCACCACCGCCGAGGCCGGCGTCCGGATCGAGCTGCGCCGGACGGGGCGGCCCCGGCTGCTGCCGGGCGACATCGAGCTCGCCGCGTACCGCGTCGTGCAGGAGGCGGTCACCAACGTGGTGCGGCACGCCGGCACCGACGCCTGCCGGGTGATCATCGACCATCGGGACGGCGAGCTGGGCATCGAGGTCACCGACGAGGGGCGGGGCTGCGTCGCCCCCGGTACCGGCTACGGCCTCACCGGAATGCGCGAGCGGGTGGGGCTGCTGCACGGGCGGTTCGACGCGGGACCGCGTACCGGGGGCGGGTTCCGGGTCGCCGCGACCCTGCCGCTGCCGGAGCTGTCCGGGCCGACCGTGGCGGTGCCCACGGCGGACGCGGCGGAGCCGGGTACGCCGACCGGGACCCCGCCGGCCGCCGCGGCGACCGTGCCGGGGAGCCGTCCCGCGGGACACGGGCCGGGTACCGCCGCGGAGCCGGCCCGATGAGCGTGCGCGTGCTGCTCGCCGACGACCAGCCGCTGGTCCGCTCCGGCCTGCGGGTGCTGATCGACGACACCGCCGACCTGCGGGTGGTCGGCGAGGCCGGCACGGGCGCGGAGGCGGTCCGACTCGTCCGGGAGCTGCACCCGGACGTGGTGGTGATGGACATCCGGATGCCGGGCATGGACGGGATCCAGGCGACCCGGGCGATCACCGAGGGTCCGGGCAGCTCGCGGGTGCTCGTGCTCACCACGTTCGACGAGGACGACCACGTCCACGGTGCGCTGCGGGCCGGTGCGAGCGGGTTCGTCGTGAAGGACATGGCCCTCGACGACATCCTCGCGGCGATCCGGGTGGTCGCCGCCGGCGACGCCCTGATCGCGCCGAGCGTCACCCGCCGGCTGATCGCGGACTTCGTCGGCGCGCGCGAGGCGGCCGCGCGGCCGGCGCCCCGGTCGCTCGCCGGCGTCACCGAGCGGGAACGGGAGGTGCTCACGCTGATCGGGCGGGGCCGCTCGAACGCCGAGATCGCCGACGAGCTCTTCATCAGCGTCGCCACCGCCAAGTCGCACGTCGCCCGGCTGCTGACCAAGCTCGACGCGCGGGACCGGGTCCAGCTCGTCATCGTCGCGTACGAGTCGGGGCTGGTGGGGTGAGGCGCGACGGGGGCACTCGGCGTCCGTGCTCCGCCGGCCCGGCCAGCCGGGCCAGGACCGCGTCCAGGGGCAGGTCCGCGGCGCTGGGCAGCAGCAGGTCCGCAGCGGTGAAGCGGCTGCCGTCCGCGTACGGGTTCGGTACCGCCACGCAGCGCAGCCCGGCCGCGTGTGCCGCCGCGACGCCGTGCGCGGTGTCCTCGAACGCGACGGCCTCCTCCGCAGGCAGCCCGAGCCGCTCCAGCGCCAACAGGTAGACGGCCGGATCCGGCTTGTGCGCCGCCACCTCCTCGCCGGTCGCCAGCACCTCGAACCGCTCCCGCAGCCCGGCCTGGTCCAGCATCGCGCCCACGTGGGTGAGCGGCGAACTGCTCGCCACCGCCAGCCGCAGTCCCCGCTCCGCGGCCCGGTCCAGCCAGCCGACGACGCCGGGCGCGGGCTCCAGCGCGGCATTCAACTCCGCCCGGTGCGCCATCCGCAGCGCGTGGCTGACGTCCCGGTCGTACGCCGGTCCGACGGCCGCGGCGAGCGCGGCGTACCGCGGCTCGTTGGCGTCGCCGCCGTGGTCGGCGAAGAAGCCGGCCGGGTCGAGTTCCAGGCCGTGCCGCCGCCACTCCCAGCGCCAGCTCTCCAGCAGCGTGGTCTCCGTGTCCATCAGCAGGCCGTCGAAGTCGAAGATGAGCGCCTTGACCGTCACGGCGGGCAGTATCCCAGTGCCGGCCCCGGCGGCCGGCCGAGGCACCGGCCCGGTGCCAGGCCGTGTCCTGCCGCCTAATCCGCTTGCGACCACCCGTCGGGAGGCGCAGGCTGCCGGACGTGCCGATGCACGAAGGTCAGCTCGACGTCACCCCCGAGACCGTCCGTGAGCTGGTGGACGCCCAGTTCCCCGAGTGGCGGAGCCTGGCGGTCAGGCCCGTCGCCTCGCCCGGAACGGTCAACGCCATCTTCCGTATCGGCGAACGGTTCACGGCCCGGTTCCCCCTCCAGCCGCAGGAGGTCGCGGCCGCGCGGCGCTGGTTGGAGCGCGAGGCGGCGGCGGCCCGCGAGCTGCTCGGGCGTACCCGGTCTCCCAGCCCCGAGCCGGTCGCGATCGGCGAACCAGGCGGCGACTACCCGCTGCCGTGGTCGGTACAGACGTGGCTACCCGGTGTGATAGCCGCCGACGAGGACCCCGGTGACTCCGTCGCGTTCGCGCACGATCTGGCCGAGTTCGTCCGTGACGTGCGCGCCATCGACACCCGGGGACGTACCTTCGAGGGCCAGGGCCGTGGGGGTGAGCTACCGGCACACGACGAGTGGATGGAGACCTGCTTCCGGCACAGCGAGACGCTGCTGGACGTTCCGCTGCTCCGGCGGACCTGGGCGGTGCTGCGGGAGTTGCCGCGCGGCGACACCCCGGACCGGATGACCCACGGTGATCTCATCCCGGGCAACGTCCTCGTCGCCGAGGGGCGGCTGGCCGGGGTGCTCGACGTGGGCGGACTGGGCCCGGCCGACCCGGCCCTCGACCTCGTGGGGGCGTGGCACCTGCTGGAGTCCGGGCCGCGCCGGGCGCTCCGGGAGCGGCTCGGCTGTGACGATCTCGAATGGGAACGCGGCCGGGCGTGGGCCTTCGCGCAGGCGATGGGGGTGGTCTGGTACTACGAACGGACCAACCCCGCCATGAGTCGGATGGGCCGACGCACGCTCGCCCGGATCACCGCCGACCCGCCGTCGGCCTGAACGGACGGGCCTTGTCAGGTTCGGGTCCGGAACGGGGCGAGGGTGGCGCGGATCTGGTCGGCCGCGCCCCAGTCGTCGTCGAACTGGGCCAGCACGGCGAGGTGTTGTCGCAGCTGGATTATTGGCATGCGGGCCGGCCAGTCGCGGCCGAGGCAGGTCAGCTCCGCGTAGACCGCGAAGAACCGGTGCGCCTCGGGCGGGGGCGAGGTGGACCACAGATGCGCGAGGTCGACCTCGGCCCACAGGTACGACACCGCCGGGTCGATCAGCGCGGGCTGCCCGTCGGGAGTGGCCAGGACGTTCTGCGCCCACAGGTCGCCGTGGGTCAGGCAGGCCGGCCGGTCCGGCAGCAGGTCGGGCAGCCGGTGGCACAGCCGCTCCAGCGCCGCCCGGTCGCCCCGGTCGAGCGCCGCCTCGACGCGGGGCTGCCCGAGCCACCGAAGCAGCCGGTGCTCCGCGAAGAACGCGAAGCCGTCGTCGTTCCAGGCGTTGGTCTGCCGGCGGCGCCCCAGCCAGTTGTCCCGGTGCCATCCGAAGCGCGGATGGATGGTGCTCGTGTGCAGGCGGGCGAGTACGTGCGCGAACCGCTCCCAGAAGACCTCGCTGGGCGGCCTGGGTCGTAGCACCGACAGCACCAGCAGTTCTCGGTCGGCCAGGATCACCTCGGGTGTCGCCACGCCGCCCTGCTCGCGCAGGGCGGCCAGCCCTTCGGCCTCCGCCACGAAGACGTCGTCGGCCGGCGGGTCGGCGAGGGCCTTGACGAAGACCGGCGGCGCGTCCCGGCGGGTGGCTATGCCCGCGAGCGCCGCGAGCCCACCCGTCGTCGGCTCCACCGTGACGACCTCGCGTAGCCCGGCCCGGAGCAGGCACCCCCGCAGGAACGTCGCCGAGTGCGTCACGACACGATCCTCCCGACCCCGGATCTCGTTCGCAAGATCTTCTGCCGGGGTGTCAGGGGTTGGTCGGCGCCGATGGGCGGGAGTAGTGCTCGGCGATCGCGGCGAAGGCGGCCTTCGGCTCCCAGGGCATGTCGGGGTAGGTGCCGCCGGTGCGGCCTTCGAGGATCTTGACGATCCCCAGGCTGGCGAGGTCGAGGTCGTCGCGGGGATCGCCGTCGGGCCGGTGGGGGAAGTTGTGGAGCGCGAAGAGGTGTACGAAGGTGCTGTCGACGCCCTCGCTGTCGAAGATTTCGAGCAGCTCACGCAGGTAGGCCGCCTGGCCGGCCTCGTCGCGCTCGTACGGCCCGTTCAGCCGCAGCGGTGTGCGGGTCTCCGGGTCGTACTCGACGATCTCCATGCTGCGCGGCGCGACGTCACCCGCGCCGCGCCACGTCGCGGTGCCGAAGCCGGTGACGGCGACCGGCTTGGGTTGCGCGACGAGATCGCGTACGCCGTCGCGGAACCGGTCGGCGACCTCGGCGGACCGGATGAGTTCGAGGGTCACGAAGTCGAACAGCGTCCAGTCGACGCCCTCGAACGGGATCGCGGCGTAGGTGACCTTGCCGTGGAAGCGTTCCCGGATCGCCGCCACGGCGGTGCGGAGGAACCGGTCGAGGCGCGAGCGGAGCGCGGTTATCCGCTCGGCGCGGCCGTCCGGGTCCGCCAGCAGGCGGCCGAGGCGCTCGTCGAGACGGTCGCCGTCGACGAACCCCCGGTTCATGATGCTGAGTTCGACGCCGGCGACGAACACCACCCGGGCGCCCGCCGCGCGCAGTCGCTCCGCCCGTTCGGCGCAGTCCAGGAACAGCGCGAGGATCTGGTCGGGGTCCAGGTCCAGCGGGTACGGCGAGAGCCACACCTCCAGTCCGAGTTCGGCGGCGGTGCGGGCGGCGAACTCCAGGCGCCGCGGGTCGGCGCCGACGAGGTGGACCGCGTTGCAGTGCAGGTCGTCCCGGATGATGGTCAGCTCGCGCCGGACCGTCTCGGGGTCGAGGCGTTCCCGCGAGTTGACGCCGTCGCTGACGAAGCCGGTGTCGTACGCGATGCCCTTGGCGCGCATGTCGTTCCTTCCGGTCGGTGGTCGGGGATGAGGAGGGACCGTACGCAGAATATTGCGTGCACGCAAGATTGCGTACACGCACTCTATCTGGCACAGTGCGAACCGTGACCGGTGAACCGAGCCTGCGGGAGAGGAAGAAGCGGGCCACCCGAGAGGCGCTGCGGGCGGCGGCGCTGCGCCTCGCGCTGGAGCGCGGGCCCGAGAACGTCCGCGTCGAGGAGATCGCCGAGGCGGCCGGGGTCTCGCCCAGGACCTACAACAACTACTTCTCCAGCCGCGAGCAGGCGATCGTCGCCGGGATCGTCGAAGATCGTGCGGCCCGGGTCGCGGCGGCCGTGGCGGCCCACCCGGCCGAGGGGAGCCTCGGCGAGGCCGTCGTCGACGCCGTCGTGGCCCTGTACGGCGATCCGGGCGACCACCCTCGCGGCGCGCTGCTGATGATCGCGAACAGTTCCGCGCTGCGCGCCTGTTACGTCGAGACCGCGACCACGATCGAGGGTGCGCTCGCCGGAGCCATCGTCGAACGCTGCCGGGGCGTCGACCGCCTGACCGCCCGGGTGCTCGCCGCCAGCGTCGCCGCGGCTGCCAAGGTGGCCCTTCGGCAGTGGCTGCGGGCCGCGAGCGAGGTGCCGTCGATGCCCGGTTTCGTCGTGCCGTCCGGGTCGCTGCCGGAGCTCGTCCGGGCCGCGCTGGTTCCGCTCGTGCCGGCACTCGACGCGGCCGCGACCGGCGCGCACGACGCGGCCGCGACCGGCGCGCACGCCGCGACGAACAGGCACGATACGACGTCCGTACCCGGCGCGGCCGGCACGCGTCCCGGGACGCGCGCCGGAGCGACGGAGCCCTAACCAAGCGCCGGACGCGCGTCTGACGCGAACGGGCGGCCGGGCCGGTACACGGCCCGGCCGCCCGTTCCGCGGCCGGGGGGAGCTAGCGGTCGAGCGGCTCGACCCAGATGTTGCGGTACTGGACCGGGTTGCCGTGGTCCTGCAGGCGGATGGCGCCCGAGGCCGGACCCTCCGGTCGGCTGCCGCCGGTGGGGCCGAGGATCTCGACGTCGTCGTGCACGGTGACGCCGTTCCACCCGACGGTGACGCGCGCGTTCTCCACCTTGTTGCCGGCCGCGTCGTAGCGGGCCTGCCGGTAGACGATGTCGTACGTCTGCCAGGTCTCGGGCGGTCGCGCCGCGTTCACGTCCGGAGCCTTCTGGTTGTAGATGGCCGCCGCGTCGTTGACCTGCGGCGGGTCGATGCCGAACGAGTCGAGCACCTGGATCTCGTAGCGGTCCTGGAGGTACACGCCGCTGTTGGCGCGCGCCTGGCCGGTCACGTCCGGCGGGTACAGCGGCAGGTTGAACTCGACGTGCAGGCGGAAGTCACCGAAGCCCTGCACGGTACGCAGGTCGCCGTTGCGCACCGTCATGGCGCCGTTCGCGACGGTCCACTCGGGTTCGCGGCCGTCGGTGTGCTGCCACTCGGTGAGATCCCGGCCGTCGAAGAGGGTGATCCGCTCGCCGTGTGGCCGGACCGCGAGCACGTCCAGGTTCACGTGTCCGGAGTCGGCGGCCTCCTTGCGGTACTCGATCACGTTCCGGCCCTTGTCCAGGCGCACCGCCGTGCTGACCGTGCCCCACTCCTCCCAGGTCACGGTGGACGGGAAGACAGTCTGCCCCACCCGTTCACCGTTGACGTAGAGGCTCAGCTGCTTCTCGCCGGAGTAGGGGTTCGGGCCGTTGCTGTAGCGCATCGCCAGGTCGTAGTCTCCGGCCTCCCGCACGTCGACGGCGATGCTGGTCGACGAGCCGTTCTCGGCGAACCCGGCGGCGAAGCCGGCGCCGGAGTAGGCGGCGTGGTCGGTGGCCATGCCGACGCCGGCCGTCCGGCCCTCCTCGGCCTCGAAGAAGGTCTGCGGTTGCATCACGCGCCCCGGGATCTCGTTGAGCGTGTACCAGGCCTCAGTGTTCCACAGCTCCTCGCCGTCGGCCGAGGTGAACGGCCGTGGTGAGCGTACGTGCACCACCCGGTTCTCCCGCAGGCCCGGGATGGTGAGCCGGACGGTACGGCGGTCGCGGGACAGTTCGGCCTGGGCGACGTCGAGCGTCTCCAGTTCGAGCTTGGGCCCGCCGTACTGGCTCGTCGCGCCGTAGCGCCACTGCGTCACCTGGTAGGCGTCGGCGAGTTCCCGAGCGGTCTCGGCCGACAGCGGCTCCGTGTACTCCAGCTCGAAGCCGACATGCGACGCGCGCATCTGCTTGACCTCGAACACGGAGGTGCCGTTGGGGGTGAGCTTCTGCAGACCGTACGTGAGCTTGCCCTCCTGGCCCCAGTTGCCGCCGGCGCCCAGACCGCCGACGTAGAGGGAGCCGTCCGGACCGAGGGTCACCTCGTTGACGCCGGACTCCAGGCCCTGCGTGTGCCGGAACACCGCGCCCTGGTACCGGCCCTCGACCTGTTCGAGGAACACGCGCTGCAGGCCGCCGTAGGTCACGTCGCCGACGACCAGCTGCCCCCGGTACGGCCCCTGCTTCAGCAGCACCGGGGTGGACGGCGAGTTGGCGATCTCGTTCTGCGGAAGCCAGACCACGGGACGCGTCACCGGCCTGGCGTCGAACGGCCCCGCCGGGGTGGTGTAGTGGTTGTAGAACGCCCCCTGCCTGATCTCGACCAGCTTGGAGGCGGGTAGCCAGCCGCCCTGGTTGTCGGTGACGAAGACCTCGCCCCGCGGGCCCCAGCCGATCCCGTTCGGCGTGCGCAGCCCGCCGGCGACGTACGTGATCTTCCCGGTCCGGGCGTTCACCTTGATCGAGGTACCCCGGTTCGGTGCGGGCTGGGGGACGGTGGTGGCGCCGCCCTGGTTGATGGCGACCGACAGGTTGAGGTAGAAGTACCCGTCCCGGTAGAGCAGGCCGAACGCGAACTCGTGGAAGTTGCCGCCCCACGGCCAGGTGGCGACCGTCCGGCGCTCGTCGGCGGCGCCGTCCCCGTCGGTGTCGCGCAGGGCCGTCAGCTCGTGCTTCTGGCTGACGTACACGG
Source organism: Micromonospora sp. NPDC049559 (assembly GCF_040676675.1). NCBI lineage: Bacteria > Bacillati > Actinomycetota > Actinomycetes > Micromonosporales > Micromonosporaceae > Micromonospora > Micromonospora sp. NPDC049559. The sequence continues at coordinate 58,012 of NZ_JBFAPK010000046.1, read as the reverse complement.
TGCCGTCGACCACCGCGAGGCCCTGGGGTTCGCGCAGCCCGTCCGCGAACCGGCGGTACGTCACCAGCCCCGGGTCGGTCCGGCCGGTGACGCCCTCGACCACGTAGACCTCGCCGGTCGCGTTGTCGGTGCCGCCCCAGGTCGAGATCAGCAGGTCGCCGTCGGGCCGGAAGGCCATGCCGGTGACCTGTGGCCGGAACCCTTCGGGGCGCAGGTCGGTAAGGGTGTAGCCGGGGTGCACCCGGTCGAGGGGGAGGCCGTCGCCGGCCGAGTCGGTGGCGCCCTCGCAGTACTTCCACCCGGGCGCCGTGACGCGTACGACGCCCGCGTCGGTGCTCAGCGCGGAGTTCGGCACGAGCACGAACTCGTCGGTGCCGGGGGTACGCCATTCGAGCCGCAGTACCTGGCCGCCGCCGTTGTCGAAGAACTCGACGAACAGCGGGTGCGGGCCGGCGGTCAGGGTGACCGACCCCTCCTTGGCGGTCTCGCCGTGCAGGCCGTCGTGGTCGACGACGAGCTGGTCGCCGATGGTCAGCCGCGACCCGTCGTCGCTGGTGAGCCGGAACGTGTAGCTGCCGTCGGCGGGCACGGTGAGGTTGGCGAGGACGTGGCTGATGAACCGGTCGGAGAGGCCGAACTCGTCCGTGGTGGTCCAGTTGACCTGCGGCATGAGCTTGTCGACGTTCGGCGTCTGCGCCGGCTTGAGGGTGCAGAGCGCCGACAGCGGCGTGCCCATGTCGAACGAGCGCAGGGTGACGCCGGGTTCCTGGGGCGGGATGTCGGCGGCGCCGGGCGCGGCCGTGGCCGGGGTGACGGGGATCGCGGCGAGCAGGGCCGCCAGGGCGGCAGCCGCGGCGGCGAGCGCGGCTCGACCGCGCGGCTGCCGGCGGATGGGTGCGGTCACGGTTCCTCCTGAGCAGTGCGGATCCCGGCCGGGAGGCAGGCGTGCGACTTTCCTCCCGTGAACCGGTCAGAACGATCTCGCAACACGGAAGATCGATCGCCGACACTATCACTTTCCATCGATACAACGGAACTTTTACATGAATGAATAAAAGTCCCCCTCGGGCGTCGGTATCCGTGCTCCCGGCTCCGGGGCCGCTCCGGAGAGTGACGCGACGATCGGCGGACCGGCGGAGACCGGGCCGGCCCCGTGCCGGTCCCGGGCGCACTCCGCGCCATCTACGATCAGCGCCGGAAGCTGGAGAAGGGCTGGCAAGAGTGCGCGAAGAGCTGGCGGTGCGGCTGCGGCAGCTGCGTGACCTGACCGGGCGGAGCCTGCGCGAGCTGGCCCGGGACATCCACGTCAGCAGCTCCTCGCTGTCGCGCTACTTCTCCGGCCAGGCGGTCCCACCCTGGCCGACGGTGGTCGCGCTCTGCCGGGCGGCCGGTCGTGACCCCAGGCCGCTGCGCGAGGTGTGGGAGCGGGCCAAGGACGGGCCCCAGCCGAGCCCGGTCGCCACGCCCACGGTGCGCAACGATCTGCCACACGACGTCACCGCCTTCACCGGCCGCCGGGCGGAGTTGGACGCCCTCCTCGGCGCCGCGCGGAGCGCGTCGGTGGTGGCGATCGACGGCATGGGCGGGGTGGGCAAGTCGGCGCTGGCCGTACACGCCGCGCACCTGCTGACCGCCGACTTCCCCGGCGGCCAGCTCTACCTGGACCTGCACGGCTTCACCCCCGGCCGGGAGCGGGTCGAACCCGCGGAGGCGCTGCGGGTGCTGTTGGCCGCGCTGGGGCTGCCGCCCGGCGGAATTCCCGACGGGGTCGCCGAGCGGGCGGCGCTGTGGCGGTCGGAGCTGTCGACCCGACGCGCGATCGTCCTGCTGGACAACGCGGCCGACGCCGACCACGTACGCGACCTGCTGCCCGGTGCCGGCCAGAGCTTCGTCGTGGTGACCAGCCGCCGCCGGATGGTGGAGCTGGACGGCGTCCAGCCGATCTCGCTGGACGTGCTACCGACCCGGGAGGCGGCGGAGCTCTTCGTCGAATCCGCGGGCGGGGCCCGGCCCGGTGACGTCGGCGAGGTGCTGCGCCGCTGCGGCAATCTGCCGCTGGCCATCCGGGTGGCCGCCGCGCGGCTGCGGCACCGGCCCGCCTGGACGCTCGACACCCTGGTGGAACGGCTGCGCGAGGGCGAGCTGACAGTGTCGGACGTGTTCGAGATGTCGCTGCGGCAGCTCGACCCCGCCCAGCGGCGGATGTTCGGGCTGCTGGGGCTGGTACCGGGCGAGGACGTCGACGCGTTCGGCGCCGCCGCCCTGGCCGGAATCCCGCTGGCCAACGCCCGTTCCCTGCTGGAGGACCTGGTCGACGTCCATCTGCTCCAGGAGCCGGCGGCGGGTCGTTACCGGATGCACGACCTGTTGCGGCAGGCCGCCCGCGCCGAGGAGGCCGCCGCCGACCCCGTACCGCCGATCGCCCGGCTGGCCGACTACTACCTCAGCGGCATGCTGGCCGTGAAGAAGCTGGTCGAGATCCTCATCCCGCTGCCGATCACCGTGTCGCAGCCGCCTCCCGCGCTGCCCGACCTCTCCGATTACGACAGGGTCGTCGACTGGATGAACGCCGAGTGGGCCAACGTCACCGCGACGTTCTCGCTCGCCGTGGAGCTGCGCATCGACGCGCCGGCGGTCGGGCTCGCCCAGCTCGCCACGATCTCCGAGGCGCGTCGCGGTGGCACGGGTCAACTGTGGCGCGGACTGGAGGCCAGCATGCCCGCCGCCGAAAGGCTCGGCGACCGTCGCCTGCTCGCCTCGCACCGGTACCTGCTGGGCGCCGTACTGTTGCGCGTCGGCCGGCTGGCGGAGGCGGCGCCGGAGCTGGCGGCGGTCCGCGTGCTGATGGCCGCGGAGGGTGACGTCGTCAGCGAGGCCCTCACGCTCCTGCAACTGGCGGACATCCGGCTGTACACCGGCGACGCCGAGGGCGCCGTGGAACTCCTGCGTGAGGCGACCGCGCTGCTGTCACCCCGCGAGGCCGCCGTCCTGGTGCGGGTGCGTACCGGTCTCGGCCACGCGCTGGTGCAGCTCGGACGGTACGCCGAGGCCCGCCAGGTCGTCTCGGAGGTGATCGAGACCGCGCACGGGCTGGACCGGCAGACGGAGCGCATGTGCCTGGACGTGCTCGGCCGGGCGGCACTCGGCCTGGGCGACGCTCCGACCGCCCTCGACTTCGCCGAACAGGCCGTCGCGCTCAACCGGGCGACCCGCCATCCGGTGCTCGAGGCGGCCAGCCTCACGGACACCGCCGTCGCCCTGCGCCACCTCGGCCGCACCGAGGAGGCGGAGGCCCGGCACGCCGAGGCCATGCGGATTCTCGAACGGGCCGGCGAGCCGCATCGGATGGTGCGCGGCCTCTTGCCGTACGCGGAGGCGTGCCTGGCGACGGGGGACCCGGACGCCGCGGCGGGCCACTTCCGGACGGCGCTGGAAATCGGCACCGGGCACGGCCTCGACTACGTGGTGGCCGCGGCGCGTACCGGGCTGGCCCGCGTCTCCTGATCCCGTCCCCGGGGGTCTGGCCGGGGTGTCCCGAGCCCGTCCCCGGGAGGTGGCCCGGATCTCCCGAGCCGTCCCGGGACGTGGCCCGGATCTCCCGAGCCGTCCCGGAGGGGTGGCCCGGGGTGTCCCGTCCCGTCCCGGGACACCCGCGAGGCGGCCGTCGGCCGTGGTGACGGCGCAGCTCAGCCGGGTACCGCTGGGACCTCGCGCGTCCCGCACGGCGCGGTACGGGTTGTGGGGGACAGGCCGCCGCCGCGAGGCTCCTCGCCATGCACACGACGCCTTCGTTGCTCGCCGAACTGGACGCGCTGCCCGCCCGCTGGGAGGTACACGGGACGCTCGCCGCGCCCGTCCCGGCGGTCGCCGAGCTCCTGTTCACCGTCGCCGAGGGACGGGTCGGCGACGACAACCTGCTGGTGCTGGCCAGGGCCTCGGCGGCACGACACGGGGCGATGACCGTGGTGGCCGGGTCCGGCACCGGCGGGTACCGGGCCGAGTTCGCCGGGTCGGTCGAGCCGGTGGAGATCCAGGTGGATCCGGCCCGGTCCAGGCTGGCGGTGCAGAGCTGGTACGCCGGGGTGCACGAGGTCGACGCCTGCCCCTCGGGCACCCGGGTGACCCATCGCGTCCACCGGGTCCTCCCCGGCCATCCGGGCTTCACGGCCGGGATCGCCGAGATCGGCCTGCGCGCTCGCATGTCGCGCGACCTGCGGCAGGTGCTGGACGTGATCGCCGACCGGCTCGGCTGCTGACCGTCCGCTCTCGCACCACGGCCGGGTCGCCCGGGCGAGAGATCCCCTCCGGGCGACCCGACCCCACGACCCAGGACACCCGGGCGCGAAAAGGATCGCGCTCCACCATCACTCTGTTCGATCGAAGGAGCACACCACCATGTCCCTCAACCGCACCGACCAGCACGGCGGCCTCTCCGGAGCGGGACTGCGCAGGCTGCGCGACGTACTGGCACGGCATGTCGATTCCGGGAAGATCCCCGGGTTGGTCGCCCTGGTCAGCCGGGGCGACGAGACGCACGTCGAGACGATCGGGACGATGCGTCACGACGGTGGCGCGCCGATGCGCCGGGACACCATCTTCCGGATGGCCTCGACGTCCAAGCCGGTCTCGATCGCCGCGGCGATGGTCCTGCTCGACGAGTGCCGGCTGCGGCTGGACGATCCGGTGCTGCCGTGGCTGCCCGAGCTGGCGGACCGGCGGGTACTGACCCGGATCGACGCGCCGCTGGACGACACGGTGCCGGCGCGCCGGCCGATCACCGTACGGGACGTGCTGACCTCCACGTTCGGGCTCGGCATGGACATGACGGTGATCGGCACCCCGATCATGAACGAGGTCTTCGCGCAGGGCCTCACGCCGAACCTGCCGGAGCCGATGCCCGGGCCGGACGAGTGGATGCGGCGCCTCGGCACGCTTCCGCTGATGTACCAGCCCGGGGAGCGGTGGCAGTACCAGATCAGCAGCGATCTGCTCGGCGTGCTGGTCGCCCGGGTCACCGGCCAGTCGTTCGAGACGTTCCTGCGGGAACGCGTCTTCGGGCCGCTCGGCATGAAGGACACCGGTTTCCACGTACCCGCCGACAAGATCGACCGACTGCCGACCCTCTACGCCCCCGACCCGCGGACCGGGGAGTTCCTCGTCTGGGACGAGGCCGTCGGCGGGCGGTGGAGCGCGCCTCCGGCGTTCGAGGGCGGTGGCGGCGGACTGGTGTCCACCGTCGACGACTACCACGCGTACTTCCGGATGTTGCTCGACCACGGCGTGCACGAGGGTGGGCGGATCCTGTCCCGGCCCGCCGTCGAGCTGATGACCACCAACCGGCTCACGCCCGAACAGACGGCCGCCCGCACCGCCCTGGCCCGCGACAACGTCCACGTGTCGTTCGGCCAGGGACAGCACGGCGGCTGGGGCTTCGGGATGGCGGTGCGCACCTACCGCGGCGACTACGCGTCGGTCGGCCAGTTCGGCTGGGACGGCGGCAGCGGCACCTCGACCTACGCCGATCCGGAGAAGGGACTGATCGGCATCCTCTGCACCCAGGTCGGGGCGACCACCCCGGACGCGACGCAGGCGTTCCTCGACTTCTGGACCACGCTCTACCAGGCGATCGACGACTGACGCCGAGCCCACCGTGGGTGAGATCCCACGGTGGGCTCCCCGACCCGGGCCACGCCCGTTCGAAGGCCGCCGCGACGCCTCGGGGCCGTCGGTCCGTCGCCCGTCGCGCTCATCCCAGCGCGGCGCGGAGGATCTCGGCCTCGAAGCGGGGCGGACGGTAGCCGGTGGCCTCGTGCAGGGCCACCGCCTGCCGGGCCGCCTCGGCCGCCTCGGCCGTGGCCCCCGTGGCCCCGTACAGCCGGACGAGCACCGCCAGCGCGCGGGCCTGCGACACCCGGTAGCCGTAGCGGCGGGTTGCCGCCAGGGCCGCCCGCGCGTGTTCCAGCGCCGGCCCCGGCTGGCCCGACTCGGCCAGCGCGGCGGCGAGCCCCACCTGGGTGATGGCGCCGGCCCGCCGCTCGTCGGTCGTCCGGGCGAGGTCGAGCGCCCGGGTGTGCAGCGCGATCGCCTGCAGGTGGTCTCCTCGGCGGCGCTGTACGACACCCGACACGGTCAGCGCGTCGATCTCCGCGGCGGGGCTGCGGATCTCCCGGGCCAGGGCCAGCGCGGCGGCGGCGTACTCGGCCGCGCCGTCGAGGTCGTCGAGGTCGCAGTGCAGCTCGCCGAGCCCGTACAGCGAGTAGGCGGCCGGCAGGCCCTGCCCCGTCTCCCGGCTGAGGGCGAGCGCCTCGGCCAGCTCGACCGCGGCGGCGTCGGTGTCGCCCAGCCGGTGCAGGCACTGGCCGAGGGTGAACCGCACGTGCGGGCTCCGTGGCTTTCCCGCCGCCACCTGGAGCGCGGCGGCCTCCCGCAGGTGCGCGACGGCGGCGTGCAGGTCACCGCCGGCGAACTCGACGGTGGCCAGGTTGGCGAGCTTGGTCGCCATGCCGATCGGGGCCTGCCGGGACCGCTCGACGGCGATGCCCTGCCGGAAGCACTCCATCGCCTCGTCGTTCATGCCCCGAGAGGTGTAGAGCATGCCGAGGTTGTTGTAGAGCGGTCCGGTGGCGTCGGCCCGGCCGGCCGCCTGGCGCAGCGCGATGGCCCGCTGGTAGTGGTCGTGGGCCGGGGGATATTCCGCGCGGTAGCCGTGCAGCAGCCCCAGGCTGTGGTGCATCGCCGACTGCGCGTACAGCTCTCCGGCCGCCTCCGCCGCCGCCAGCCCCGCCGTGGCCACGTGCTCCCAGTCGTCGTCGAGGCGCCGGGCCGCGAGGTAGCCCCGCAGCGCGTCGGCCAGGTGCCAGGTCAGCTCCGCCGGGCCGTGGCTGGCGACGTGCCGGGCGGACGCCACCAGGTTGACCCGCTCGGCGTCCAGCCACGCCAGCGCCTCCCGGTGGCCGCCGAACTCCGGGCCGGGGACCTCGGGGCGGGGGATCCGGCCCATCGACGGGTAGAGCACGGCCACCGCGCGGTCGACCCGGGCGAGCTGGTACGCCAGCAGCCGGCGCAGCGCCTCGCCGCTCTCGGCGGGGCCCTCAATGGCCCGCGCCCGCTCGGCGGCGTAGAGCCGGAGCAGGTCGTGGAACTGGTACCGGTCGGGGCCCTGCCGCTGGATCAGGCTGGTCGCGGCCAGCGTCTCCAGCAGCCGTTCGGCCTCGGGCTCGGCGCAGCCCAGCAGTACCGCCGCCGCCTCGGCGGTGAAATCGGGGCCGGGGATCAGGCCGAGTAGCCGGAACGTCCGGGCGACGGCCGGGTCGAGGCCCCGGTACGACAGGTCGAAGGCGGCCCGTACGGCCGCGCCCGAGTCGCCGGCGACCTGGAGGCGGCTGAGCCGGTCACCCTCGCGCAGCCGGGTCACGTAGCCCGCGATCGAGCGCCCCCGGTCCAGGTCGAGGTTGGCCGCCGCGATCCGCAGCGCCAGCGGCAGCCGGGCGCAGAGCTCGACCAGTTCCGCGACGGCCTCGGGCTCGGCCGCGGTACGGTCGGTCCCCAGCGCCGTCGTCAGCAGCGACCCGCCCGCCTCGGCCGAGAGCACCGGCAGGGCCAGCCCGTACGAGCCGTGCCGCACGGCCAGGCCGCGCAGGTCACGGCGGCTGGTGACCAGGACGGCGCTGCCCGCCGTGCCCGGCAGCAGGTGCTCGGCGTGGGCGGCGTCGGCGGCGTCGTCGAGCAGCAGCAGGACCCGGCGGCCGGCGAGTCGGGCCCGCAGCGCGGACGCCCGGGCCGACCCGCCGCGCGGCATCATGGCCGGCGGCACCCCGGCGGCCAGCAGCAGCTCGCCGAGGACGTCGGCCGGGTCCCGACCGCCGCGCTCCGCGCCGTCGAGGCGGACGAACCACTGGCCGTCCGGGAAGGACGCGGCCACCCGGTGGGCGACCCGGACCGCCAGGGTCGACTTGCCGACCCCGGCGCCGCCGTGGATCGCGACCATTGGCACCGGCTCGGGACCGGTGAGCCGGTCGACCAGCTCGTCGACGAGGTGGTCCCGGCCGACGACCCCGGTCGCCTCGCGGGGGAGTTGGTACTGCGGTGCCCAGCTCTCCGGCACCACCGGCGGCGCGGCGGGGGCGGGCTGCTGCAGCTCCGGGTCGTTGGCGAGCACGCCGCGTTCCAGCCGGCGCAGCTCCGGGCCGGGCTCGACCCCGAGCACGTCGACCAGGAGCCGGCGGACCGTCCGGTACGCCTCCAGCGCCTCGGCCTGCCGTCCGGACCGGTACAGCGCGACCATCAGCAGGCCCCAGAACCGCTCCCGCAGGGGGTACTCCGCGGTCAGCGCGCGCAGCTCCGGCAGCAGCTCGGCGTGCCGGCCCAGGCGCAGGTCCGCGTCGATGCGCCGTTCGAGGGCCTGCGCCCGGCGCTCGGCCAGCGCGGGCACCACGTCCCGGTGCAGCGCCTCGCAGGCCACGTCGATCAGCGCCGGACCGCGCCACAGGCCCAGCGCCTCGGAGAGCAGCCGGGACTGCTCGTCCGGCGCCCCGGTGGCGGCGGCGTGGCGGACCAGGGCGTCGAACCGCTCCAGGTCCAGCTGGCCGGGTTCGAGCGAGATGCGATAGCCGGCGGGCACCGTCTCGATCGGATCGGGTGTACCGAGCGCCCGCCGCAGCCGGGCGACCTGCGCGTGCAGCGCGGCCTTCGGCTTCGGCGGCGGCACGGTGTCCCAGAGCCGCTCCACGAGCTCGTCGACCGGGACGATCCCGTTCGCCCGCAGCAGCAGCACGGCGAGCAGGGTGCGCTGGCCACCCGGGCGGATCCACAGCTCCCGGTCGCCCCGGGACACCCGCAACGGGCCGAGCAGACCGAACTCCACACCGGACACGATGGCACACGCCACCGACGAATCCGGGCTCCGGCGCCGGGCGCCCGCCCGCGGGCCGTCCGGGCGTAGGGAGAGCGGCGGGGCGCCGCCCCGCCGCTCTCCGTCTCCCCCCGGGAGCCGCCCCGCCCCTCACCGCGGTGCGGCTCCCGCCTCCGTGGCCGCCGGAGCGGCCCGCAGCCCGGTCGCCGTCAGAGGCCGGGTACGCAGCAGTTGTCGCCGGTGCCGTAACTGGTCTCGCCCGAGCCGCCGAACGGGTTCGGCGCCGGGGGCTGGTCCCACCGGAGGTAGTACCCGGACTGCGACTCGCCCCGCGCGGCGTACCCGCTGTAGCCGATGCCGGCGCCCGGTCCGGCCGACACGCCGCCGGAGATGCTGCCGTCGTCGCTGACCGCGCCCTCGGCGCCGAACTCGGCCGGGCCCAGGCGCACGTCCCCGCCGAACGCGGTCTCCCCGCCGGCGAGCCCGGTGATGTCGGTGTTGGCCCCCTTGAGTCCGACGGTCGTGGCGAACCCGATCCCCGGCCCGTAGTAGTCCTTCTGGCCGGTCGCCCAGCCGATGCCCAGGCCGTCGACGACCAGGCACGACTCGCCGCCGTGACCGTAGAGGAACTGGAAGTCGGCGCCGAGGCAGAACCCGGCCGACCACGAGCCACGCTTCGGCGGCGGGGCCAGTTGGGGGATGGGCTTGGGCGCCGGCGGCTTGCGCTTGGCCGCCTGCACGTTGCGCTGGGCCTGGCTCTGTCCCCGCTTGCCGGCCTGGCAGTCGCCGTGCCGGTTGCACGACGACTGTGGCGCCCGCCCCTGGCCCTTCACCCGCTGCACCTGCTCCGGCGTGTAGGACCCGCTCGGCACGTGCGCGTCCTCCACCGGGTGGAAACCGCAGTCGCCCCGCCAGACCACGCAGTAGCCCGGCTTGTCCTCCGGGCGCAGCCCGGTCGGGTCGCTGTAGGTGGCCGGGTTGTTCACCGCGTAGGTGTACGCGTTGAGCTGCTGCGGATCCCCGGGCGCGACCAACGGGTCGACCGAGATGAACCGGCCGAGGACGGGGTCGTACTCGCGGGCGCCGAGATGCGTGGTCCCGATCGCGGCGTCGACGGTGCCGCCCACGAATCCCTTCCCGCCCGGGAAGGCGACGGCGGTACCGCGCGGCACCCCGAACGGCGTCTGCCGGCGGCGGGTCACCCGCTGGGTGCCGCTGTCGACGGCGACCTGCGCGGTGCCCTGGTCGTCGCTGGCCAGCCAGGTCAGCCCGGACCCGGTACGCACGGCGACGGTGTCGCCGCCGAGGCCGTAGTACCGGGTGCCCGTGAGGCTGCCGGTCGCGGCGGTCAACCGGAGTTCCTGACCGTCGAGGTAGAGGGTGCTGCCGGTCGAATCGCGCTGGATCAGCCGGCCGCCGTCGGCGTCGTAGCCGAACTCGGTGTCGCCGCCCGTACCGGTGACCTTGGTCAGTTGGCCGCCGAGATCCCAGTCCAGTTGCTGGCCGGGCCGGGCGGTCACGTTGCCCGTCGGGTCGTAGCCGTACGTGTCCTGCCGGGTTCCGGACGGGCCGGTGGCGGCGACCGAGGTCACCGCGTGCGCCTGGGGGGCTCCCGGTGCCGGGTACGTGTAGGTGCGCACGGTGTCGCCGGCGGCGGCGTGCTGGGTGTCGCTGCGCCGGTTGCCGACGGCGTCGTAGGTGAAGGACTGCCAGTACGGCGCCGGACCGGCCAGCGCGTCGGTGCTCGGGGCGGCGGCGCAGGTGCCGGCCGGCGTCCACGCCTCGGTGAGCCGGCGGAGATGGTCGTACCGCAGGCACTGGTTGTCCGCCGGCCGGTCCAGCGGGGTGTCGGCGATGGCCGTGACGTTTCCGACCGGGTCGTAGGTGTAGTGCAGGTCGGCCTGCATCGGCGTGGAGACCTCGGCGTCGACGATGGTGCGGTTCAGCCGGCGGGTGCCGTCCTCGTAGTAGTACGACTGCCAGGTCCGCTTCCCGGTGTCGCCGAGCTGCAGCCGGGCCAGCTCGCCGTAGCGGGTGTACTGGGTGTCGGTGACGTATTTGACGGTCGGGCCGCCCTCGGGTCCGCCGGAGAGGCCGATCGGGTTGGCGAGGTCGTCGTAGAGCCAGGTGACCGTCTCGCGGGGCAGGTCGCCGATCCGGGGGAACGCCTTGCCGGACGTGCTGCCGTCCGGGTTGACCGAGGTGTACGTGGTGTAGCTGCCGGCCAGCGTCTGCGTCCGCGGGGTGGCGGGGATGGTGACCGTCGTCTCGGTCGGCTTGTACAGGGTGCTGTAGGTGTCGACCGCGCGGGTGTAGGCCGCGCCGTCGACGTACCGGGTGGACGCGGCGAGCTGGCCCTTGCCGCCGGTGGCCGTGTCGTAGGTCCACGCCGACAACGTCGTGGTCCCGGACCGGACGGCGGTCTTGCGGCCGAGCTTGTCGTAGTCGTACGTCAGGGTGACGTCGCGCGCGTCGGTGCTCGTCCTCAGCCGCCCGGCCGCGTCGTAGGTCATGGTCGAGGTGCCCTTGTCGACGTCCACCGTCCTGGTCCTGTTGCCGCGCAGGTCGTACTCGAAGCGCCAGGTGTTGCCGGCCGGGTCCGTGATGGTGGCCGGCTTGCCGGCTGTGGTGTAGGTGTAGCCGGTCGCGTCGTAGTCGCCGCTCGGCGTGCCACCGCGGTACTGGCGCAGCTCCGTGGTCTGGTCGCGGGCGTCGCTGATCGTGGTGGTGGCGGTGCCGCCCGGCGGCGGGGTCACGTGCACCCGGTCACCGCCGTAGCCGGTGGTGGTACGCCACCGTTCCGCCCCGCCGACCTTGAAGATCTCGGCGGTCCGGCGGCCCGCGCCGTCGAACTCGGTGAACGTCAGGGCGGGTACGTCCACGTCGGCGGCCACCCAGAGGTCGTCGTCGAGGGCGGCGTCGTTGAAGTACGGCCGGGTGCTCTGGTAGACCCGGCCCTGCGAGTCGTAGCGGGTGTCGGTGAGCAGCCGCCCGCCGCCCGCCGCCGGCCGCTGGGCCTGCCGCAGCCGCAGCAGCCCGTCGTACAGCTCCTTGCTCGTGGTGTAGTTGCCCCTCGGGTTGACCGTGCTGGTGGTGACCACCGACGGCGCGTCCCTGCGGACCAGGTACGCGAAGCGGGAGCTGGGCTGGTCCTCGTGGGTCGCCCGGAGCCGGTTGGGCAGCCAGACCTCGACCCGACGGCCCAGCGGGTCGTACGCGGTCTCGGTCTTGCGCTTGTTCGCGTCCTCGACCAGCGTCGGCAGGCCCCAGGCGGGCTCGATCGTCGACGTGCTCACGTGTCCGAGCGGGTTCGTCGACACGACCCGGGTGTTCGGCCCGCCCAGCTCCGGCGTGTAGTCGATCCTGCTCAGGTTGCCGAGCGCGTCGCCGGACTCCACCACGCGGCCGTGCGCGTCGTACCTCCTGGTGGCGGTCATCGCGTAGACCGGGCCGGACGCCGGGCGCTCGGTGAGCTCCTCGGTGCGGGTGGCGTCGCCGGTCGTCGGCGCGGCTCCGAACGCCTGGCCGTCGTAGGCCGTGCGCACGTCGCTGATCGCGTCGCGCGGGAAGGTCGCGGTGGCCGCGCAGTTCACCGCGACGGTCTCCGAGCGGGATGGGAAGTCCAGCAGCCAGCGGTCGGTGTTGCGGGCGAGGGTCACCCGGGTGCACCGGTCGTCGGCGGCCGTCGCGAGGTCTCCCAGGTCGTTGGTGCGGGTGAGCAGGCCCCGGTCGTCGTAGCCGGACTCGACCCGGGTACGCCGCCAGCCGCCGGCCGCCAGCGCCGTGTAGCGCGCCGAGGCGCCGGTGCGCAGGAGGTACGCCTTCAGGGAGCCGCGGGTCGCGGTCGGGCCCTGCCAGACCGGGTCGTTGATCACCTTGTCGACCACCTGGTCGGTGTCGCCGAGATAGGTGATCGTTTCGAGCGGGAAGCCGCGCAGCCAGTCCTCGTCCACCCGTGCGGCGCCCTCGGTCGCGCTGACCGACACCGACCGGGTGCCGTTGTTGGGCAGCCGGTCGCCCTGCATGCCGCGGTAGAACCGCTGCTCGGTGCGGCCGACCGGACCACTGGGGTCGCCGGCCTTGCCGGTGCGGATCCGGACCCGGCCGAAGCCCCGGAACTCGTTCCAGGTCCGCCGGTCGTCCCTGGTGAACTCGGAGGTGTCGTAGTGCCAGGCCGCGCCGTCGAGGTACTCGTAGCCGGTCACCTGTTCGGTGTTGGCGCTGATCCGGTCGGACTGGGTGACCTGGGCGACCACGTACTTGTGGAAGTAGTCGGTGCGCTCGGTGAAGTCCCGCTTGTTCCACCGGACCGGGAAACACCGCAGGGTGTTCGACTCCGGGTTGGCCGGCATCGACCGGCCGTCGACGCAGTCGGGCGGGGCGTAGCCGATCGAGATGACCCCGCCGGACTCCGAGACGATCCCGGTGAGGCGGTAGCGGGCCAGCGGCGCGACGCCGTCCACCTTGACGACCCGGTTGGCCAGCGCGGTGCCCTCGAAGGTCACCGCGGGCAGCGCGGTCGAGCCGCCCACCAGGCCGGTGTGGGTGATGCCCCTCAACCACAGGGCCGCCTTCTCCCCGTCACCCGGGGCCGGGAACTGCTGGTCGAGGGCCCAGGAGTCGACGTCGGTGAACTGCGAGCCGCGCAGCACCCGCGTGGTGATCTTCGCCAGCCGCCTGCTCGACCAGAACGTCGGCGAGTACCGGTCCTTGCAGGTGGCCGTGTCGCAGTTGGCGTCCCACGGGGTGTCCGGCCAGTTCGACCAGTTCTCCTTCTTCGAGGTGCAGTCGCTGCCCGGTACGCACCGGTCGGCGGTGGTGAAGTCGACCCGCCCGCTCGCCGGTACGGCCGAACCCTCGCGGAGCCCGTACTCGATGCTCTTCAGGGTGCCGCCCCGGACGTACGGGACCGCGGCGTCCCGGAGCATCGAGCCGTACGCGTTCGTCTCGGCCTCGTAGGTGTAGACCATCGCGTTGCCGTGCCGGTCGACCACCTTGTCCAGGTTCCACCGCCACGCCTGCCCGCATCGGGAGGTCTCGAACGTGCCGGCGTGGCAGGGCTCGCCGACGTCGTCGCCGAAGACCGGCACGGTCCAGGTGGACCTGGCCTCCGGACGGGACCCGAAGAAGTACTGCGTCCCGTCCACCTTCGTGATCTTCCAGTACTCGCCGTTGTCGTCGCCGTTCCCCGCGCCGGTGAGCCGCTCGACCCGGGAGCCGTCGTCGCTCTGGGTACGCCAGTCGCCGCTCGCGTCGTCGCGGATCAGCGACCCGCCACCGCCGCCGTACGACGCGGTCGCGTTGTCGCTGCGCCAGCAGAGGTCACCGACCGACTGGCCGTCGACCTTGGGCGGCACGGTCCCGCCCATGGTGTCGGCGGCGCACGGCAGGTAGGTGCGCTCGACGAAGCCCGGGGACAGGTCCCACCCCTCGCCGACCCAGGACGCCTGGTTGTTGGTCGCGCTGGTCCGCCCGTCGACCGTCGACGACGTGTACGTCAGCCCCAGGTCCGGCTCCAGCCCGCCCGGCGCCGGCGGCACCCGCAGCGGGTACGACCAGGTGAAGTCCCCGGTCTGCGGAGAGACCTGCCAGCTCGCCGACGGCGCCAGCGAGGTGGCCGTACTGGTCCCGCCGCCGTCCGGGCCGGCGCCGGCGTCGGGCTGGTTGCCGCTCAACGCGTTCTGGCTGGCCTGGTCGGGCGCCCGCGACGACATGGTCTGCCGTTCCACCGGCGTCGATCCGACGGGCGGCAACGGTACCGACGGACCGCCGGCCGCGAGGGCCGCCCCCGGCCGCGCCACCACGTTGACCATCGAGACGGCCAGCACCACCGGTAGCATCAGCGCCACGCTTCGTCTTGTTCCTCGCACAGGTTCTTCCCCCATCCACGTTCCCGTCATCGAGGTGGTGCCGTCAGCCGAACGTCGGGACGACGTCGGGCGCGGCGGTGAGCACGTAGCCAAGGAGCTGTCGGTCACCGGGCTGACCCTCGCAGCCGGCGTCGAGCGAGACGAAGCTGTCGCTGTCCCGGAACCGGCACTGGTAGATCGGCCGGCTGTCCCGGCCGACCGGAACCTCCGGCCAGAGGCGGCCGAGCGAGGCCAGCACCGTCCTGCCCGCGCAGGCCGGATCGGTGGAGACGAACCGCTCGGTCCCGGCGGCGCAGCGGAACAGCGGCCGGGTGCCCGCCTCCGGGGTCAGCGCGAGCAGTCCCTGGGGACCCTCGGCCCGGTACGAGGGGAGTGGCCCGTCGGTGGTGCTGTCGTGGTCCGGCCCCTCGGCCAGGTTGTACCGGGCGAGCACGCCGTAGGCCACCGTGTAGCCGAGCAGACCCTCGCTGGTCGCCCCCTCGCAGGTGGCCAGGCGGGACTCGAAGCGGTCGGTGGCGGAGGCGCAGCGGTACACCGGGATCGTCGCCAGGTTGGTCGGTGGCGTGGTGTAGACGAGCCCCACGTCGTCGAGCTTCGTCGCGCCCTCGCAGCCGGCGTCGAGCGAGGTGAACGCGTCCGCGCCGCGCGCGCACGCGTACAGCATCCGGGTGTTGGGGCCGACCGCCGCGGGCAGGCCGAGCGTCCCCTCGAAGTGGTACCCGTCGCGCACCCGGTCGGTCGGGCCGGTGTAGTGGTCCCCGGCGGCGTTGAGGAACCGGCCGAGCTGGCCCGGCTGCGGGTCGCCCCAGCGACCCCGGTCGGCGATGGTCGCGTCGTCGACCACGCCCCCGGTGACCCGGACCTCGTCGAGCGCGCCGGGGAAGAAGCCCGAGGCCTGCCCGTTGGTCTTGCCTCGGCCGAGCACGACGCCGCCGGTGGCGCGCCACAGGACGACGTTGTTCCGGGTGCCCACGAGTTCGCCGTCGACGTAGAGGCGCAGTTGCCGGCCGGCGTAGTCGTAGACGCCGGTGACCTGGGTCCACTCGTCCGCCTTCGGCGGGACGAGGGAGGCCACGTAGACCAGCGGTGCCGCGTCGCTGTCGGATTCGGCCGCGCCGAACGCCCAGCGCCGCAGCTCCGGGCGGTACTGCAGGAAGTAGCCGCTCATCCGGTCGCCGTCCTGGCTGGCGATCGTCGCGACCTGGTCGGTACGGCTCAGTCGTGCCCAGGCCGAGACGGTGAAGCTGTCCAACATGGGTACGACCCAGGGCACGGCGGCCGTCCCGGTCGCGCCGTCGAGCTGCAGCGCCTGCCCGCTGACCCCCGGACCGAAGCTCGCGCCGCCGGAGACGGTGGCGTCGAGGTGGCGCCAGGTGGAGTCCCGGGCACTGCCGTCGTCGAAGCGGTAGAAGCCGTAGACGTCGTTGTCGACGTCGTCGTGGATCTTGCGGACCTCCCCGTCGCTGATCGCCCGGGAGTAGACCCGGACGTCGTCGACGACCCGGGGGAAGAAGGCGGAGTTCCCCCCGTTCCACCGGGCCCGGCCGATGGAGAACCGGCCGGTCGAGGGCAGCACCGTCACGCCGACCCGGGCGCCGGAGAGCAGGCCGTTGACGTAGAGCCGGATCTGGTGCAGGTTCGCGTCGTACGACATGGCCAGGTGGGTCCACTGGCCGTCGGCCGCCGGTTCGGCCGAGTTGAGGATCGTCACCGCGCTGCCCGGGTCGTCCCGGTCCACCGTGGGCACGACCACCGCCCACTTCTTGACCGCGGCGTTGTACTGCAGCAGGAACGTGCTCAACCGGTTGCCGTCCTGGCCCAGCACCGCCCGGTTGGCCGTACCGGCGCCGTTCAGGTACACCCAGGCGGCGGCCGAGAAGCTGCGACCGGTGTCGAGGACCGGGCCGGCGGTCTCGGCGTAGCCGGAGGTCCCGTCGAGTTCGACGGCGTACGCGTCGCGGCCACCGATCCAGCCCGCGCCGCCCTTGAGCGTCGCGGTCAGGCCGCGCCCGCTGGCGTCGGCCGCGGCCGTGCCGGTGTTCTCGTCGAAGCGCCACAGCCCCGCGTCGGCCACGGGCAGCGCGGCCGGGGCCGACTCGGCGGGATAGGAGTGGTACAGCGCGAAGATCCGATCCGGGTCGAGCTGCCCGGTGTAGAGCCGCACGTCGTCAACGTCGCCCCGCCAGTACTCCGCGGGCGCGCCGGCGAGCCTGCCGCGCCCGATGGCCAGGCCACCCGCACCGGTGGGCTGCCACGGGGTGTTGAGGGTGCCGTCGCCGACCCGGGTGCCGTTGACGTACAGCCAGATTCGCTTCGTCGCCGGGTCGTACACGCCGACGAGGTGCACCCAGCTGTTGATCTCCGAGGGCAGGGTGGAGACGGCCGCCTTGGTCACGGGCGCGTCGTCCGTGTCGGACTCGGGCATCTCGAACGTCCACACCCCGTGCTGCAGGTTGTCCGAGTCGGGGTCCGTGGCGTACCCGAGGCGGAACTTGCTGGTCCGTACCCCGTCGATGGTCACCGCGTCCCGCCGGCACGCCGTGACGGTGGCCGGGGCGCAGCCCTTGGCGGGCAGCCGTACCCATGCCGAGACGGTGAACGCCTGGTCGCTGCGCAGGTCCACGCCCGAGGTGGTCGCCGTGTCGTCGACGCCGTCGAGGGCGACCGCGTTGCCGACCCGGCCGGGCCCGAAGCTCGCGCCGCCGGTCAGGGTCGCGCTCCGGGAACCCACCGCGTCGGCGGCGTTGCGCCCGCTCGACTCGTCCAGCGGATAGTTGTGCACCAGGGTCAGGTCCCGGCCCGCCATCGCCTGGATCTCAGCCGCGAACAGCGCCCGGGAGTAGACGGCCACGTCGTCGATCGAGCCGGGGAAGTACTCGACCGGGGCTCCGCCCCACTTGGCCCGCCCGATCTGGAACGCGCCGGTGGAGTTCCAGGTCTGCCGGTGCGCCACGGAGCCGGCCAGCACGCCGTTGACGTAGAGCTGGAGCTGCCCGGCGCCGGCGTCGTAGACCCCGACCAGGTGGGTCCACTGCCCGAGCTGCACGGCCGCGCCGGTGACCTCGTCCCGGCCCGTGCCGTCGTCCTCGGCGTCCGCGTGGAACATGACGAACCCCCAGCGCCCGTCGGGCTTGACCCGCAGCTTGAACGAGCTGACCCGGGCACCGTCCTCCGACACCACGGCCGGCAGTCCACCGAGCCGGTCCAACCGGGCCCAGGCCGCCACCGAGAAGCTCCGGTCGACGTCCACCGCGTGCGGGATGCTGACCGCCGTGGTGGCGCCGTCGAGCCGCAGCGCCAGGTCCGAGGGGTCCGGCAGGCTCGACTGGCCGCCGGTGAAGTCCGGCGCGTTGATCGCCGTGCCGTGCAGCGCGCGGGGGGAGGAGTCCTGGGCGTCGCCGTCGAGCCGCCACCGCCCGACCGTGACGTTGTCCCCGCTGACCAGGCCCCGGATCTCCTCCTCGGAGACCACCCGGTTGTACGCGCGCAGCTCGTCCACCGAGCCCACCCACGGGTTCGTGGTCACCCCCTCCCACTTGGCCCGTCCGAGCAGCAGCGGGCCGCTGGCGTGGAACCCGGCGGTACGCGGGGCCGTACCGGCGAGCTTGCCGTTGACGTAGATCCGGATCTGCTGGGCCGGCGCGTCGTACACGCCGGTCAGGTGGGTCCACTCGCCCGTCCGGGCCGTGCCCGCGGCGCTGCGGACGGCCGAGTCGCCCGGCCGCGGCACGGCGTCGGCCGAGGGCAGGAGGAACTCCCACCGCGCGCCGGCCGGGTCGTTGCGGTACTCCAGGAAGAAGGCGCTGTTGACCGCGCCGTCCTGGGCGACCGCGGTGGCCGCGTCCGTGGCCCCCGGTGCCTGGTCCAACCACGCCCAGGTCGCCACCGAGAAGCTCTGGTCGGTGCGCAGCACCGGCGCGCCGGTCGAGACGAAGTCCGCCGGCTTCGACAGCTTCACCGCCCCGCCGGCCGCCCCGTTCGGCACGAACGCCGCCCCGCCGTTGAGCACCGCCGAGGCGCCGCCCGGTACGGCGTTCGCGGCCGTGGTGCCGTCGGGCTCGTCGAACTTCCACGCGCCGACCCGTACGTTGTCCCGGCTGACCGCCGCGCGCACCTCGACGTCGGAGAGCGCCCGGTCGTAGAGGTTCACCTCGTCGATCGTCCCCGGGAAATACCCCCCGACGATCGTCTGGCTGCGGACGCTGCCGATGCGCAGCAGGCCCGGGGCGTGCCACGAGGCGGCGTGAGTCTGGGTGCCGGCCAGGACGCCGTTGACGTACAGCCGCAGCTTCTTCTCGGCCGCGTCGTAGACGCCGGTCAGGTGGGTCCACTGCCCGGCCACCGGCGCCGCGGACGAGGTGACGAAGTCCCAGCCGGGCGGGTTGTCCGTGTCCGCCTGCGGCATCATGAACACCCAGCGCCGCTTCTCGCCGTCATAGTCGAGGCAGAAGCCGCAGGTGCGGGCGCCGTCCTGGCTGACCACCATCTGGATCTGGTCGTCCAGCCGGTCGATCCGGGCCCAGGCCGACACCGAGAAGCTCGCGTCGGTGCGGACCGTGTTCGGCGCCGTGACCTGCCCCGACACGCCGTCGAGCGCGAGCCCCGAGCCGACGGCCGCCGGCACGTAGCTGGCGGTACCGGTCACCGTGCCGTGCCGGTCGCCGAGGAACGCGGTGTCCTGCGCGTTGCCCTCCAGCGACCACTGGGCCAGGGGGCCGTTGCCGGCGCGGACGTACAGGTGCAGCTTCCTGGTCGGGCTGCGGTGCCCGGCCCGGTCGACGCTCTGCACGTACAGGTCGCGGGGGCCGTCCCCGGGCGGGGCGATGCTGACGGTCGCGCCGCCGCCCAGCGCGTCCGCGTCGACCTGGGTCGAGGGCGGGTCGCTCCAGCCGTACAGGTAGTGGTCGACGTCGGCGACGCCGCTCGCGTCGAAGGTGAACGATCCGGGTACGCCCGGCCCGCCGTGCCAGCGGTTGTCCTCCTGGTAGAGCACGCCGGTCACGCCCGGCGCCCGGTCGATGCCGACCCGGTCCACCATGAACGGCCCGGGACCGTTCTTCCAGTCCCCGCCGTCGGGCCCGTCCCGGCCCCACAGCGTCCAGCTGACGTACTGGCCGTCGCGTCCGCGCAGGTCCACGTCCGTGCTGAAGGTGTTGCCCGAGCCGAGCGTGGGACCCTCGCGGTGCTCGACGGTCGGGCCGCCGTAGATGTCCCAGATGGCCGTGAGCTGGTCGTTGTCGGGGTCCGACAGCCGGCCCTGCAGGCGGATGAAGTCGCTGCCGACGTACCTCCGGCCGGCGCACCAGCGGCACGGGTCGGCCAGCCGCGGGTCGGTGTTCATCGCGTCGGGCGGGTTGGGCCGGGTGTTGTAGTTGACCGCCAGGTTCGTCTGGTACGGGTCCAGCTTGCGCCAGGCCAGCCCGTCGCCCTCGTCCCGGGCCTTGACGAAGTAGGTGCTGACGCCGCCGGCGCGGATGTTGCCCTTGGCGTCGAGCCCGAACGGCTTGTAGCCGCCGCACCCGGTGTAGACGGTTCCGGCGACCTTCGTGTCCAGCCAGGCGCCGGCCGGCGCGTTGCGCCAGGTGGTGCCGGCGCCGATCGTCCCGTTGGCCAGGTACAGCTCGTGGTCGCTGCCCGCGCACGAGGGGCTGTGGGTGATCGTGGTGTTCAGCACCGCGCTCATGATTCGTTTGCCGGCGAGGAAGCCGGTGTCGTACTGGAAGTACGTCCGTACCGCGCCGATGCCGTTGCAGGCCGACGACGGGTAGCACAGCCCGGACTTGCCCTCGGCGCCGTCCACCCCGCCGTTCCAGGCCGTGGTGTCGGGCTTGCCGGAGAAGACCTTGGCCCAGCCGGTCCGGCCGGGCGTGGCCCAGGCCGGGTCCACCGTCACCGGATAGCGGGTCGCCGGGTCGGCGAGCAGCTTCCGGTCCGGTAGCAGGGTCAGCGCGCCCGCCCCCAGCTCGATGCCGACGGGCGCCTGGCGGTACCCGGTCGCGTCCCACATCGTCGACGGCGGCGCCGAGAACACGACCTGGTCGGCGGCGTCACGTGCCTCCAGCGCTCCCGGCCCGGTGCTCCGGACCCGCAGGCCGTCGGTGGTCAGGCCGAGGCGGACCTTGACCAGCGCCGGATTGCGCGCGGCCGTGGCGCTCTTGACGACCAGGTGCTGGGTGAAGCCGTCCGCCTCGGCCCGCAGCACCAGGTCGACCCCGGGCAACACCTCCGGGTACGTCGCCGAGCTGCCGGCCAGCACCGGTGCCGGCAACGCCCCCGGCCAGGTCAGCGCGAACGACCGACCCGGCGCGCCGAACCGGACGAGCGGCCTGCCCTTCCCGCCGGACGAGAAGGCCAGCTCGGCCTCGACGGCCCGGGGCCCCACCGTCCCGTCCGGGCGGGCGGCCAGCGCCGGGTCCACCGGTACCCACTTCCCGGCCCGCAGCAGCCGGACGGGCCGGGTGGTCAGCTCCGCCGTCAGCGAACCGTCCGGGCGGGCGGAGACGGCCCGCGTCGGCGTCGTCAGCGACGTGACCGCGACCGGCTCCCGCTGCCGCCGCGCGGCCAGGAAGGCCGCCGAAGCGTCGACCGCCTCGGTGATCCGCGGCGGCGGCTCGCCGGCCCGCTGGAGCGACCGGGCGGCCGGCACCACCAACAGCGCCGCGGCGGCCACCGCGACGACGAGCGGCAATCCCCAACGCATCTTGACACGCAACCGAGCCACTGCATCCCCCTCGACTGGCGCGCCGTGGTCGATCGCGGCGCAGCAGTCAGGGTGTCGAGCGGCGCTTACCCGCCGCTTACCCGGCGCTTACCCCGGCCCGGCGCCCGGGGTCGGAGCCCGCGGCCCGGCCGAGATGCCGGGCCAGGAACTCGTCGTCGAGCCCCACCCAGCGGATGGTGCGATGGTCGCCCGGGTTGGCGTGCAGCGTCTTCTCGGTGGAGGCGAAGGCGTCGAACAACGCGAGCGCGGACCGGCGGTCGACGTGCTCGTCGTCCCACGGGAGCAGGAACTGGACGGGAACGGTGATCCGCCGCGCCGCCTCGATCAGCGCGTCGTACACGAAGAACCCGCCACCGAAGACGGCGGCGGTGATCCGGGGCTCGACCGCCGTCAGCGGCACCCCGATCGCCGTGCCCATCGAGATGCCGCCGCCGTAACCGATCGGCGCCTCGGCGCCGATCTCGGGCAGTTCCTGCAGGGCGTCCAGGGTCGCCCGCCATTCCGGTACGGCGCGCTCCGTCAGCGAGCTGACGTAGCGGACGCTGGTCGACTCGAAGCGTCCGGTGTCCCCTGCCGCCAGGGCCTGCCGGAGTTCGGCGCGGGCCAGTTCGTCCTCGGCCGTGCGTGGGCGCTCGCCGTGTCCGGGCGCGTCGATGGCGACCACGGTGAAACCCCAGGTGGTCACGGCGTGGCGGGCGCGGGCCAGCAGCGCCGGAGTCTTCTTGTGCAGGCCGCCGCCGTGACCCATCAGCACGACGGGTGCGTGCGCGGAACCGGCCACGGACGACCAGAGCACGCCGGGAACGTCGCCCACGACGAAGTCGCGTTCGACGACACCGTTCGACGATGTCTCGGAGGTGAAACACAGAGAATGCATGGGTGGCGCCTTTCGGGAGTGCCGTGGATTGCGGCGCTCCCGGCGACCCCTACGTCGATCGCCCGACCGTGACGACGAGGGGGAGCACCCACGTGCGTACAGCGTTCATGGGTCTCACCTCCTCGGGCGGTGTCACGGCCTACGGCACGTTACCAGCCCGAAGCCGGTCCCGCCCGGCAATTTCCGCCCGCCGCCGCCCGCCGCCGAGCGCCCGCCGCCGAGCGCCGTCGACCGCCCGCCGTCGAGCGTCCGCTGTCGACCCGCCGGACGCCGAACCGCCCGGTCCCCGTCGTGCGGGGCCGGGCGGTTCCGTCGCGCGGGTCCGGGCGGTGACCGTCGCGCGGGATGCTAGCGGGCGGTGGCCGGCTGGTTCAGGGCCCGGTCGCGGGCCTTCTTGGCGTGCTTGAGCAGCGCGATCAGCACCTCCTTGCCGGACTGCCGGCGCCGCGCGTCGCAGAGCATGACCGGTACGTCCGGGTCCAGGTTCAGCGCCAGCTGGACCTCGTCCAGGCTGTACTGCCGGGCACCCTCGAAGCAGTTCACCGCCACGATGAACGGGGTGCCGTGGCGCTCGAAGTAGTCGACCGAGGGGAAACAGTCGGCGAGTCGGCGGGTGTCGGCGAGGACGACCGCGCCGAGCGCCCCCAGCGCCAGCTCGTCCCAGACGAACCAGAACCGGTCCTGGCCGGGGGTACCGAAGAGGTAGAGCACCAGCTCGTCGCTGATCGTGATCCGGCCGAAGTCCATGGCCACCGTCGTGGTGTTCTTCTGCTCCACCCCGGAGATGTCGTCGATGCCGACGCCCTGCTCGGAGAGGACCTCCTCGGTACGCAGGGGCCGCGTCTCGCTGACCGCGCCGACCATGGTCGTCTTGCCGACGCCGAAGCCGCCCGCGATCAGAATCTTGATCGCGGTTGGCAGGGCCTGCTCGCCGGCCTGCTCGTCAGAGTGCTCGTAGTCCATTGATCACTGCCTCGAATACGCTGTCGTCGTAAGGGGCGGTCGTCGCCTGGGGGTTCCGCACCTGGACAAGCTCTCGGTCGAGCAGGTCGCCGAGCAGGACGCGGACGGTCCCTACGGGTAGGTTCAGGTGCGCCGCCACCTCGGCGACCGAGAGCGCGCGCTGGCAGAGCCCGAGGATGGCGAGGTGTTCCGGGCCCAGGCCGACCTCGCCCGCGGATGTCGATCGGGTGGCCATCACCAGGGAGATCAGGTCGAACTTGCCGCGGATCGGCTTCGTCCGGCCGCGCGTCATCGCGTACGGCCGGACGACCGGCCCGGCATGATCGTCGACCCACTGATCCGATGTGGAGAAATCGTCTGGGGGGACGCTCATGACCGGGCTTACTTCTCGCCGGGTAACTGATCGTTCGACCTGGCCGGGGAGGCCAGGTACTTGCCGGCCCGGGTCACCAGCATCGCCATCTCGTACGCGATCAGCCCGACGTCCGCGTCCTCGGCGGCCAGTACCGCCAGGCACGCGCCGTGCCCGGCCGCCGTGACGAACAGGAACGATGAGCGCATCTCGATGATGGTCTGCTGTACCGGGCCGCCGCCGAAGCGCTTGCCGGCGCCCCGGGCCAGGCTCTGGATGCCGGCCGCCATCGCCGCCAGGTGCTCACCGTCGTCCCGGCTGAACCCCCTGGAGGAGGCGACCAGCAGGCCGTCCACCGACAGGACGATGGCGTGCTCGGCCTGCTTGACCCGCCCTACCAGATCGTCCAGCAACCAGGCCAGATCCGCCGCGCTCGAAGCTGTCTTCTGCACCACTCGTTGTCCTCTTTCTGCTGCCGACGCCCAGAGTCGATCTCGGGCCCGGTCACGTGAGCGGCTGGTCCCCGGCGTCGGACGAGTCGTCGCCCGACTGCGCCAGCGGTACGGTGTCCTCGTCCATCAGGCGGGCCGCGTCGCTGCGACCGCGCCGGGTCCCGGTCTGGTACGAACTCATCATCCGGCGAACCTTCTCCGGCGGCCGGGGTGCCTCCTCGTCGTCCGCCGCCGGCTCCGTCGGGCCGGTACCGGCCTGGTCCGTCTTCAGCGCCGGCGCGAGGCTGGCCTGACGGACCCGGAACGGCAGTCCGGAGGGGGTGGTTCCGCCGCCCGCCGGCGGCTGCCCGGGACCACCGGCGTTCCCCGCCGCGGTGCCCTCGGAGCTGCTCTCGGGTACCGGGGGCGCCGGCGCGAGGGGGCGGCGCGGCGTGGCCGTCGGGGTCGCCGACCGGGCCTCCAGCGGCGGCAGCGGCTCGCGCGACGAGAGCGGCTCGCGCGGCGCCGGCACGGCGGGCGGGTTCGCCACCGCGACCGGACCGCGCGGGGCCTCGACGGACCGACCGTTCTGCTCGGCCGGCGCCCCGGCGAGCGAGAGGCCGGAGCGTACGCCCGTCGGCACCTCGTCGTCGGCCCCGGTCTCGGTCACCAGGTTCGGCGGGATGAGCACCACGGCCGTCGTACCGCCGTACGGCGACTCCTTGAGGTGCGCCTTCACGCCGTGCCGCTCGGTGAGCCGGCTGACCACGTAGAGACCCAGGCGGGTGGCGTTGGCCAGGTTGAACTCGTGCTGGCTGGCGATCTGCTCGTTCGCCGCGGCGCGGTCCTCCTCGCTCATGCCCAGGCCGCGGTCCTCGATCTCGATCACGAAACCGTTGGCCACCATCTGGCCCCGCACGTCGACGCTGGTGTGCGGCGGGGAGAACGACAGCGCGTTCTCGACCAGCTCGGCGAGCAGGTGGATCACGTCACCGACGGCGCGTCCGGCCAGCGCGACCGGACCGGTCGGCTGCACGGTCACCCGGGCGTAGTCCTCGACCTCGGCGACCGCGCCCCGGATCACGTCGATCATCGGCACGTTGCGCCGCCAGGCCCGACCCGGCGTCGCGCCGGAGAGCACGATGAGGTTCTCCGCGTTGCGCCGCATCCGGGTGGCGAGGTGGTCGACCCGGAACAGGTCCTCCAGCTCCTCGGCGTCGTTCTCGCGCCGCTCCATCGTGTCCAGCAGCGTGAGCTGACGGTGCACGAGGGCCTGGGTGCGCCGGGCCAGGCTGAGGAAGACGTCGCGTACGTTGCGCCGCAGCTCGGCCTGCTCGACCGCGGTACGGATCGCGGTCTCCTGCACGACGTTGAACGCCTGACCCACCTGGCCGATCTCGTCGTCGCCGAAGTCCAGGGGTGGCGCCTCCTTGGTCACGTCCACGTCGTCACCGCGACCGAGCCGCTCGACCACGCCCGGCAGCTGCTCGTTGGCCAGCCGGCGGGCCGCCTCACGCAACCGCTCCAGCTGTGCCACCAGGGCACGGGCCGTGGTGATCGAGACGACGATCGAGGCGACGACGGCGAGGAGACCGAGACCGGCGGCGAGCACCAGCCGGACGATGATCAGGATGCCGACCGGCGTGGCGCGTTCCAGCAGCAGATCACCGCCGTTGCGGACCAGGTCCTGCATGCCGCTGAGGGCGGCGGTGGTCGTACGGTCCCAGTCCGCGGCGTCGATCGAGAGCTTGGTGCCGGGACGCCCGTTCTCGATCTGGCGCTCCTCCAGCTGCCGGAGGTGGACGAACGCGTCGCCGCCGACGAGCGCGTCGTACTGCGCCCGCTCCTGCTTCGCCAGCAGGCCGGCGGCCTTACCGGACAGGAAGCGCTGCGTGCCGACGAGCTGGGCGAACTGGGACTGCTCGGCGGGGGTGATCCGGCCGGCCGCCAGCACCCCGGCGAGCAGCGCGTCCTCCTGCGAGACGATTTCCCGGGCCTGATAGAGCAGGATCAGCGTGGCGGCGTCGGCCGAAATCTTCTCGTCGTCGAGTTCGCCGATGGCGTCGTACATCCGGAACATCGACTCGGTGGCCGTGTTGTAGGCGCGGGCCGCCTGCGCGCGGTCGATGGTCTGCGCGTCGATCGCCGCCCGGGTGGTGCCGAGGCTGTCCAGATTGGCGAGGAGATCGCCGATGCGCCCTTCGAGGTCCGCGCTGGCCGCCATTTTACTCAGTGAACCCTGGGCCTTCTTCCGGAACTCGGCGGTGAGCTCGTCGGTCTTCTGCCGCTGGGCGACCAGACCCTGGTGGTGCTGGGGATTGGGCTTACCGAGATAGGAGAGGGACAATCGGCGTTCGACCTGCAGCTCCAGCAGGAGCGGCTGACTCGGCTGATTGATGTTGCTGTTGTAGGTCTGGACCCAGAGTAGATTGATACCCTCCCTGAGGGTCACCCATGCTGCGAAGGCCCAGAGCGCGGCCAGCGAGGCCAGCAGCGCAACCACTTTGGTACGCAGATTTGTACTGCGAGAACCCATCACACCGTCCCACGCCGGACCTGCAAACGACTGTCAACAACTTTGTCCCTCGGGTGTCGTCGATCGACGCGCCGTTAGGCGACCCGAGCGGGCAGACATCGGGGCACGCTAGCAGTGTCCGAAGAGTCCCTCAAGTTTGCCTGATCAACCGCTATCCCGCGGCTTATCGCTTATGAGTTATTTGGTGGGCGGAACCACGCCGAGTTGACGTCTCGCCCGCGCGAGTACGCTCAGCACGGCGGAACGGACTATCGCCGTCGGCCGGTAGAGATCCTTGTCGTGCCAGAGCGGCGGGTCGAGCTGCTTCCCGGCGCTGGCCTCCAAATACGCGAGACCGGCGACCGCGGCGTGGACGGCTCCGGGACGGGTCGGCGGGTCCGCGGTGAGGAGCACCTGGAGCGCGTACGCGGTCTCCTCGGTCGTGCCGCCCCAACGCCCCCACGAGCCGTCGCTCCGCTGGGTGGCGACCACCCAGTCGACCGCCCGGCCGACCGCCCGGTCCGCCGCGGGCCCGTCCCCGTAGTCGTGCAGTGCGAGCACGCAGCAGGACGTGGCGTAGTACGGCGACGCGTGCCAGCGGTCCCACCACGCGCCGTCGGCGTCCTGATGCTCCGACAGCCAGGCGGAGAGCCGCGCTGCCGCGGCCCGGTATCGCGGCGCGGCGCCGGGCTCCCGGCTCGCGTACTGGCCGAGGGCGTCCAGCACGTGGGCGTTCGTGGTGATGGAGTAGCCGTCCTCGCCCGGCCAGGTGCTGAAGTGGGTCCCCGTATCGAAGGGCCACAGGCTCGCCGGTTCGACCGACATGCCGAGCCGTCCCATCGCGTACAGCGCGACCGAGGTGGTGTCCGCGTCCGCCGGCAGCCCCGGCCCGGCCGCGGTCCCGCCGGCGGTCCCGGCCGCCCGCAGGGACTGGACCAGTTCCGGCGGAACGGTGAGATCGATCCCGGCCCGGGCCAGCGCGCCGAGCACCCAGGCACGCTCGAAGACGGTGAGTGGCGTGGCGCAGGGCACCGGACCCGAGTGCCGCCGCACGGCCTCCCGCAGATAGGTGAGCGCGGGCTGGCCGTGGCTGTCCGGCCGGGGGCCGCCGAGCCAGGCGGCGGTGGCGGCCGGCGAGCCACCGATGGTGCCGGGCGGCACGAGGGTGACGCCGCGCGCCTCCCGGGCCAGGTCACCCACGACTTCCAACGCGTGCCACAGCTTCTCCGGAACCCGGACGCCCGTTGCGAGGGCACCACGGATGGCGGTGAGCCGCCGACCGTCCACGGCGGGCGGTAGGGTCAGTCGTCGGCTCTGCCGGCCGGCTACCAGGACCGGCCCCGCATGCGCGCCGACCGCGTCGAGATGCTCGTTCACGGCCGCCACCAGGCCCGGCACCGTGAGATCGATCGCCGGCATGTCGGGTATGGCCAGGGTACGGTCCGCGAGCAGGTCGAACAGCAGTTGTAGGCCGCGTTCGGCCGCCGCCACGAGCCGGAAGGTGCCCATGCCGGCCTCGCCGGGCCTGCCGCGGCGCAGGCAGGCGAGCAGGGCCTCGGTCGCGCTCAGCGTCGGAACGAGGGCGTATCCCCCAGGAGCGCCCCAGCCGCCGTCCCGGCGCTGCGTCGCCAACAGATACTCGATCCGCTCCGCGTGCCCGGTCAGCCAGGGGGCGATGGTGACGAGTCGTCCGGTCTCGTAGACGGATGGCGAACTCTGTCCCCAGGGCTCGAGCACCAGCTCGTTGAGCAGGTCGCGGACCGCGATGCCGAACTCGTCGGCACCCGTCGCGCCGATCGACGCGCCACCGATCTCACCTTTGACGGTCACTTGCTGTCCCAGAAATCGCCGACCCGGTAGAAGCCGCCCGTGAATCCCAGCTGACGGTTCAGGTAATCGGCCTGCTCGGGGAACCGGTCCGTGAGCCGACGTAACCGGTCACGGGACTCCTCGGTCACCTCGTCGAGCCGTGCCATCACCTCGTCGCGTCCGGCCACGCGCAGCGCGTTGACGTCGCCGGACCGCAGATCACGTTCGTAGGTGGCCAGGTCGTTGAGCAGGCGCAGCGCGCGCTGGACCGAGCGGCTGGCGTCGACCAGGTCGGCGGGTTCGTCGAACTCGCCCGGCTCGGCGCCGACGATCCAGTGGGCGACGTTGATGAGGGAGGAACCGGCACTGGCCGCGTTGTCGAGGTACGTGTCGAGGCTCGGGGGCGCGGCCTCTCCGCTGTTCGCCGGCCGCCAGTACCACTCCTGTGTCATCGCGGCGAGCATCAGCCGCAGCTCCGTCAGCCAGAGGTGTCGGGTCGACGCGAAGGCGGGCGCCGCGGCGAGTTCGTCGCGGAGCGAGGCGAGGAACGGTGCGACCGGGTCGCCCGGCTGCGGCTCGCCGCCCTGCGCCACCAGCAGGCAGGCGGCGGCCAGCTCCTCGACCTCGGCCGCGGTCTTCGCGACGTGGTCGAACTGCCAGTCCAGCGCGAATACCAGCAGACCGGAGCGGCTCGCGACGCCGAGCCGGTCGGTGGACATGTCCGGGGACAGGAACGCGGTGGCGAGCGCGAGGCTGTGGAGCAGCGTCGGGTCGAAGGGAGGCGCCGGGAAGAGCTCGGGGTACCGACCGGCGAGAGCGCTCAGGCCGCGCTGGGTGGTGGCCGCCGTCGCACAGATCCGACCGTGCGCCGCGGCGGACAGCATCGGGTCGAGGCTGGTAGTGGGGTGCACGCTGCTCCTCGCTCAGGACGGAACGGCCCGCTGGACGGGCAGGAGTGTCAGCTCGACCCGCTCAAGCGGCCGCAGCGAGGCGGCGACCTTGGGCGCGGGCATCCGGGAGTCGCGCAGCCGGAACCGGAACCGGCTCAGCAGGGTGGCCAGGATGAGCCGGGCCTCCAGGAAGAAGAGGTGCTGACCGAGGCACTGGTGCGGGCCGCCGCCGAACGGGTAGTAGGCATAGCGGTGGGTCCGCCGTGCCCGGTCGGCGGCGAACCGCTCGGGGTCGAAGGTCTCCGGACGGTCCCAGAGGGTGGCGAGCCGCTGGGTGGCGTACGGGCTGAGGATGACCGTGGCGCCCGCCTTGACCGGTACCCCGCCCAGCACGTCGTCCGCCATCACCCGTCGGGGCAGCAACCAGCCCGGCGGGTAGAGCCGGAGCAGCTCGTCGAGGACCATCCGGGTGTAGGTGAGTTCGGCGAGCTGCGGCGCGCCGACCGGACCGTTCCCGACGACCCGGTCGATCTCCTCGTACAGCCGGCGCGACACCTCCGGGTGCGCCTCGAGGATGGGCCAGAGCCAGGTGAGCACGGCGTACGTGGTCTCGGTGGCGACGGCGAACATGGCCACCAGGTCGTCCCGTATCCGCCGTTCGTCGAGGGGCCGCCCGTCCGGCGTCCGCGCCCGACCGAGGGTGGAGATGACGTCGTCGCCGTCGCCCGGCTGGCGGTGGGCCGACCGGACCACCGGCATCAGGATGTCGTCGATGGCCGCCAGCGCCTCGCGGAACGCGCGGTCGCCGGGCACCGGAACCGCGTCGGGTACGAACGGCAGCAGCAGCCGGGTACGCAGCGACGTGACCAGGGTGTCCTGGAAGCGGACCACTCGTACCGCGTCGGGCACGGAGATCTTGTCGGCGAAGAAGACCCGGGTGACCGCGTGGCACACGATCCGGGAGAGCTCGGCGGCGATGTCCACGGCGCGGCCGGCCCGGGCCGGCTCGTCCAGTTCGGCGACGGCCTCGTCGATCGCCGTGGCCATCCCCTCGACCAGGGCCTCGATGCGCTTCGGGGTGAAGAGCGGTTGCAGGATCTGCCGGCTGGTCGACCATACCGGCCCCTCGCCCAGGATGCCGTCGCCGGTGGCCCGGCGCACCGACCGCCAGAGCATGCTGCCGCCGTCCCGGGTGTAGTTGCCGGCGTTGTCCCGTAACACGTGCTGCACGTGCGCCGGCTGGGTCACCAGATAGGTGCGGAAAAAGCCGAGGTCGATGCGGACGAGGTCGCCGCCGGACCGGTTCGCGAGGTCGACGAAGGTCTGGTATGGATCGCGGATCAGCTGGGGGAGCGCCCGACGGGCGGGAACTGACATGACCTTGCCGGACTCGGCGGACAACGTTTCAGACATCGCACACCTCTGCCACGTCTCCTTCCCCAACCCGCCCCGAACTCCACGCCCCGTCGGACGAGGTGTCCCCGACGAGTAGCAGGGCCGGTTCGCTCGGTGATCGTGACGATCTTTTCACTCTGTGCCAGCGAAAGCTAGATCACCGAGTCATGGAAATGTCACGTTTTCCCGGGGTGTGCTCTGGGGACGGGGCGGGTGCTGCTACCGGCGGGTAGGCGTCATCTGCTGACCTCGGCGCGCGGGTCGAAGTGGAAGACCTGGCCGGCGTTGGTGGGGGAGCAGGTCAGCTGCAGCACCGGCTGCCACTGGGCCGTGGCCGCCGACGGTACGCCCAGACAGAGTCCGCTGTGGACGGCGAGGATGCGGAACCCGCCGGCGGACTCGGCGACCGGCTCCAGCCGGAAGTCGTGCGCGTCCGCCTCGCCGCAGTAGTCGTCGGCCAGCGGCGCGTTCACCTCGGTGGCGGCGGACTCCACCCCGGTGCACCCCTCCTTGAACACGGGATGGAAGGTGTGGATCTGGTAGACGCCCCCGCTCAGCACGGTCAGCGTCATCTCCGGGATCGCGGTCGCGCAGCTCGCCTGGTAGAGGTGCCCGTCGTCGCTGTCGGAGCGCTCGGAGAGGCAGAGGTCCGAGTGCGCCAGCCGGATCCGGTACGGCCCGGGCGGCGGTGCTCCGCCCGTCGTCGGGGTCACCCCGCCCGGTCCGGGCTCCGCCGACCGGTCGTCACCCAGCCAGGTCACGGCCGCGGCCGCGACGGCCAGGACCGCGACCAGACCGGCGGCGACCAGCGCGACGGTGGTACGGCGCGGGCGCGCTCGGCGTGGCTCCGGCCCGGCCGGCGCCGCCGGTCCCGCCGGTCCCGCTGTCTGCGCCGGTCCCGCTGTCCGCGCCGGTCCCGCTGTCTGCGCCGGTCCTGCTGTCTGCGCTGGTCCAGCCGGTTCCGCCGGTTCCGTGCCGGGGGCGTGTCCGGTCCCGACGGGCGCGGGCCCGGTCTGTCCGTTCTCGACCGTGCCCGCCGCCGCGCCGCCGTCCGCGACCGGCGTCTCCGGACGCGAGCCGTTCGGGGTGTCCGGCCGTGTCGGGGCCTCGGGCCGAGCGCTGTTCGGGGCCTCCACTCGCGAGCCGTCCCCGGTTTCCGGTGGCGAGCCGCCGGACGGGCCCGGGGGAGCGGCCGGCGGGGGCTCGCCCGGCGGGGGAGCCGTAGGCGTCCACTGTGGCTCGGTCCACGCGAGCCGGCGGCGTACCACGAGCCACTGCGCCACCACCTCGGGCTCGCCGCCGCAGGCCGTGAGCAGCGCGACCACCAGGTCCTCGCGCGGCAGCGTGGTCCGGGACAGCATCGTGGCCAGCGTGCTCGCGGGCAGGACGTGGCCGGCCTGCTCGGCGCGGCGGGCGATCTGCCGGTAGCTCAGCCCGGAACGCTCCCGTACCAGGCGCAACTGGGCCACGAACTCCGCCACGGTGTCCACCGCGTGGGGATCGACACCATAGATCAAATTGCTCATCGACCGCCCACCGCATCTCCTACCGCACAGGAAACCGTTGCCCGGCTTTACTTTAGGTGCCGGGGCGGATGCGCCGCCCCACCCCCCACGGGCGCGGCGTCAGCCCGCGCCGGCCGGCAGCGCGGTCCGGCCGCCCACCGTCTCGGCCGCCGGGGCGCGCCGCTCCGCCGGCCGGTGCAGATGCCCGCCGATCTCCCTACCGTTGAGCAGGCCCGGCCGCAGGTCCGCGGGAAGGCCCATCGCCTGGCGCAGCGCCGCCGCCTCGCCCCTGGCCTGCCGGGCCACCTCGGGACGGCCGTCCGCCTCGGCCACGGTCGCGGCCAGGTCGAGCGAGCGCGAGGTCCAGTACGGGCTGTGCACCCGGCGCCAGGTCGACAGCGACCGGTCAACGGCCGCCGTCGCCGCCGCGGTCCGTCCCGAGTGCAGGTACAGGTCGGCCAGGGTACGCAGCGTCAACGCCTCGCCGAACGGCTCGCCCAGGCGGCGGTACGCCGACAGGCACTCGTCGAGCAGCGCCTCGGCGAGTTCCGGGTCGCCGCCGAGGTCGACGACGTGGGCGAGCCACTGCCGTCCGTGCACCTCGCCGGCCTGGTCGCCGACCTCGGCGGCCAGCGCACCGGCCCGCTCCAACTCCTCGCGCGCCTCGGCGAGCCGGCCCGCGGCCAGCCGCACCAGGCCGAGCGAGCGCAGGGTGGCCGCCTCACCGTTGCGGTACCCGATCCGGTCCGTCAACGCCAGCGCGTGCCCGGCCGACCACTCGGCCAGCTCGATCTCGCCGCGCTCCAGGTACACGCTGACCAGCGCGCGCTGGGCGTACGCCTCGGCGCGGATGTTGCCGCTGGCGCGCGCCCCGCCGATCGAACGCTCCAGCCAGTCGCTCGCCTCCTCGTGCCGGCCCTGCAACCGGCGCAGCACGCCGAGGCCGGAGGCCGCGCTCTCGCCGGGCTGCCCGGCCTCGCGGTACGCCCGCAGCGCCGCCTCGAACTCGGTACCGGCCTGGTCGTAGCGGTCCACGACGGTGTCCAGCTCGCCCAGGTTGCGGTACATCACGGCGACGCCGAGCCGGTCGCCGGCCCCGTGCGCCGCGGCGAGCGCCACCTCGTGCGTGTCCCGCCAGTCGTCGAAGTGGGCGGCGATCTCGAAGTAGGTGGCCAGCGAGGCCGCCAACCGCCAGGCCACGCCGGCCAGCCCGGCCGAGGCGGCCTGGCGGACCAGGGCGCAGAGGGTGGAGCGTTCGCTCTCCAGCCACCGCAGCGGCGTGGCCAGCAGCCGCTCGACGTCGGCCGCGCGCGGCAGCCAGGCCGGCTCCGCCGCCGGAATGGAACCGAGGAAGCCGTCGGCGAGGCCGGCGTCCGCGCGCCGGGCCATCGCCGCGTACGCCTCGCAGACCCGGGTCAGCGCGGCGGTACGCGACGCCGCCGTCTCCTCGGCCGTGTCGCGTTCCCGCGCGAAGAGGCGGACCAGGTCGTGCAGCCGGTAGCGCGGCTCGCCGGCCGCCCCGGTCGAGTCGAACTCCAGCAGGTTGTCGTCGACCAGCGCGTCGGTGATCCGCTCCGCCTCCTGGTGTCCGCAGCCGAGCAGCGCGCCGACCACCCACTCCGGCACCACCAGCGTGTTGAGCATCCCGAGCAGCCGCAGCGCCCGCCGGGCCGGTGGGTCCAGCGCGTCGTAGCTGAGCGCGACGCTGGACCGTACCTCCAGGTCGCCGGCGCGCAGCTCGTCGAGGCGGCGCCGCTCGTCGTCGAGCGTCTCGGCCAGCCGGGTGGCCGACAGGTAGCGCCGGGTCGACAGCCGGGCGCCGGCGATCCGCAGCGCCAGCGGCAGGTTGCCGCAGAGCCGGATCAGGCGACCGACGGCCTCCGGCTCGCGCCGCGCCCGGTCGTCGCCGACCGCCGCCGCGAGCAGGGCCAACGCCTCCGCGTCCGGCAGCACGTCGAGGTCCACGCGGGCCGCCGCCTCCAGCCCGGCCAGGGCGTTGCGGCTGGTCACCAGGACCGCGCTCGTACCGCTGCCGGGCAGCAGCGGGCGTACCTGACGCTCGTGGCTGGCGTTGTCGAGCACCACCAGGGTTCGGCGCCCGGCCAGCTCCGCCCGGTACCGCCGGGACCGCTCCGCCAACCCCTCCGGCAGCTCCGCGCCGGTGATCCCGAGCGACTTGAGCAGCGACGCGAGCACCTCCTCCGGCTCGGCCGGCCGGTTGTCGGCGCCGCGCAGCTCGGCGAAGAGCTGGCCGTCGGGGAACGCGTCGCGCAGCAGATGCCCCGCGTACACGGCGAACGCCGTCTTGCCGACGCCCGGCGTGCCGGCGACGACCACGGTGCGGGCCGCCGGCGTACCGTCCGCGTCGGGCGGTCCGGCGAGCAGCCGGCGCACCCGCTCGACCTCGGCGGTGCGGCCGACGAAGTCCGGCAGCCGGGCCGGCAGCTGGTACGCCGGGGCCCACGGCTCGGCCGGCGGGCCCTCCGGTACCGGCCCGGGCCCGTCGTCGGTGAGGATGCCCTGGTACGTCTGCTGCAACTCGACGCCGGGCGGCACACCCAACTCGTCCACGAGCACCCGGTGGGCCGACGCGTACGCGGCCAGCGCGTCGGAGCGCCGGCCGGACCGGTGCAGCGCCGTCATCAGCTTCGCCCACAGCGGCTCGCGCAGCGGTTCCTCGGCGACCAGCGCCCGCAGCTCGGCGACCAGTTCGGCGTGCCGGCCGGCGGCGAGCTTCGCGTCGGCCAGGCTCTCCCAGGCGGCGAGGCGGTGCTCGGCGAGCCGTTCGGCCTCCGCGGCCACGGTCGCGGTCGACGGTACGTCCGCCAGCGGGTCACCGCGCCACAGCGCCAGCGCCTCGACGAGCGTACGCAGCGCCTCGTCGGTGCTTCCCTGGGCCAGCGCCTGCCGGCCCCGGCCGATCAGCTCGGTGAAGCGGTCGGCGTCGACCTCGCCCGGGGCGACGCTCAACTCGTACCCGCTGGGTCGGGTGAGCAGCCGCGCCGGCGGGTCGCCCAGCGCGCGCCGCAGCCGGTACACGTACACCTGTAGGGACTTGGCCGCCGAATCGGGCGGCCGGTCGCCCCAGAGCTCGGCGACGAGGCGCTCGGCGGGGACGAACCGGTTGGCGTTGACCAGCAGGTACGCCAGGAGCGAGCGCCATCGGGAGGCGCTGATCTGGGTCCACTCCCGGCCGTTCCAGACGGTCAACCGACCGAGGATCCGGTACCGCATCACGCCTCCGCTCGCTGGGTTCGCGATGCCGCGGCGGGCGGGATCCGTACGCCTGTCCCGAGACACGACGGACCCGCGAACCTCTACCTGCCGAGAACACCCTTGATCGGAATAAATGCCGTGTCAAGCGCGGCCGAGCGGCGAGCCGGCCGGCGGCGCTACCGGCGCGCTACCTCGCCGCTGCGACCGGCCGGTATCCACGTGTTCGGCCCCTTGCGCGGGGCGTACGGGGCGATGGGAGCACGGGTGGGAACATCAGCGGTACCGGGGCGGCAACGTCGGGTGTGGACGGTGGCCGGTCCCGGTACGGTCGGCGCGGGCGGTGCGGCCGCCCGACTGCTCACCACGGACGAGGCGCGGGAACTGGCCGGGTCGTTGCGGCGCGGGGCGCGCCGGGAACTGCTGGACGTGCGCGGCGGCGCGGGCGAGTCGCCGTCCGCTCCACCCTGGGCCCCCGACCTCCGGGCCGCCGATGTCCGGGCCGCCGAGCCGCCGGCCGCCGATCCCCGGGCCAGCCGGTCGCCGTCCGATCCCCGGGACGACGGGCCGGTGCCGTCCGATTCCCGGGACGCCGGGCCGGCGCACCGGGTGCTGCTGGACCGGTCGGTGGCGCGGGACCCCCGCGTCGAGCCGGCCGTGCGGGCGCTGTGCGAGCACGCCGCCGTACGCGTCGCCGCCGGGCTGACCGCGTCCCTGCTCGTGGTCGACCGGGAGCACGTGCTGGTCTGGCCGCTGGGCGGCGGCGCGCCGGGCGCCGGGGCGCCCGTACCCGACGCGGCCTATCTCCGTGCGCCCGGTGTCGCCACGGCCGCCCGGGAACTCTTCCAACTGCTCTGGTCGGGTGCCACCGAGCCGCCCGCCGCCCGCCGCCCGCCGGAACTGACGGCGGCGCAGTGGCGGATCCTGCGGCTGATGACCACCGTCCGCAACGACACCGAGCTGGCCGCCGCGGCCGGCGTCACGGTGAAGACGGTCCGGTCGCACCTGACCGCGGTCCTGCGGGTGTTGGACGTACCGACCCGGTTCGCCGCCGGGGTAGAGGCGGCCCGACGGGGCTGGCTGTGACGGAAAGGGCCACCATGCCAGACAGGATCCTCTCGCGTGAGGCGGCCGGGCTGTACCTGTGCCTGCTGCTCGGCGGCGGCGAGCTGCCGCTCGGCTCCGGACCGCTGCCGGGGGAGGGAGCAAACCGTCCCGCCTTCGCCGAGCTGTACCGGCTCGGGCTGGTCCGGGGCACCGCCGAGCTGCCCGGCGGCCTGGCGGCGGTCGATCCGTCGGAGGCGTTCACCCGGCTGCTGGCCGGACTGGACGGCCGGGCGGCCACCGGGCCGGCCGGCCCGGCCGAACTGGACGGGCTGCTGCGGCTGCTGGACCCGGGCCCGGTGCCGGACCCGGTGCCGGGCCGGGAGATCGGCGCGGCGCCGGTACCGGGCCCGTCCGCGCCCGCCGACGAACCGGCGTCGGCGGCACCCGCCGGGGTACCGGTGTCCGAGCCCGCGGTGCGGGTGCTCTCCGGTCGTGCGGCGCTCGCCCGGGAGCTGCGGGAGCTGCGCCTCGCCGCGCGCACCGAGTACCTCGCGGTGGTCGCCGCCGGACCGGGCGGCGCACCGCCGCTGGGTTGGCCGGAGCGGGCCGGCGCACCGGAGGCCGCGACCCGGCTGCTCTACGCCGGCTCGTGCCCGCCGGAGCACGGCGGCGAGGCGGGCGGGCCGTCGGGCCGCCGGCCCGAGGTCCGGTACAGCGGGCCCGCCCCGCTGGACCTGCGCGTCGTCGACCGGCACACGGCGGTGCTGGCGCTGGCCGGCCCGGTGGCGTCCGGTCCGGCGGTGGTGCTGCGTTCCGAGCCGGTC
Source organism: Micromonospora sp. NPDC049559 (assembly GCF_040676675.1). Classification (NCBI taxonomy): domain Bacteria; kingdom Bacillati; phylum Actinomycetota; class Actinomycetes; order Micromonosporales; family Micromonosporaceae; genus Micromonospora; species Micromonospora sp. NPDC049559. Next base: position 20,749 of record NZ_JBFAPK010000046.1, on the reverse strand, counting down.
GTCGGGCTGCTGCGAAGCTGCTTCCGGCAGCTCTGGGCACGCTCCGACGAGCCCACCGGCGGCCGGCGTGTCGAGGGCGATCCGCGCGCCGGCGGCGGCGGTGGTGCGCCCGGTGGGTGGCGCGGCACGGACGCCGACGGTGGCGTGGCCCCTACCGGTGCGGGTGCCGGTGCCGGCGGCGTGGAGCGTGCCGGTGCGGGCGGTGGCGCGCTGAGCCCGTTCGACCGGCGGGTGCTGCGGCTGCTGGCGCAGGGACATCGGGACGCCGACATCGCCCGGGTCACCGCCACCAGCGTGCGTACCGTGCGCCGCCGGATCGCCGCCGTCGCCGTCGAGTTCGGCACCACGAGCCGGTTCGCCATCGGCGTCGAGGCGTACCGGCGCGGGCTGGTGCCGTAGGCCCGCGGCCTGCCGTCGTCGACGCGGCGGCGGGCCGACCCGCCCGGGTGACCGGCAGGCGGGAACGGGGTGCGGTGCCGACGTCCAGCCGAGCCCGCCGGACCGAACCCGGCCGGTCAGCTCATGTCGACGGCGTACGCCTCCTCGCGCACGTCGGCGTCGGGGTGCCGGCGCAGCCCGATCAGCAGATCCCGCCACGGCGCCGGCCAACCGAAGCCGGCCCCGTGCCGGACCAGCGCCACCGCGAACAGCCCGCCGGCGAGGTCGCCCCGCCCCGCCAGCCGCGCGGCCGTCCCGGCGAGGATCGCCGGGTCGGGCCATTCGGGGAGGCTTCGCAGCCGGGCGCCGACGCGTTCGGCGGTACGGAGCGCGAGCACGGGCCGACCCGCGCAGAGTCCGGCGATCTCGTCCAGATTGTCCAGCCGGCCGAGGTCGACCAGCAGTCCCATGGCCGTGCCGGCGAAGGCGGGGTGACCGGCGAGCCACCGCGTCGATTCGACCAGAGCGGACCGGTCGGCACCGGCCGGACGGACCCCGGACCGCACGGCCGCGCCGCGTGCGAGGAGTTCGATGCGCCGTCGGGCCGGGCGGTCCGCGGCCGGGTCGCCAGGATGGTCGTCGCCCGCGTCGCGATCCACGAGCCGGGCCAGCGCGGTGCCGAGTACCTCGTCGCCGCCGGCCTTCAACAGGTTGGCGACCTCGATGTGCACCATCGTCTCGCCGAGGTCGGTGAGCCGGTCCACGACCAGTTCGGTGATCCCGGTCAGCCAGGGCGACCATTCCCCGAGCTGGGCGAACGCGGCGCGCCGGATCTCCCGGTCGGCCGCGCGGCAGGCCTCGACGACGAGCGCGCCGTAGCGCGGGCGGTGGCGTTCCGGGATCGTGTACGGGTACGCGCTCAGGACCGCGCGCCGCTCCTCCCGGCTGCCGTCGACCGCGCTCCGCAGGATGGTCCAGCTCGCCTCGGTCCGCAGCCGCTGCCGGGCGGCGGAGACGATCGCCGCGCGCACGTCGCGGTGCGCGTCCGGGTCCGCGTACGCCTCGCGCAGCGTCGCCATCGCCCCCGGCGGCCCGTAGCGTGCCAGCAGCCGGGCCGCCTCCTTCCGGCTCGTGATCTTCGCCGGACCGGTCACCACCGCGCGGAGCGGATCGGCCAGCCGGGACGGCGGGACGTAGCGGGCAGCCCGTCCGGCCGCGTACAGCGCGACCCGCGCCCGGTCGCCGTCGGCGTACCGGAGCAGCACCGGCAGCGCCTCGTCCGGCCGGTCGGTCCAGACCAGCGCGCCCAGCGCGGCCTCGGCGATCGCCACCTCGGGGGCGTCGAGGTGGCGCAGCACCAGCTCGCGGCCCGCGCCGGGGACGCCGGCGGCGGCCCGGACCGCCGCCGCGCGCTCCCAAACCCCCAGTCCGGGATCGGAGACGACCAACTCCTGCGCGGCCACGAAGCGGGCCCGCTGGCGGGGTAGCCAGCGCTCGGCGTGCGACGCCCGGGCGGGCACCCATCGCGTCCCCGGTTCCAGGAACCGCCCGCGCGGCCGCTGGTTCAGCGCCCGGTCGAGCAGGTCGGTGCGGGACGCGCAGATCGTCGACCACACCGCGTCGATCGTCACCGCCGTCGGGTCGGTGTCGAGCACCTCGGCGACCCGGTCCGCGCGGGTACGCGGGTCGTCGAGCCAGAGCCCGATCGCCGTGCGGGCCACCGAGGGCAGCGTGCGCGGGCCGATCGCCCGACGCAGCAGCTCCTGCAACCGCGGCAGCCGCCAGGCCCGCCGGCCGAGTGCGTGGGTGAGCGCGAAGAGCGGACCGTACCGGCGGCGGGCCAGGCCGGCCTCGATCCAGCCGCGCAGCCGTTCGAAGACCATCGCCTCCTGCCCGCGGCGCAGCACCGTGTCGAAGCGGCCCAGTACCGGCGCGCTCGCGCCGGTGCTCACCAGGTCGATCGTGAGCAGCGCCCACTCGCGTAGCCCCGGCACGGCGACGTGGTGCCGCAGGATGTCGGCGGCGAGCGCGCCCAGCGCGGTCGTGGTGGCGGGGGAGGCGTCGCGGGCGTCGACCGCGTCGGTGGTCAGCTGGGTGAGCCCGGCCGCGGTCTCCGCGGTGAGCAGCGGTGCCACCTTCACCAGCGCGGTGAGCGCGGCCGAGCGCACCGGATCCTGCTCGTTGCGCAGCCGGCCGAGCCGGACTACCACCTCGGCCACCGCCCGGGGGTCGCGGGAGCGGCGGGCGGCTGCCACCAACAGCGTGTACCCGTGTGCCCGCTCGTCGGCGTCGCCCGAGCGCAGCGCGACCTCCAGTGCCGCGGACGCGTCCGGCCAGGCGAGGTACGCGCTCCAGCCGTGCACCTCGGACTCCCGCTCGCGGGTCCTCGCCAGACCGAGCACCCGGGTCGCCTCGCGGATCCGGACCGCGGCGGGCAGCACCTCCATGACCTCGGCGGCCGGGATCAGCACCGCCGTGTCGGCCCCGGCCAGGGCCCGGCGGTACAGCTCACCGCGCCGGGCCGGCGCCACGGCGCCGAGCAGCGCCGCCAGCGCCCGGCTGTGTTCCCGGAACCGGTTCGCCAGCGGCGCCAGTTCGTCGGTGGGCAGCGGTGCGAGGCGGCGCAGCAGGGCCGGCGGCAGCGGGGTCCGCTTCAGCCAGGCCGCGCGGCCGGGCGCGGCGAGCAGGCGGGCGACGCGACCCGCGTGGTGTGCCGCGAGCATCCCGTAGGCGACGAGCGGGCCGGGTAGCGAGGCCTCGGGTGCGTACCGTTCGAGCAGGTCGAGCGCCTGCGCCGGGTCACACCGCAGCACGGCACCGGCGGCACCGCCCCAGATCCTGCCGCGCAGCTCGGGCGGCGTCGCGGCCAGCCGCTCGCGGACCCGGTCCAGCAGCGGGCCGGGGTGCCGCCGGACCAGCCGTTCGAGGGTGAGCGCGTGCTCCAGTTCGGGCAGCAAGGCCCGTACCGTGTCGGTGCCGCAGGCGGGCAGCAGCGCGGCCGCCTCCTCGTCGCCGAACTGGTCACGGATCTCCGTGACGAGCGAGTCGGCGAGCGCCGGCGCGGACCCGCGGCGCAGGGCGCGATACACCCGGCGCCGCTCCGTCGCCGGCCGGTCGGTGACGTCCCCGACCGGGATGCCGGCGCGCACCGCCGCGGTGATCGCGGCGCCCCTGATCGAGGGCTGGGGGTCGCGGGTCGCGGCGGCGATGCCCTCGGCGTCCCGGGTCACCACCGCCGCGACCAGGGCGAGACGCCGCTCGTAGGGGCCCTGTTCGCGCAGGTCGGCGCAGACCCGGTCCCGGTCGGGCGCGGTACGGGCCCATTCCGCGAGGCGGTTCGTCCGCTCGCGGTACGGCAGCGGTTCGAGCGAGGTCAGCAGGGTGCGGGTAGCGGCGAGCACGGCGTTCATTGTGCGGGCGAGTGCGCCGGAACGAGCTGCCGCCCAGGAGGCGGGGGCGGCGCAGCCGCACGGTCAGCAGGTGTAGAGGCTGCTCGGGTGGACCCGCTCGCAGTACCGGACGTGCAGGTGGTTGTCGTGGTTGGCGTACTGGGAGGTGAGCCCCTCGGCGATCAGCGTCGGATCGTTGAAGAGGATGAACGAGACGTGCCCCGGCGCCGCGGCCCGGATCGCGTTGACCAGCTGCCGGGTGGCGGCGCGGTCGTACGTCGCGGACTGCCAGGTGATCCGGCCGGCGGTGCACTGCGCCGCGTCGGTACGGATCGGCCAGACGTCGATGTCGAGCCCGACGTCGTGGCTGGAATGGCCGGGGATGCCGCCGCCGTGCTCGAAGCCCGCGTCGCCCAGCGGTACCGGGCCGCGTCCGGTGGCGGCGAAGGCCGTGGCGGCCGCCTCCAACTGGCCGATCGCGGCGCCGGTGGCCCAGTTGGCCAGGCCGTTGCCGTCCGGGTCCTGGTCGCACAGCCCGCTCGACAGGTCCGGGTAGGCGTAGTGCCAGGCGAGGTTGGTCCAGGTGGTCGGGCCGACGATGCCGTCGGGGCCGATCCCGGCGTGGGACTGGAAGGAGACCACGGCCGCGCGGGTGGCGGCGTCGAAGCTGCCGTTGACGCTCAGCCGCGCGTCCCGCTTCTTGTTGAGCTGCACCTGTAGCGCCCGTACCGCCGGCCCGCTGGCGCCGCTGGTGAGCGTCACCACGAGCGCGCCCCAGGTCTTGGGCCCGACGATGCCGTCGGCGGCGAGATTGTGCGCGGACTGGAAGGCGCGTACCGCGATGTCGAGCGGGGCCGCGAAGATCCCGTCGGCCGGGGTGTCGTGTCCGTGCTCTTGCAGTAGGTACTGGATCGCCAACACGTCCACGCCCCGGTTGCCGATCCGCTGGGTCGGGTAGAAGGCGCCGCCGAACGCGTACGCGCCGGTCGCCGGGCCGAGCCCGGCCAACGCCACGGTCAGGACCAGCAGGATCCTCGCCACGAGGCGCGTTCCGCGCCGATCGGTCTGCATACCCGGTTTCCTCCTCGACAGGTGCCCCGTTGGCACGCGGATCGCGGGGCGGCCCCGGTCTCCAGCGGCGCCCGGCATCGACCAGCGTGATCGGCGGTCGCGGTCGCGGAAAGGTCACTTGCGGACACCGCCCGCCCGGCGGGCGGCCTGGGTGCTCGGGCCGACGGGCAGGGGACCTCGCGTCGACGGGCGCGGGGCCGCGCGAGGCGGAGGGAGGGTGTCGGCCGCCCCGGCAGCGCTGGTACGTTCTAATCGAACCGATCGGTTCGATCTAGCCACGCGACTTCGTGAGGTACCCGTGACGATCGACTTCCTGGCAACCGACCCGCCGACCGAGGCGGTGCCGCCGGCGAGCACCCCCGCGGTGACGTTCACCAGCGCCGGGGCGACCCTGCTCGGCGTGCTGCACGTCCCGGCCGGGCCGGGCCCGCACCCCGTCGTCGTGCTGCTGCACGGCTTCCCCGGCAACGAGCGCAACTTCGACCTGGCGCAGGCGCTGCGCCGGGCCGGGTACGCCTCCCTCGTCTTCCACTACCGGGGCTCGTGGGGCGTCGCCGGTTCCTGGTCCTGGGGGAACGTGCTCGCCGACGCACGCACCGTCGTGGCCGCCGTGCGGGAGCCGGACTTCGCGCAGGCCCATCGTCTGGATCCCGGGCGGCTGGGCGTGGTCGGGCACAGCACCGGGGGCTTCGCCGCGCTGATGACCGCGGCCGTGGACCCGGCGGTCCGCGCGGTCGCCTCGGTGACCGCCTTCGACTTCGGTACCGCCGCCGGCCTCAGCCGCGCCGACCCGGCCGTACGGGCGGCGTACGTGGCGGCGTTCGACGAGGAACTGCTGCCGTTGCGCGACACCAGCGGGGAGGCGCTCGTGACCGAGATGGAGGCCGCCGGGGACGCCTGGCGGCTGGCCGGCCTCGCGTCGCGGCTGGTCGACCGGCCGGTACTGCTGGTCGGTGCCGGCCGGGACCCCGTGACCCCGGCCGAGGTGCACCACCGGCCGCTGGTCGAGGCGTACCGGGCGGCCGGTTTGCACCGGCTTGAGGAACGGGAGCTGCCGACCGACCACGCGCTCTCGGACCACCGGATCGCGCTGGCCGTGGCGGTGCGGGACTTCCTCGACCGGTGGCTGTGACCGGACGGAAGCGGTTCCAGCGACCGACCTGAATCTGATCAGACGAGGAGTTTCGTCTTTTCGGTCGAAGCGATCGAACTCTTTAGTCAGGTCCGCATCGATTCCGGGCTCGTTGGCTACCTGGAAAACTTCACCGTGGAGCCCGCCTGGAACTTCCACGGAACCGTGGTTGCCGGGGCAGGGAGGAGCCGGACATGACGCAGCCGGACAACGTGTCCGCTGCCCGCCTGCGCGAGCTGGCGGCAGAGGTCTTCGACGTCAGCCCGGAGGAGGTCACGCCCGAGGCCGCCTTCTACGAGGACCTCGGCGTGGACTCGCTCCAGAAGGTCGAGTTCGTGGTACGGCTCGAACGCCACTTCGGCGTACGGCTGACCGACCAGGAGGCGGCCGAGCTGCACGACCTGGGCGACGCGCTCGCGGCGCTCGAAAGTCGGGGGCTCTCCGTTGGGCCGTGACCGGGACGGCGCCGGGCGCGTCGCCGTGACGGTCTCCGGGCTCGGCGCGGTCTCCGTCGCCGGGCTCGGCGTGGACGCCCTCTGGGCGGCGGTCACCGGGGGCCGGGTGCTGACCCGCCCGGTGACCCGCTTCGACCTCGCCGGCTATCCGGCGGACCGGGGTGGGCAGGTGCCGGACGACGCCATCTCGGCGCTCGACGCGCTGGTACCGCCGCACCGGTCGCTCGCGGGCCGCTACCTCGCGGCGGCGGCGCTGGAGGCGTTGCGGGACGCCGGACTTCCTCCCGCGCCCCGGCGGGAACGCCTCGGCCTCTTCGTCGGCACGGTGATGGCGACCCGGCCGCTGCTCGACCGCGGGATCGGCCCCGGCCGGCTCGGCGTACCGGGCGACGGCTGGGCCAGGCCGGACGACCTGCTGGCGGCGCTGCGTCGCGCGGTTGCCGTGAACGGACCCGTGGTGCTGCTGGCGCCCGGCTGCGCGGCCGGCAACAGCGCGATCGCCGCCGGCCACGCCGCCGTCGCGACCGGCGAGGTCGACGTCGCGATCTGCGCCGGGGCCTCGGAGCTGTCGCTGGAGATATTCGCCATGTTCACCTCCCTGCGCGCGCTCGCGTCCGACGTGGTCCGCCCGTTCGACCGGCAGCGCCGGGGGACCATGCCGGGCGAGGGGGCGGGCGTCCTGGTCCTCGAACGGGCCGAACGGGCGGCGGCGCGGGGCGCCCGCCCCCTGGCCCGGGTGCTCGGAACCGCCCGCGCCGCGGACGCGCACAACCCGACCCGGCCCCATCCGGACGGCGTCGCGCTGATCTCCACCCTCCATTCCTGCCTGCGCCAGGCCGGCCTGGACCCCGAGGACGTGGACTGGGTCTGCGCGCACGGCACCGGCACGCCCGCCAGCGACGGTACGGAGGCGCGCGCGCTGGCCCGGTCCCTGACTGGTCGGCGCCCGCCCGCCGTCTCGTCCGTGAAGGGACAGCTCGGCCACGCCGAGGGCGCCGGCGCCGCGCTCGAGGCGGTGATCTCCGTGCGTGCCCTGGGAGAGGACTTCATGCCCGGCAACGTGACACTGCGCGAGCCCGACCCGGCCTGCGCCGGCGTGGACCTGGTCGAGCCGGCCGGCCGGCGCGGGCCCCTTCGGGTGGTGGCCAGCCCCGCGTTCGGCTTCGGCGGCGGCGTCTCCACCGTCCTGTTCGGACGAGCCACCGACGGCCGATCCGACGCCGCGACCGCCGCCACCGGCGTGGCCGGAAGGGTCGGAAGGGTCGGTCCGGATGCCGGCTGACCGCGACAGCATCCCCGGGTACCCGGCCGGCCCCGGGTACCCCACGGGCGGCGTACGCCTGTGCGGGCTGGGGCTGCGCCTGGCCGGCGTGCGGGGACCGGCCGACCTGGCGGCGCAGCTCACCGGGCGGGTGGTGGCGCCCCGGGTCCCCCGGCTGCTCACCGCCGAACATTCCGACCTCGAACCGGTCGAGCGCTGCGTACACGGGCCGGTCGAGGTCCGGATGCCGGACGGCGTGCCCCCGCGCGGGCTGCGGAACCTGCCACGGGAGTCGCTGCTCTCGCTCGCCGCCGCCGCGGAGGCCGCCGCGACCGCGACGGGCCCGCAGCCGGGGGTCGGCCCGGTGGCGGGGATCGGCCCGGTGGCCGCGACCGGTCCGCTGGCCGGCGGCGGGTCCGAGCGGGACGTCGACGTGCCGGACGGCGGTGAGGAGCCACCCGGGGCGGTGGTCTGGGTCAGCTCCACCGCCGGTCTGACCGAGTACGCGGGGATCTGCGTGGAGGCGGCCGTGCTGGAGCCGGGGCTGAGCAGCCCGATGATGGGGCCCGCCGCGGCGTTCAACGCGCCGGCGGCGACGGTCTCGATCCGACTCGGTCTCCGGGGCCCGAACGAGACGCTCACCGGCGGTGCCGCGGCCGGAATCGGTGCCTTCGTCGAGGCCGTGCGGATCCTGGCCACCGGCGAGGCGAGTGAGGTGCTGCTCGGCGGCTCGGCGACCGTGAGCCGCTGGAGTGTGGTCGCGGGAACCGGAGCCGAGCTGCCGGCGGAGGGGGCGGTCTGCCTCGCGCTCGGGCTCCGTACCCGGGACGACCGTGCCGGGGACGGCGCTCCCGGCGCGGACGACCGCGCCACGGGCGACGCTCCCGACGCCGGCCGTCGCACCGGCGCCGGCCCGGTGCCCGGCGACGTCGCCGGCATCCACCTCGGACGGTTCCGGCGGGTCGGGCTCGACCCCGCCCGGCCGGTCGAGGAGGTCCGCCGGCTCGTCGCGGAGTTCACCCGCCCCGCCGCGATCGTCGTCTCGACGCCCGACGCGGCGCTCGCGGCGGCCCTGCGGGCGTCCGGTCCGGGACCGGCGTGGCACGTCGAGCGGACGCTCGGCGACTTCGGCGCGGCCGGCGGGCTGCTCGCCGTCGCCGGCGCCGCCGCACTGGTGAGCACCACCGGTGCCGACGTTCTCGCCCTCGCCGTCGAGCCGTCCGGGTACGCCGCACTCGTGGAGGTCGGTCCATGCTGAGCACCAACATCGTCGAGCGTCTGGTGGGACGGCAGCTCGCGCTCGGCCGGGGCGACGAGATCGCGTACGTGGACGCGGCCGGGCAGATCACGTACGCCGGACTGCACCGCGCCGTGCGCTCGTACGCGGCGCGGCTGGCCGCGGCCGGGATCGAGCCCGGCGCGCGCGGCCTGATCGTGGCGGACGACTCGATCCCCACCGTGGTGGCGGTCCTCGCGCTCTGGTGGCGCGGCGCGGTGGCGGTGCCGGTCAGCACCATGCTGACCCGGGCCGAGATCGAGTTCATCGCGGGCGACTGCGGGGCCGGTTTCCTGCACGTCGACGCCCGTTCCGACCAGCTCGTGGCCCCCGACGGCGGGCCGGGCGTGCCGCGCGGCACCGACGAGTGGGCGGTGCCGGGCTCCGAGCCCGCCCCGCCGCCCGCCGTGCAGCAGGGCTCCGACGTGGTGCTCGTGCAGTACACGTCGGGCAGCACCGGCACCCCGAAGGGAGTGCTGCACACCCGGGCCGGCATCGACGCCGTCCTCGACGGCTTCGGCCGGATCCTCGACCTGCGGCCGGAGGACACCGTCCTCTCCACGGCCAAGCTCTCCTTCGGGTACGGCTTCGGCAACTCCCTGCTCTTCCCGCTGGCGGCCGGGGCTCGGGCGGTGCTCAGCTCGGGACCGCCGGACGTCTACCGGCTGCGGGCGGCCGTGGCCCGGCACCGGCCCACCGTGCTCTGCGCCGTACCGCGCGTCTACGCGGCGCTGCTGCAACAGGCCGGCGGCGACGCCGAGCCCAGCCTCGGCGCGGTACGCCTCGCCGTGTCGGCGGGGGAGCACCTGCCCGCGCCGATCTGCGCGGGGTTCGTCCGTACCTTCGGCACGCCGCTGGTCAACGGGCTGGGCGCGACCGAGGTGCTGCACATCGTCGTCGCGACCCGGGGCGCCAGCCCGGGCTCGACCGGACGGGCGGTGCCGGGCGTCCGGATCAGCGTCCGGGACGAGTGGGGTTCCGTCGTGCCGGACGGCACCGAGGGCCGGCTGCACGTGGCGGGGGACTGCGTGGCCGCCGGCTACCTCGACCGGCCGGAGGCCACGTCGCGCACCTTCGCCGACGGCGGGGCGTACACCGGCGACGTGGTGCGCCGCGAGCCGGACGGCGAGATCCGGTACGTCTGCCGGCACGACGACCTGCTGAACCTGGGCGGGCACAAGGTCTCGCCGTTCGACATCGAGGCCGCGGTACGGGACCTGGCCGGGGTGGCGCAGTGCGCGGTCGCCGGTACGCGCGACGGCGCGGGCCTGGAGCAGGCGGTCGCGTACGTGGTGCCGGCGCCGGGTACCGACGGCGAGGCCCTGCGGCGCGTGGTCGTGCGGGCGTTCCGGGAGCGGCTGCCCGCCTTCAAGCGCCCGTCCTCGGTGGAGATCGTCGAGCAGTTGCCGGTCACGTCGACCGGGAAGCTGGCCCGGTTCCGCCTGCGGGCCGGTACGGCGGCGCCGGGCGCCCAGGTGCGGATGCGCGTGCTGCGGGACGGGCCCGGCCGTACGCTCGTCTGCATCCCGTACGCCGGCGGCTCCTCGGGCGCCTTCACCCGGCTGGCCCGCCACCTGCCCCGCTCCTGGCGGGTGGTGGCGGGCGAGGCGAGCTACCCCGACGGCGTCACCATCGGCGAGGCCGCCACCGCCTGGTGGCGGGCGGTCGCCCCGTACCTCTCGGACGACTCCGTGCTGTTCGGGCACTCCCTCGGGGCGGTGCTGGCGGCGGCGGTGGCGAACGCGGCCGGTGCCGAACTGGGCGGGGCGCAGGTGGTCCTCTCGGCGCCGCCGGTACCGTCACCCGGCGGTCCGGCCGGACCCGTGCCGGGCGCGGACGACGAGACGCTGCTCGACGGGCTGCGCCGGGCGGGGCTGCTGCCCGGCACCTCGCTGAGCCCGGAGGAGATCAGCCGGCTGCTGCTGCCCCGGTTCCGCCGGGACATCGCGCTCGCGCCGAACGGCTTCGAGATAACCCCGGCCGCGCCGGTGCACGTCCTGGTCGGTACCGACGACGGGCTCTGCACCCGGGACGCGCTCACCGCCCGGCTGCCCGGCAACCTCATCGCCAGCATCCACTCGGTCCCCGGCGACCACTACTTCGTCGCCACGAACGCCGCCGGTACCGCCGAGGTGCTGATGGAGCTCTTCCACTAGGCGGCGCAACGCCGCGTGCGGCCGGCGAGGCGCCGCGCCGGAGCCGAGCGACCTGGCGTCCGGACGGGGCGCGCGGCGGCCCGGCGCCCGGCGGGGCGGCGCGGCAAGCCGCCCCGCCGGGCGCCGGATCTGCCTCCGGCGCGTCAGCCGTTCGGCAGCCGCGCGGCGCGCGACCGTCCGACGGGTCGCCGTCCGGCGCGTCAGCCGCCGGCGATCGACGGCAGCAGCTGCACCTCGGAGCCGCGCCGGACCGGGGCGTCGAGCCCGCCGCAGCGGCGGCACTCCTCCCCGTCGACGTAGACGTTGACGTAGCGGCGCAGCTGCCCCTGCTCGTCCCGGATGCGTCGGGCCAGGCGGGGCCAGCGCTCGGCGATCTCGTCCAGTACGGCGCCGAGGTTGCCGTCCGCCGTCACGTCGAGCCGGTCCGCGCCGGCCGACTCGCCACGCAGCACCCCGGGCACGAACACCGTCACCATGGCTCAGACCTCCGCGGCCCGTACGGAGAGCACGTCGGGCAGGTGGGCGGCGACCAGGGACCACGATTCGCCCTCGTCCCGGCTGGCGTAGACCTCTCCGGAGCGGGTGCCGAAGTAGACGCCGGCCGGGTCGGCGTCGTCGGCGCACATGGCGTCGCGCAGCACCGCCGGGTAGAACGGCGCGGTCGGCAGGCCCTTGGCGAGCGGTTCCCAGGTGGTGCCCGCGTCGGCCGAGCGGTACACCTGGCACCGGCGGTCGACCGGGAAGCGTTCCCCGTCGGCGACCAGCGGAAAGTTGTAGATCACGCCGCCGCGCCGGGGGTGGGCCACCATCGGGAAGCCGAAGTCGCTGGGCAGTCCCGCGGCGATGGACTGCCAGGTGGCGCCGCCGTCGTCGGAGCGGTAGACGCCGTGGTGGTTTTGCGCGTAGAGCCGCTCGGGGTCGACCGGGTCCCGGGCGACCTTGTGTACGCACTGCCCGAACTCGGGCCACGGGTCGGGCAGGAAGTACGCCTTGATGCCGGTGTTGCCGGCCGTCCAGCTCGCCCCGCCGTCGTCGGTACGGTAGACGCCGCCCGAGGAGAGCGCCACCAGCACCCGCTCGGGATCGTCGGGGTGCGGCAGTACGGTGTGGATCGCCTGCCCGCCGAAGCCGGCGCCCCACTCGGGCCGGTGCGGATGCTCCCAGAGCGGCCGGATCAGCTCGTAGCTGCGGCCCCCGTCGACCGAGCGGAACAGCGCGGCGGGTTCGGTGCCGGCGTAGACGAGGTCCGGCTCGCTCGCCGGGCCCGGGGTGATCTGCCAGACCCGGCCGAGGCTCGCGCCGGTGTCGGCCGGGAAGCTCAGGGGTGGCTGGTCCGGCTCCTGCCAGGTCGCGCCGAGGTCGTCGCTGACGGCCAGGCTGGGGCCGAAGTGGGAGCTGCTCGTGGACGCGTGCAGCCGCGGCGTGGCGCGCCGCGTGTCGATCGCGACCGCGTAGATGCCGGTCATGGCGAAGTGCGGGCCGCTGAGCTCCCAGCTGCCCCGGTCGTCGTGACTGGTCGCGAGGAAGAGACCCTTGCCGGTGCCGATCGCGAGTAGCGTTGCCATGTTCGCTTCTCCGTCCCGGCACGCTCGGTAGCGTGCCCGCGGGACAGTATGAGCTGCACCACTGACAAAACGACATCGTCGTGGCTGGTGGAAACCGTTCCGGTCACGAAACGCGCCGCAGCGGGTACGTACCGTGGCGGCCCGGCGCGTCACGCGGCGTCTCCGGAGCGGGTCGTACGCGCCGATCGCGCGACACGATCGCCGTCGTCCCGCCCTGCCCGGCCGTTCGCACACTTGTCGGGTAGCTTCGTCTCCTGTTTGGCACAGGACAGCGACAGGAGTAGCTCCCGCAATGGGCAAGAAGACGGTTCATGTCTCCGATTTCAGTGGCAAGGTCCTCGACTCGGACGACGAGGTGGTGCGCGTGGTCGTCCTGGAGCACCCGGACCTGGTGGCGGGACCTGTGCAGCTCGAGGCCACGGCGCTCGAGGCCGAGAGCATCGACGACGCGGCGCTCGACGTGGCGATCGTGGAGGTCCACGACGGCGACGGCGAGCCGCGCCGGGTGGTGCTCACCGCCAGTGAGTTCGACTCCCTCGCGACCGACGTACCGATGGCGCAGTTGCTGAAGACGGCCGAGCGGGTACGTCCGGCGAAGAGCACCCGGCGGGGTGCGGCGGACCGGCTCGACTACGGCACGCTCGAACACGCCGGCAAGCCGCACCGGGGCAAGATCACGGAGGAGGAGGCGCGGCTGGTCCGGGAGAACCTGGACGAGGTCAACAAGCGGCTCGCCGACGAGGGGCTGCGGCAGATCGACCCGAGCGACCCCGACCACGCGCTGCGCTACGGTTTCCCGTCGCCGGCCGAGGTCTGACCGCTCCGACCGCCGGCCGCACCGACCCGCCCCGGGCGGGTCGGCGCGGCCGCTGAGCCGGAGCGGGCGGCGCGAACGGGGGAGCACTCCGGTCGCGCCGCCCGCCGGCGCGTCGACGCCACACCCGCCCGGCGTCGACCGGGTGTTGTTGTCGTACCCCGTCCGCTGACGCCCGGTGAGGTGGCGGCGGGCGGCCCCCGCGCGCCGACAGTCGCCCCGACCCGCCCTGGCCCGCCCTGGCCGCCCCGACCGACGGTGGTGGCCCCGGCGCCGACGGTGGCCGCCGCGGTTGGCCGTGGCTGTCCGCCCACGTCGTGGCCTTCGGATCGGGTACGCGCTTTCCTGGCCGCGTCCGAGTGGATCGATCCACTCCGAGGCGTACCGGTTCCACGTCGTTGACCAGTGCGAACGTCCCTAAGCCTTGTCAGTTTCGAAAACCGTATCGCATACTGTCCTCCGCATAACGCATACAGTAGTCAAGATCCCTGACGTGGCGGCGGGAAGGGAGAAGCCTGTGCGAGTTGCTGTTCTCGGAGCGGGGGCGATCGGGGCCTATGTCGGTGCTTCGTTGTGTCGGGCCGGAGTCGAGGTCCATCTGGTAGCCCGGGGCGCGCATCTCGCCGCCCTCCGCGCCAACGGCGTACGGGTGCTCAGCCCGCGCGGCGACTTCTCGGCCCATCCACACGCCACGGACGATCCGCGCGAGATCGGACCGGTGGACTACGTCTTCCTCGGGCTCAAGGCCCACTCCTACGCCTCGGCCGGGCCGCTGCTGGAGCCGCTGCTCGCGCCGCACACCGCGCTGATCGCCGGGCAGAACGGCATCCCGTGGTGGTACTTCCACAAGCTCGCCGGGCCCTACGAGAACTACCGCATCGAGGCGGTCGACCCGAACGGCGCCACCTCGGCCGTGATGCCACCGGAGCGCGCGATCGGCTGCGTGGTCTATCCCGCGACCGTCATCGAGTCGCCGGGCGTGATCCGCCACATCGAGGGGACCCGGTTCAGCATCGGCGAGCCGGACGGTTCCGTCTCGGAGCGCTGCGCGCGGTACAGCGAGGCGATGATCGCGGGGGGCCTGAAGTGCCCCGTCGAGCCGAGGCTGCGCGACGACATCTGGATCAAACTGATGGGCAACGTCTCGCTCAACCCGATCAGCGCCCTGACCCGGGCGACGATGGGCGAGATCTGCGGCGACGCCGGTACCGCCCGGGTGGTGGCGCGGATGATGGAGGAGACGCTCGACATCGCCGGTCGGGTCGGCAGCCGGCCGGAGATCTCCATCGCCAAACGGATCGACGGGGCCCGCCGGGTCGGCGACCACAAGACGTCGATGTTGCAGGACCTCGAGGCCGGCAAGGAACTCGAACTCGACGCGATCATCGGGGCGGTGGTGGAGATCGCCGACATCACCGGCGCGCCCGCCCCCACGTTGCGCTGCGTCTACGCGATGACCTCGCTGCTGGCCCGGGGCGTACGCCAGGCCGCGCTGACCTCCACCTCGGCCCCGCCCTGACCGGGCCGGGACCGAGCCACCGGCACCGCCGGCGCCCGGGCCGCGGTCGAACCCGGCACCGCGACACCCTTGCCCCGGCCGGTGCTTTCGCATACTGTATGCAAACTATCGAACGGCCCGATCCGGCGCCGCGATCCGTTCCTCGGCCAGGCCACCCGCCTGCTGCCCGGTCCAGACCCGGACCCATTCTCGTCACCCGCCCGGCCCCGCCGGTGCACCCCAGGACACCCGAAGCCGCTGGAGGCTCCCGTGCCCCTGATCCTCAAGCCCGGCACCGCCTGGGCCGACGTGTACGCCCGATGCCTGCGGGTCGCGCCCGAGGCGTTCCACGACGACCGCGTTCTGAACTACTGGGGCCGGCAGTGGCGCCGCGACGGCGTACCGGCCGCGGCCACCTCGGCCGTGGACGGCACCCCCATCGCCGGGCCCCCGCTCGTCGACGCGGCGACCGCGGCGTCGGCCGTGCGGGCCGCCGCGGACGACCACCGGCGGTGGTCCCGGATCCCCCTGGCCACCCGCAAGGCGTGCGTCCGCGACGCGCTGGCGTCGCTGCGCGAGCACCGCGACCTGCTCGCCCTGCTGCTGGTGTGGGAGATCGGCAAACCGTGGCGGCTGGCGACCGCCGACGTGGACCGCTGCATCGACGGGGTTCGCTGGTACCTCGACGAGATCGACGAGATGCTGGTCGACCGGCGTCCGCTGCCCGGGCCGGTGAGCAACATCGCCAGCTGGAACTACCCGATGAGCGTGATCATGCACGCGATGCTGGTGCAGCTGCTGGCCGGCAACGCCGTGATCGCGAAGACGCCGACCGACGGCGGGGTGGCCTGCCTGACGCTGGCCAGCGCGCTCGTCGCCCGGCACGGGTTGCCGGTGACGCTGATCAGCGGCAGCGGGGCGAAGCTCTCCCCGGTGCTGGTCGGGGCGCCCGAGATCGGGTGCGTCTCCTTCGTCGGCGGGCGCGACGTCGGCGGCCGGGTCGCCGGCCTGGTCGACACCGGCAAGCGGCACATCCTCGAACAGGAGGGGCTCAACTGCTGGGGCGTCTGGAACTTCAGCGACTGGGACCTGCTCGGCAAGCACGTACGCAAGTCCTTCGAGTACGGCAAGCAGCGCTGCACCGCGTACCCGCGCTACGTCGTCCAGCGGTCGCTCTTCAACGACTTCCTCGCCGCGTACCTGCCGGCGGTGGGAGGCGTCCGCTTCGGTCACCCGCTCGCGGTCGCGTCGGGGCAGGAGGACTTCCCGGAGCTCGACTTCGGGCCGCTGATCAAGGACGCGAAGGCGACCGAGCTGAACGACGTGGTCGACGACGCCATCGCCCGCGGGGGCGTACCGCTCTACCGGGGCTCGCTCGACGACGGGCTCTTCCTGCCGGGCCAGGACACCTCGGCGTACCTGCCGCCCGTGGCGATCCTCGGGCCGCCGCCCTCCTCGCCGCTGTTCCACGCCGAGCCGTTCGGCCCGGTCGACACGATCGTGCTGGTCGACACCGAGGCGGAGCTGCTGGCCGCGATGAACGCCAGCAACGGGGCCCTGGTCGCCTCGATCGCCTGCGACGACGAGGTGGCCGCGCGGCGACTCGGCGCGGAGCTGCAGGCGTTCAAGGTCGGGATCAACAAGCCCCGCTCCCGAGGGGACCGGCAGGAGGTCTTCGGCGGCAAGGGCGCCTCCTGGCGCGGCGCGTTCGTCGGCGGCGCGCTGCTGGTGCAGGCGGTCACCCAGGGGCCGGCCGACGACCCGCTCTACGGCAACTTCCCCTCCCGGGCGCTCTACCCGGCCGCGGCCTGACCCGTCCCCACAGGCCCCCGTCGATCTAGGGCAAATCGTGGTGATTGGAGATCCAGCCACGAGGATTTGCCCTAGATCGACGCGTCGGGCGGCGGGTCGACCGCACCCGGACACGAACAGTCGATGACGCTCCCCACCAGGCGTGGAAGGAAACCCCGGACATGACGGAACACGGCCTGCGCTACGACGTGAACCTCTCCATCCTCTTCACCGAGCTGCCGCTGCTGCGGCGCCCGGCCGCGGCGGCCGAGGCCGGCTTCGACGCGGTCGAGTTCTGGTGGCCGTTCGCCACGCCGACCCCGCCCGACGGGGAGGTCACCGCGTTCCTGCGCGCGCTCGACGACGCCGGCGTACGGCTGGTGGGGCTCAACTTCGACGCCGGCGACATGCCAGCGGGCGACCGGGGCCTGCTCTCCCAGCCGCCGCACTCCGCCCGGTTCCGGGACAACATCGACGTCGCGGTCGGGATCGCGGAGTCCACTGGCTGCCGGGCGCTCAACGCGCTCTACGGCAACCGGCTGGACGGGGTCGACCCGCGGGCCCAGGACGAGCTGGCCGCCGAGAACCTCGCCCTCGCCGCCAAGGCCGCGGGCGGGATCGGGGCGGTGGTGCTCGTGGAGCCGCTGAACTCGGCGGAGAACCCCGCCTATCCGCTCCGTACCGCCGCCGACGTGTTCGAGGTGATCGACCGGGCGCGGGCGCAGGGCGACCAGGACAACCTGCGCCTGCTGCTCGACCTCTACCACCTCGCCCGCAACGGCGAGGACCTGGCCGGGGTCATCGCCGCGCACGCCGGGCGGGTCGGCCACGTCCAGGTCGCCGACGTACCGGGCCGCAACCAGCCCGGCACCGGCTCGCTCGACGTCGACGGCCTCCTCGCCCAGCTCGAACGGGCCGGCTACGCCGGCTACGTCGGCTGCGAGTACAAGCCCCTCGGCCCGAGCGCCGACTCGTTCGGCTGGCTTCCCCGCCAGCGCCGCGCGTCCACCCGCAACTGAGATCGGCAAGGAGAAGCGACATGACCAGCATCGGCTTCATCGGGCTCGGCATCATGGGCGCGCCCATGGCGGCCAACCTCATCAAGGCCGGGTACGAGGTGATCGGCTACGACCGCAGCCAGCCGCGGCTGGAGCAGCTGCGCCAGCAGGGCGGCCGGACCAGCACCGGGGTGCCGGAACTCGTCCGCGTCGTCGACGTCGTCATCACGATGGTGCCGGACTCGCCCGATGTGGAGGACGTGGCGTTCGGCCCGGACGGCATCCTGGCCAACGCCAAGTCGGGACAGCTCTACATCGACACCAGCAGCATCTCCCCGAAGACCGCCCAGAACGTGGCCACCGCCGCCCGGGAGTACGGCGTACGGGTGCTCGACGCGCCGGTCAGCGGGGGAGAGCAGGGCGCCATCGACGGCAACCTCTCCATCATGGTCGGCGGCGAGGAGGCGGACTTCGCCGCGGCGCGGGAGATCCTCGAGGTGGTCGGCTCGACCGTGGTGCACGTCGGGCCGCACGGCGCGGGCCAGACCGTGAAGGTCGCCAACCAGCTCATCGTGGCCGGCACCATCGAACTCGTCGCCGAGGCGATCGTCTTCCTCGAGGCGTACGGCGTGGACACCGCCGCGGCGGTCAAGGTCCTCGCCGGCGGCCTCGCCGGCAACCGGATCCTGGACCGCAAGGCCGCCGGCATGCTCGCCCGCGAGTTCCAGCCCGGATTCCGGGTCGAGCTGCACCACAAGGACCTCGGCAACCTCCAGGCCGCGGCGCGGGAGGTTGGCGTCGTCATCCCGCTCGGCGCGGTGGTCTCCCAGCTGATGGCCGCGCTCAAGGCCCAGGGCGACGGCGGGCTGGACCACACGGCCCTGCTCAAGCTCGTCGAACAGCTCTCCGGACGCGCGTCCCGCTGAGCGCCCACACCCCGTCGAACCCTCTGCTGGAAGGTACAGAACATGGCCAGGATCCCCTGTATGGACGCGGTGGTCGCCGTGCTCGCCTCCGAGGGCGTGGACGTCGCGTTCGGCTGTCCCGGCGCGGCCATCCTGCCGCTCTACGCCGCGCTGCGCCGCAGCGACATCAAGCACCTCATCGTCCGGCACGAGGAGGGCGCCACGCACATGGCGGACGGCTGGGCGCGCACCAACGGCCGGGTGGGGGTGGCCATCGGCACCTCCGGCCCGGCCGGTACGAACATGGTCACCGGGCTCTACACCGCGCACGCGGACTCGATCCCGATGATCTGCATCACCGGCCAGGCGCCCCGGGCCAAGCTGCACCAGGAGGCGTTCCAGGCCGTCGACATCGTCGAGATCGCCAAGCCGGTGACCAAGTGGGCGGTGCAGGTGAAGGAGGCCGCGCAGGCACCCTGGATCTTCCGGGAGGCGTTCCGCGTCGCGCGCTCCGGCCGTCCCGGGCCGGTACTGATCGACCTGCCGCTCGACGTGCAGCAGCAGGAGATCGAGTGGGACGCCTCGATCGACGCGCCGCTGCCGGTGGCCGCCGTCGAGCCGCACCTGCCCCGGGTGGAGCGCGCCCTCGACCTGCTCTTCGAGGCCGAGCGCCCGCTGATCCTGGCCGGCGGCGGCGTGATCCTGGGGGAGGCCGCGGAGCTGCTGCGCGAGGTCGCCGAGGAGCTGAACGTACCGGTGCAGGTGACCCTGATGGGCAAGGGGGCGCTGCCGGAGGACCACGATCTCTTCGCCGGTATGACCGGCATCCAGACCACCCAGCGGTGGGGCAACGCCTCGTTCCTGGAGTCGGACCTGGTGCTCGCGCTCGGCGCCCGGTTCGGCGACCGGCACACCGGTGACCTGGCCACCTACCGGGGCGAGCGCAAGTTCATCCACGTCGACATCGAACCCACCCAGATCGGCAAGGTCTTCGGCCCGGACCTGGGCATCGTGTCGGACACGAAGCTCTTCCTGGCGGCGCTGCGCGACGCCGCCGCCCGCCGCCAGGCCCGCCCGGACCGCAGCGAGTGGGTCTCCCGGGTACGCAAGCTGCGCGAGACCCTGCGCCGCCGCGACGACTTCGACGCCGTACCGATCAAGCCGCCGCGGGTCTTCAAGGAGATCAACGAGTACTTCGGCCCGGAGACGTACTTCGTCACCGCGATCGGGCTCTACCAGATCTGGTCCGGGCAGTTCCAGAACGTCTTCAAGCCCCGGCACTACCAGGTCTGCGGGCAGGCCGGCCCGCTCGGCTGGGAGATCCCGGCGGCGATCGGCGTCAAGTGCGCCAGGCCGGAGGCCGAGGTGGTCGGCGTGGTCGGCGACTACTCCTTCCAGTTCCTGGTCGAGGAGCTCGCCGTGGCCGCCCAGTACGACGTGCCGTTCGTGCTCGTCATGCTGAACAACGAGTACCTCGGTCTGATCCGCCAGGCCGAGCTCGGCTACGGCATGAACTACGAGGTCGACATCCACTACGACGAGTACGGCACCGACAACGTGAAGATCATGGAGGCGTACGGCTGCTCCGGCCGCCGGGTCACCGAGCCGGGCGAGATCGCCGACGCGCTCGCCTGGGCCAGCAAGGAGGCCCGGCGGACGAGCCGCCCGGTCCTGGTCGAGGTGATGATCGAGCGTGAGGCGAACACCGCGCACGGCGTCTCGATCAACGCGGTCAAGGAGTTCGAGCCGGTACCGGAGCTGACCGCGGGGTCCTGACCTCGGGCCGCGCTCGTCGGGCCGCGGTTCGTCGGGCCGCGGTTCGTCGGGCCCGCGGTCGCGCCGGCTGGTGGGGTTCCGTGCGGGGCTCGCGCGTCGCGGGGCCGTGGGGGTTTCGCGCGGCGCTCGTGGAGAGTGGCGGTGGGGGTTTCGCGCGGCGCTCGTGGAGAGTGGCGGTGGGGGTTTCGCGCGGCGCTCGTGGAGGGTGGCGGTGGAGGTGGGGCCCGCCGTACCCGGCGAATCCCGTCACGCTTGATGTCTTCGCCGGGCACGGCGGGCCCCAC
>NZ_JBFAPK010000045.1:2988-75010 GCF_040676675.1 Micromonospora sp. NPDC049559 | reverse complement strand
AGCCCGCCAAAAATTCCTCCGTTCCTGCGAGGGGGCCCCCACCGTCGACGTACTGGGTTCGGCCCCCGGGGTGGCGGCGGGGCGCCGGACCGCGCCGGGGGAGACCGGGTGGTCCGGCCCCCCGGCGACGAGGCTCCCGCCCCGGGGCGGGAGCCTCGTCAGGCGGCGACCGCGCTCAGCGGTCGGTCGTCGACCCGAGATGGACGTACCGGTCGTCCGCGTCCAGCACCAGGCTCGCCGGCCACTGCTGCCAGGTGCGGCCGAGCCCCCGGTGCTGTGGTGATCCCTCGTGGACGAAGTTCCGGACGCTGGCGATCATCAGATCCGACAGCCTCAGGCGTCCGGGCTGGTTCTGCCGGCTGAAGGCGTACGAGAACACGTTGCGCCCGAAGTTGCCGAACACGAAGGGCAGGTCGATCGCGTGTACCGCGCCGTACACCTGGTCGAACGGCGCGGGCTCCTGGTTCCAGTCGAACCGGTAGTGGTAGAGCGACCGGTTCCCGCTTCGTGCCAACGCGTTCAGGGAATCCCGGTTGATGCCCGTGAAGACGGACTCGGTCAGTGCCCCGGCGGCGTCGTTCCAGCCCTGGGGCTTGTCCACCGGAAGGTATTCGTCCTTGAGCAGGTCGGAGGCGGTCAGGTTGCCGGGGTTGTCGGGATCGAACAGGTACTGCAACGTGAACCGGTCGTAGTCGCTCGGCTTGTGCGCGCCGATGGAACTGCCGAACAGCTTCCCTTCCTCGAGGGTGTTCCCGGCCAGTACGGGTACGTCGCGGTCGACCCCCGACCCGAGCACGGCGTACGGGTCCGCGGGGATCACCGTGCCGTCGGCGATGACCGCCGGCGTCGCGTCGAGTTGGTGCCGCACGAGCACTCGCACGAGGTCGTCGGCGGAGAGCGAACGCAGCAGGTCCATGCCGCTTGAGTCCGACGCGGGGTAGTCGCTCTTCGCGGCCTGCATGACACGGTCGGCGTAGGCCCGCGCACTGGCCACACTCCGGGTGCTCAGGCCGCCGCTGAGCGGGATCGCCTTGTCGACCATCGCGCGGGCCAGCGGGGAGACGAGCAGGGACCAGACGTTCACCGCACCCGCCGACTGGCCCATGACGCTGATGTTGTCGGGATCGCCGCCGAACCTTCCGGCGTTCTGGTCGACGAAGCGGAGCGCGTTGACGAGGTCGAGCGTGCCGAAGTTGCCGGACGCCGACAGCGGGTCGTTGCCCAGGCCTTCGGTGTTCAGCCAGCCGAAGATCCCCACCCGGTAGTTGACGGTGACGACCACGGCCTCGGCGCGCCTGGCCAGCTCCCGCCCGTCGTACATGGGATCCGCGGAATAACCGACGACGTTGCTGCCGCCGTGGATGAAGAACACGACGGGCAGGTTGCGCTTCGGCGTCGACGGACGGAAGACGTTGAGCGTCAGGCAGTCCTCCTCGCCGACCGGCTGCTGCAGCCCATCGCGTACCGCCAGGTCGTAGAACGGCCCGTTCGGGGACGGGCTGAAGAAGCGGCCCGGCTGCGCGCATCCGGACCCGTACCGCTGGGTGTGCCGGACGTCCGTCCAGGGCCGGTGCGGCTGCGGCGGTCGCCATCGGAGCTCGCCCACCGGCGGCTCGGCGTAGGGGATTCCGAGCCACGAGTACGTCCCGTTCGACCGGCTCTCGTCCCGCCCGACGATCGGACCCAGCGTCGTGCGGACGAGGGTCGGGCTCTTTCCAGGCGGGACCGCGTGGTCCTTGCCGGGCTGGGCGGTGCCGTCCCTTCCGGACTGGACGGTGCGGGCGGACGCGCTGGCGGACGGCATGGCGGTCAGGGCCGCGGTCGCGAGGACGATGCCGAGGATCGGCCGGAGCAGGGATGACGTCGTGCGACGGCGCCCGGCCGGTTCGCGGACGACGGCCCCGGACGGCATAGCAGGCATTGGCACTGCCTCCTTGATTCGAGCGTGGCACGCGGTGTCGCAATACCGCACCTTCGTTGCCACCGCGTGCCAACACTGTTACATGCATCACTTGGCCGTGCAAGGGCCGGCCGCCTACCCGCGCGCACCGTCGGCTCGGGCCCGCCGCGGCTCGTCGGCGGCGCGCGACCTTGAGTGATCGCTCAGGCCAAAGGGGAGTCCGCGCCGTTCCTCGGTGCCTGAACGTTTCCGCTGTCGGCCCTTGCGGGCCCTTGTGACCCATGGCACAGTGTTGGCACTCAGTGCCGTCTCTGCGCGGCCTGGCGGCACAGCGTGCTTAGGCAGGAGGTCCGCAATGAGTCAAGTGCTGCGAGTTCGAGGAAGATCGAGGCGATTCCCGGCGGGGCTGGCGCTCGCCGCCACGTTGGTGGGCGCGACGGCGGTCCTCGGGCCCACGCCGGCCACCGCCGGGACGGCCACGGCCCCGAGATGCGCGGAGTTGACGGGGGCAGAGATCCCGGCGTCGGCGATCAGTCTGCCGACCAGGGGCGGCCGCGTCGGCTCGGCGGCCCTGGTGACCCAGACCGTCAGTGGCGAGACCATCGAGTACTGCAGCGTCGGTGCGGCGCTCTTCCCCGTCGATACCTCCGCGCCGGAGATCAGGCTGCAGATCGCCATGCCGGTCGGCTGGAACCGCAACGCGATGATGTTCGGCGGCGGCGGCTACAACGGAACGATTCCCAACGTCACCCAGAACGTGCCGTTCGGACGGGCCGACCAACCGACGCCCCTGGCCCGCAGGTACGTGACGTTCGCGAGCGACTCCGGCCACCAGGCCGGCCCCGCGGGGTCCTTGGACGGGTCCTTCGGCATGAACGACGAGGCACTGCGCAACTTCGCCGCCGGCGACGCGCTCAAAAAGACCCGCGATGCCGCCGTGTACCTCATCCGTCGTGGCTACGGTGCGGCGCCCGGCCGAACGTACTTCGCCGGCGGCTCGACGGGCGGTCGTGAGGCCCTGATCGTCGCGCAACGGTGGCCGGAAGCCTTCGACGGCGTCATCTCCGCCTACCCTGCCTGGAACAACACCGCCGAGGTCCTGTATCTCGGATACCTCGCGCAGGTGATGTCCCGTCCCGGCGCATTCCCCGGGCCCGACAAGCAGACCCTCCTCTACGACAGCGTCATGGCGGCGTGCGACGGGCGGGACGGTCTCAAGGACCGGCTCATCTCGAACGTCGAGGGCTGCGACTTCGACCCTCGGACGCTCCGCTGCCCCGAAGGCGCCGACACCGGCCCGACGTGCCTCTCCGATCCGCAGATCGCATCGGTGACCGCCGCCTCCGCGCCGTTCGGTTGGCCGTACCGGATCGCCAGCGGCGAGCGGTACTACCCCGGATTTCCCCTCCTCTCGGGCGCCGACATGAGGACGCCGGTCCTCGGCTTCGGCACCTCCGCACCCGCCAACCCCATGCCCGTGACGAGTGGCTACGGGATGCAGTACTGGGACCAGTGGGTGAAGTACTTCCTGACGAGGGACCCGAACCACAACTCCCTTGATGTCGACCCTCGGCGGCCGGGGAAGTGGCTGCCCCGGATCAGCTACCTCTCCACCATCCAGGACCGCAACAACCCGGACCTGCGTCCCTTCGCGCGTTCCGGCGGGAAGCTGCTGCTCCTCCACGGCTCCGCGGACGAACTGGTCTCCCACCGCTCGACGAACGACTACTACCAGCGGGTGCTCGACACGGTAGGGCCCCGGCAGACACAGGAGTTCATGCGGTACTACCTCGTGCCCGGCGCGAACCACGCCAACGTCGGCGCGCCCGCGTTCGCCGCCAACTGGGACTCGCTCTCCGCGCTCGAACGTTGGGTCGAGGACGGGCGGGCGCCCGTCGACCCGGTGGCCGTGGACGGCAGGAGCGGCAGAACGCTCCCGCTCTGCGAGTACCCGCGCTGGCCGAAGTACCGCTCGGGCGACCCCGACAGCGCGCGGAGCTTCGTGTGCGCGCGTTGACGTCACCCGACGACGACGAGTTGGGCGGGCGGGCCGACCCTGGGCCCGTACGCCCCGTGACCAGCGGCGTGGAGCCGCGCGAACCGTGTGACCGAGAAGGGACTGACATGCCTCGACCACCAGCGCGTGCGACGCGCACGACCCGCCCGGCCGGGGGTGGCCGGCGTGCGCCGCGCACCGCCTCCCCGGCCGCGGGTGCCCGGCCCCGGCGGGCCACCGGGAGCCCGCGGGTCGCTCGGAAGGAAGCCGGGTGACGACGAGCGGTCGAGTGGCGTTGCGCACGCGGGCGCTCACGAAGGTGTTCCGCGGCTTCCGCGCGGTCGACTCGGTGGACCTGGAGGTCCGCGAGGGAAGCGTGCACGCGCTGGTGGGCCCCAACGGCGCGGGGAAGACCACCCTGTTCAACCTCCTGACCGGCTTCCTGGCCCCGACGTCCGGGGCGATCACGGTGTTCGACGAGGACGTCACCGGCCAACAGCCCGAGCAGGTCGCGCGCCGTGGTGTGGCCAGGTCGTTCCAGATCACCAGCCTCTTCGAGACCCTGACCAGCCGCGAACACGTGGAGCTCGCCCTCCAGGGGCGCACCAGCCAGGGGTTCCGGTTCTGGCGGTCGGAGAAGCTGCTCGGCCGCAACCGCGCCCGGGTCGACGAACTGCTCGCGCAGGTGGGGCTGACGCCGCTGGCGGAAAAGCCGGTCGGACTGCTCGCCTACGGGCAGAAGCGCGCGCTGGAGCTGGCACTGGTGCTGGCGCTGGACCCACGGGTGATGCTCCTCGACGAGCCGACGGCCGGGATGGGACTCGAAGACGTCGACCGCACGATCGAGCTGGTCCGGCGCATCGCGGCCGGCCGCACCGTGGTGTTCGTCGACCACAACATGCACGTGGTCGGCAGCCTGGCCGACCGGGTGACGGTGCTGCAGCAGGGCAGGGTCCTCGCGGAGGGCCCCTACGACGAGGTCCGCAACGACGAACGGGTGATCACGGCTTACCTGGGGGAGGCGGACCATGCTTGAGGTCACCGGTCTGCAGGCGTGGTACGGCGAGGCGCAGGCGCTGCACGGCGTGGACGTGCGCGTGGGGGAGGGCGAGGTCGTCACCCTGGTCGGGCGCAACGGCGCCGGCAAGACCACCCTGGTGCGGTGCCTGATCGGCCTGCACCGGCAGGTCGGCGGTACCGTCTCGTTCCTCGGCCGCGACGTCACCCGCATGCCGGCCCACCAGCGGGCCCGCGCCGGCATGGGCTGGGTCCAGGACGACCGCGGTATCTACGCGAGCCTCACGGTGGAGGAGAACCTGCTGCTCCCGCCCAAGGTATCCGACCGGGCATGGACGCTGGAGCGGGTCTACGACGTGTTCCCGGTGCTCGCCGAACGCCGCAGGGCGGCGGGGACCACGCTGTCCGGTGGGGAGCAGCAGATGCTGGCCATCGCCAGAGGGCTCCGGACCGGTGCCCGTCTGCTGCTGATGGACGAGCCCTCCGAGGGGCTGGCCCCGGTGGTCGTGGCCCGGATCGGGGCGATCATCCGCCAGATCAAGGCCGCCGGCGTCGGGGTGCTGCTCATCGAACAGAACGTCAAGTTCGCGGCCACCGTGGCCGACCGGCACTACCTGCTCGGCCAGGGCCGCATCGTCGAGACCCTCGACAACGCCGACTTCCGCCGGCGCGAGGGCGAGCTGCTCAAGCACCTCGGCATCTGACCGGTCGACCGGCGAGGCGACACATCCCATACGACACGAGGAGAACCACCATGAAGAGCAAGCGGATTCGGGCCGGGGCCGCGGCCATGAGCGGGCTACTGCTCCTCGGCGCCTGCGGTGAGGGCGGACCCGGGGGGTCGGGCGGTGATTTCACCAACGGAAAGCTCGTTCTCGCGGTGCTGAACGACCAGTCCGGCATCTACAAGGACGCGTCGGGACCCAACACCGTCAAGGCGGTCAAGATGGCGGTGGCCGACTACAAGAAGAAGTACGGCGACAAGGCGGTCGTCGACGACATCGAGGTGACGTCGACCGATCACCAGAACAAGCCCGACATCGCCAACACCAAGGCGCAGGAACTGTACGAGCGCGGGGGAGCGGACGTCATCCTCGACGTGCCGACCTCGTCCGCGGCCCTGGCCGTCGCCAACCAGGCGAAGAAACACAAAAAGATGTTCATCGACGTGAGCGCGGCGACCACCGAACTCACCGGCGCCCAGTGCAACAAGTACACCCTCCAGTGGGCCTACAACACCTACATGCTGGCCAACGGCACCGGCACCACCGTCACCGGGAACGGTGACAAGAACTGGCACATCATCTACCCCGACTACCAGTTTGGCCAGGACATGACCAAGTCCTTCACCGAGGCGATCGCCAAGGCGGGCGGCACGGTGCAGGGCACCATCCCGACGCCGTTCCCGAACGACAATTTCGCCACCTTCCTCACCAAGGCCGGCAGCACCAATCCCGACGTGATCGGTACCATGCAGGCCGGCGGTGACCTGATCAACGTGGTCAAGCAGTTCAACGAGTCGGGGTTGAAGGAGAAGGGCATCGACCTGGCCGTCGGCCTGATGCTCATCACCGACATCCATTCCCTGGGCGTCGACCAGTTCGCCGGCACGATGTTCACCGACGCCTGGTACTGGAACATGGACGCCGAGTCGCGCGCCTGGGCGGACCGGTTCCGCGACGAGACCGGCACCCGACCGACCTTCGAGCACGCCGGCAACTACTCCGCGGCGCTCCAGTACCTGGAGGCCGTCCAGGAGGCCGGCACCGACGACGCCGACGCGGTCGTCGGCAAGCTCGAGGGCAAGAAGATCAATGACGTGTTCCTGCGCAACGGCGAGGTCCGCGCCAAGGACCACCTCGTCATCCACGACGCGTACCTGGCCCGCGTCAAGGAGCCGTCGCAGGTCAAGGAGGACTGGGACTACGAGGAGATCGTGACGACGATACCCGCGGCGAAGGCCTTCGCTCCCGTCGAGGCGTCCACCTGCTCGATGTGAGCGGCGCGGTCCGGTTTCGTAAGCCCCGGGCGCCCCGCGGCGCCCCGGGCCAGCACCGGGAAAGGAACCCATGAACGCAGTGCTGCAGTACGCCGTACAGGGCCTGGCGGCCGGCAGCTTCTACGCGCTGGCCGCGCTGGGACTGGCGATCATCTTCGGTGTCCTGGGCGTGGTGAACTTCGCCCACGGCGCGTTCTACATGCTCGGCGCGGTCACCACGGCCGTCCTGCTCGACACCCTCGATCTCACCCTGTGGTGGTCGCTGCTGGTGGTGCCGGTGCTGATGTTCGTCTTCGGCGTCGTGGTGGAGCGGTCGCTCGTGCGGTGGCTGCTCCGGCTCGACCCCCTCTACAACTTCCTGCTCACCTTCGGCCTCACGCTGGTCCTGGTCGAGTTGGTCAAGCAGAGGTACGGCGTCTCCGGGCTGCCGTACAAGCCGCCGGGAGCGCTTCAGGGACGCGTCGACCTGGCCGGCGTCGTGCTGCCGCGCTACCAGCTCTTCGTGTTCCTGTTCTCCGTGGCGGTCTGTGTGCTCGTCTGGCTGGTGATGACGCGGACCAGGGTCGGCATGATCGTCCGCGCGTCGACCGAGAAGCCCGAACTCGCCCGCGCGCTGGGCATCAACGTCGGCCGCTGGGTGACCCCGGTCTTCGGCTTCGGCGTCGCGCTCGCCGGCCTGGCCGGCGTGCTCGCCGCACCGTTCCGTGCGATCACGGCCGACATGGGCAACAACTTCGCGATCATTCTGTTCGCGGTCGTGGTCATCGGGGGCCTCGGTTCGATCGTCGGCGCCGTGGTCGCGGGCTTCATGGTCGGCCTGGTGGAGGCGTTCGGTCAGGCCTACGCCCCGACCTTCGCGCAGATCCTGATCTTCGTCCTGATGGGCCTGATCATCCTGGTCCGCCCCGCCGGCCTGTTCGGACGCAAGGAGGCGACGGCATGACCCAGTTGGTGGTCACCCCGGCCCCGGTCACCACCGGGACCTACCCGGCCGGCACGGCGGGCAACCCGAGGCTGCGCTGGATCCTGCTGGCCGCCGGTCTGGCGGCGGCGCTCGCGCTGCCCTGGTTCGTCTACCCGCCGGTGGCGATGGACATCGTCGCGATGGCGCTGTTCGCGATCGCCCTGGACATCCTGCTCGGCTACGCGGGCCTGCTGTCCTTCGGGCACGCGGCGTTCTGGGGCAGCTCGGCCTACGTCACCGGTCTGATCGCGACCCACTACGGCGTACCGTTCCCCGTGGCCGTCGTCGGCGGCGCGCTCTTCGCGATGGTCCTCGCCCTTCCCGCCGGATATCTGTCGGTACGCCGCTCCGGAATCTACTTCGCGATGGTGACCCTCGCCTTCGGGCAACTGGTCTACTTCGTCGGGTACCGGTGGAGCGGCCTGACCGGCGGCGAGAACGGGCTGCAGGGCGTACCCAGGAACTTCTTCGGCATCGAACTGGTGGAGACCGAGTCGTTCTACTTCTACTACGCGGCCCTGCCGATGCTCCTGCTCGGCATGTGGGCGGCCTGGCGAATCGTGCACTCCCCGTTCGGACGGGTCCTGGTGTCGATCCGCGACAACACCCAGCGAGCCCGGGCGCTCGGCTACGAGGTGGAGAAGTACAAGGTCATCGCCTTCGTGCTCTCCGCCGGACTGACCGGCCTGGCCGGCGGCGTGTTCGCCATCAACCACGGCTTCGTCGCGCTGACCGAACTCCACTGGAGCACCTCCGGCGAGGTCGTACTGATGACGGTGCTGGGCGGCATCGGCACGCTGTGGGGTGGGATCCTGGGCGCGTTCCTGGTCGTGATGCTCGCCGACTACCTCGCCTCGTCCGGCTTCGACGGCATCGACCTGGTCACCGGCGCGGTCTTCGTCCTCGCGGTGCTGCTGTTCCGCCGGGGAATCTGGGGCACCGTCAGTCGGCAATGGCTGGCCTGGCAGCAGCGCCGGACGTCGTCGCGCCGCACTCCGGGCGGTGCCGGCCCGACGAAGGGCGGGCCGTGAGCCGCCGCCCGCGCAGGGCAGGATTACGGAGTTCGGCAAACCTCGCGATGCGCGGAACTGCACGTCGCGCAACACCAGATCGGGAGAGGGCACCTGTCGGTGACTTCGCGGAGAATACTCGAGACCAAGTACCGGATTTCGGAAACGGCGATGGCCTTGTTCCTCGAAGAGGGGTACGCAAATGTTACTGTCGAGGCCGTCGCGGAGGCATCGAGCGTGTCTCGTCGTACCGTTTTCCGGCACTTCGAGAGCAAGGACGAGCTCGCCTTTCCGGACCACACCGAACGCATCAGGCTGGTCGAGCGATGCCTCGTCGAGTCCGCTCCCGACACGGATCCGGTAGAGGCCGTCATCGCCGCCACGGAGGAGTCGTTACGCGACTTCCTCAGCCGGCCCGAGCTCGTCCTCCGGCGGTACAAACTGACGCGCGTCGTGCCCGAGCTACGCAAGCGCGAGGTCATCGAACACGAGCGGTACGTGGCGCTCACCCGTTCTTTCCTGCGCGACCGCCTCCCGGCCGACGCACCGCCCTTCCAGTCGACGGCCCTTGCGGCCCTCATCGACGCGATCCACCGATCCGCGCTGGGAAACTGGGTACGCAGCAGCGGCGCGACGGACGCCGTCGCCGAGTTGGCGGCGGGCATGGAATGGATCCGTCGCCTCATGGACCACCAGTCGACCTTTTCCACCTCCCCGCTGCTCCTCGCGTTGCTCCCGGACACGCCCCACACCCGCCGCGTCCTGACCTCGTTGCGAGACGCGGCGGAGGAGGTGCTCTAGCCATGGACGAGTACCGCGTGACCCGTGGCGGAAGGGACGCCCGGGTCACCGAGATCCGGGCGGGCTTCGACAAGACCACGAATAGGCTCGTCGGCCGCAACCCGGGCCTGTGAGGAGGAGCGGAAGTTGCCGAACCTGACGTTCGACTTCGCGGGGAGAACCGCGATCGTGACCGGAGCG
The DNA here is from genome assembly GCF_040676675.1 of Micromonospora sp. NPDC049559. Classification (NCBI taxonomy): domain Bacteria; kingdom Bacillati; phylum Actinomycetota; class Actinomycetes; order Micromonosporales; family Micromonosporaceae; genus Micromonospora; species Micromonospora sp. NPDC049559. The sequence continues at coordinate 65,143 of NZ_JBFAPK010000045.1, read as the reverse complement.
GCGCGAGGGCTCGGACTCGAGTTCGCCCGCCTGCTCCACGAGTCCGGGGCGAAGGTGTTCCTGGTCGACGCCGACGCCGACGCGGTCGTGCTGGCGGCGGACGAGTTGGGCGCGGTCGGCGTGGCCTGCGACGTCACCAGTACCGAGGCCGTCGAAGCGCTGGTGGAGAGGGTGGTCGCGGCGACCGGCCGCCTGGACATCGTCGTCAACAACGCCGGCATCCTGCGCGACCGCCGGCTGTGGAAGCTGTCGGACCAGGACTGGGCAGAGGTGCTGGACGTGCACGTGGGCGGAACCTTCCGGCTGACCCGCGCCGCGGTCCCCGTCTTCCGGCAGCAGCGGTACGGCCGGGTCATCAACGTGACCTCGTACACGGGTCTGCGCGGCAATATCGGGCAGGCGAACTACGGCGCCGCCAAGGCGGGAATCATCGGCTTCACCAAGACCGCGGCCAAGGAACTCGCGGCGTTCGGTGTCACCGTCAACGCCATCTCGCCCAACGCCGAGACGCGAATGATCGGCTCGATTCCACCGGAAAAGCGTCAGGAGCTCGCCGCCGCGATCCCGCTCGGCCGGTTCGCGGCGCCCAGCGAGATCGCCGCCTCGACGGCCTTCCTCGCCTCCGAGGAGGCCGGATACATCACCGGAGTTGTCCTTCCCGTGGACGGAGGAATCTCGATATGACCAGGCCGGACCGGCAAATCGTGATCGTCGACGGTGCCCGTACGCCGATCGGCAGGTACGGCGGGGTGTTCAGGGACACGCCCGCGCACGAACTGGGGGCGGTCGCCGCCCGGGCGGCGCTGGCGCGCTCGGCGGTGCCGGCCGACGCCGTCGAGGAGGTCGTGATGGGCTGCATCGGCCAGGTCGGACCCGACGCCTACAACGCTCGCCGGGTCGCCATCGCCGCCGGGCTGCCGGTCTCCACACCCGCCTACACCGTCAACCGGCTGTGCGGGTCCGGACTCCAGGCCATCTGGTCGGCCGCGATGGAGATGCGCTGGAACGGCCTCGAATTCGCGCTCGCCGGCGGCGACGAGTCCATGACCCGGATGCCCTTCTACGACTTCGAGGCCCGCGCCGGCTACAAACTGGGCGACCGCGCCCTGGTGGACGGCACCGTGCTCATGCTCACCGACCCGTTCTACGACATCCACATGGGGCTGACGGCAGAGAACGTCGCCGAACGGTACGGGGTCTCCCGCGCGGAGCAGGACGAGTTCGCCGCCGAGTCACAACGTCGCGCCGCGACCGCGGCGGCCCGGGCGGCCTTCGCCGAGGAGATCGTGCCGGTCAGCACCGGTGGACGCCGCGCCGTCGAGGTGACGCTCGACGAGCACCCGCGACCCGACACCACCCTGGAGGCCCTGGCCCGCCTGCGCCCCGCCTTCCGGGAGGGCGGAACGGTCACCGCCGGCAACGCCGCGGGCATCAACGACGGTGCCGCCGCCGTCGTGCTCGCCACCGGGTCCGCCGCCGCCGAACGTGGGCTGACCCCCCTGGTGACCCTCGAAGCGGTCGCCACGGGTGCGTTGGACCCGGACATCATGGGCTACGCGCCGGTGGTCGCGCTCCGCAAGCTCTTCGAGCGGACCGGGACGACGCCCGACGACATCGACGCCATCGAGTGCAACGAGGCGTTCGCGGCCCAGGCGGTCGCCGTGATCCGCGACGCCAAGCTCGATCCGGAGCGGGTCAACCCGTACGGCGGCGCCATCGCGCTCGGTCATCCCGTCGGCGCGACCGGCGCCATCCTCGCACTCCGGCTCGCCAAGCACCTGGTCCGCACCGACCTCGAACTCGGCGTCGTCACCATGTGCATCGGCGGCGGCCAGGCACTGGCCGCTCTCTTCCGGCGGGTGTGAGGCGAGCCGGACGGATCGACCATCCTCGGGCGACGGGGCACCGACGTGACCCGGGTCGAGGTACCCGTTCGCGACGTGCTTCCTGGGCCGGGGGAGCGGCCGTGTGCCGATGGGCCGGCTTGGTGGCCGGCCGGACGAGCCCGTGCGTCGGCCACCACCGGGTGCTGGCCGACGCACGAGTTGGCGCCATCGTCAGCGGTAGCCGGCGGCCACCACGTTGGCCTGAACGGCGTTTTCGGTCGCGTCGGACGGATAGCCGGCGACCATGGCTCCCTCGTAGAAGGTGCCGGCGCTCAGGTTCGCGCCGCCGTCGGGCTTGCAGCAGTCACCGCCACTGCCCAGGACGATCGCACCCTGCTTCCTCATGGGGCTGTATCCCGGTGGAAGCGCGCCGTCCCACAGCGGGTAGAGGCTGCCCGACTGCGCGTTGCTGCCCTTGATGGCGAAGCGGGTCGTGCCGTTGTTCTTGAGTGTCGCGGTGACGAACTTGCTCGTGAAGGCGCGCTGGTTGGGGTTCCAGGTCTGGCTGCCGCCGGGGTAGAGGCCCCACTCGAGGTCCGCCTGCACCCAGGGTCCGGTGCCGGAGCAGCCGCCGAACCAGCACTGTGTGCCGAAGTTGATGGCGTCCATCGCCCCGGCGGCGTCGGCCTTCCTCGTCGTCTCGCTGTTGCCGTAGTCGAAGCAGCAGCCGCTGTTGACGTGGGTGCCGCTGGTCACCATGTACATGCCCTCGGGCGCGGCGCCGGTCGGTACTCCGGTCAGGTGCCCGTCCCGCCAGTAGCTGTTACCAGGATTGATGTAGAGCGAGTACGCCTTCGCGCCGCCCACGGTCAGCGACTCCGAGGTCGCGATCGCCGGCCTGCTCTGCGGGGAGCCCGGGACCACGCTCGACCCCTGGTACCAGAGGTCGTTTCCGCGCCCGGACTGGTCGAAGACCACCGTGATCACGCAGGTCGTGCCGGCGCAGAAGGAGTCCTGCGTCGCCGCGTCGGCGGTGCCGCCCGCCCGGGACAGCCCGATGTTGCGGGACGTGTTGTCCGAGGAGCGGCGGACCTGGTAGAGGTTGCCGGCGTACGCCGCATAGAGCGCCCGGGTCGTGCTGTGCGCGGCGACGCACGGGGTGCCGCCGGCGGCGTAGATGTCGCACGGGCGGCCGGTCGGCGGTGGGGTGGTCGGCGAGGTCCACTGCTGGTTCGCGCCGCCGTGGCACGCCCACAGGTGAATCTTGGTGCCGTTCGCGGTGCCGTAGCCGCTGGCGTCGAGACACAGCCCGGACTGCGCGCCGGTGATGGTGCCGTTCGTGTTGACGTTCCACTGCTGGTTGGTCTGGCCGTTGCAGTCCCAGATGATCGCCGGTGTGCCGTTGGCGGTGCCCTGGCCGGAGGCGTCCAGGCACTTGTTGCCGTAGACCGTGAGCTGCCTGCTCGTGGTCCAGGTCCAGGTCTGGCCGGCGCTTCCCTGGCAGTCCCAGAGCTGCGTCTGGGTGCCGTTGGCGGTGCTGGAGTTGGGAACGTCGAGGCATCGACCGGACGGGACGCCAACGATCGGGGCGGTCTGCCCCGGCTCGATGGCGGCCACCGCCGAGCGCGCCGTGACGGCAGCCTCGGCCGCGGGAGGCGGGGCAGCGGGGGCCGCGCCGACGCCGACGACGACGCCGGCCAGGGCGCCGGCCAGGGCGGTCAGGCGCCGGACACGATGCCGTTTCGGGTGGCGAGCGCGGGCGTTTCCGGGCCCGCCTCGGGTGGGATTTCGCACGGGATGGCTCCTCGGAGTCGGGAGAGCGCGAGGGCTGGTCGGCGCGCCACGGGTGGTGGTGACGACTGGTCGGGTCATCGCGATCGCCTAGGGCGATCTCGACGGATGTGCCGGCGGGAGATCGGCGCAGGCGGCCGGGCGGACGGCCCGCCCCTCGACCTGCTCGTGACGCCTACCGCCCCAGGATCCGCCACGTCTGGTTCAACGGGCTGCCCTGGCCGGCCGCGTTGCAGGTCCACTGGTGGATCGGTGCCCCCGCGGCCGTGGAGACCGTACTGACGTCGACGCACTTGCCGCTGTGCCGGGCGACCAGCTGGTAGTCGTGCGAGTCGTTGCCCGGGTAGGTCACCTTCCGGAGGGTGAACTGCTGGTTGAGGCCGTTCGTGCAGCTCCACTGGTGCACGGCCGCGCCGTCGGCGGTCGACACGCCGGCGACGTCGAGACACTTGCCGCTCTGCTGGTTGACCACCGTGTACGCGTTGGCCACCCCGGCGACCGGGCGGAAGTTCCAGAGCTGCTGGTCACCGCCGTCGCAGTAGTTCTGCTGTTGGACGGTGCCGTCGACGGTGCTCGGGCCGGGGTTGTCCAGGCACTGCTGGGAGTGCTGGGCCACCGCCACCGACTGGAAGCCGCCGTCCGAGGGCGGCAGCAGGGTGACGGTGTAGGTGTCGGTCTGGTTGCCGTACGGCAGGGTCACGGTGGTGCCGTTGTCGGAGACGCCGACCACGCTGTTCGAGACCGTGATCGGCCCCTGCACCGCGCCGCCGCCGTTGTACGGGATGCGTTGGGTGAGCACCCGGACCTGGTTGTTCTGCACGATGCCGCTGGTCGTGTCCAGGCGTCGCAGGTTGACGGTCAGGTTCCCGGTGGTGCGACCACCGCCGACCAGGACCTTCGCCACGCCACTCGTCTTCGTGGCGTACGCGTCGTAGGACGGGCTGGCCGTCACCGCGGCGATCTGCCCGGTCTGGGAGGCGTAGTAGCGGTAGGCCCACCATTCGCCCTTGGGCTGGTGCTGGCCGGCCGAGTTGCGGACCAACAGGTTGCCGAGGTCGTTGTGCAGGTTGCCACCGCCGGCCCAGTTGGCCCGGAGACCGTCCGCGCGGGCCCGCTCCAGCCGCGTGATGTACCAGGCGCCGTCCGCCGGGTTCTGCTCGTCGGGCGCACCGTACTCGTTGATCTGGTACGGACGCGGGTGGGCGATGCCGCGCGGGTCGAGGGTGGCGTTGGCGGCGGCGACGTTGGCGACCGGGTCACCCGGCAGCGAGTGCCAGCTGACGATGTCCGGCACCGTGTTGGTCGAGCGGACGAAGTCCAGGTACTGGTTCCAGAAGGTGTGCGTGCTCGACGGTACGCAGGCGCAGCTCGGCCCGACGATCAGCTGGTTGGGGAACTCCGCCCGGATGCGCTGGTAGGTGCGGCGCCACAGCTCGAAATACTGCGAGATGGGGCGGTTCCAGAAGATGGTGATGTTGGGTTCGTTCCAGATGTCCCACTGCACGCTCAGCCCGGACGCCCGGACGTCGCCGACGAGGCGGGTCAGGAAGTTGTCGTAGTCGGTCCAGTCGCCGTTGTCGCCCGGGAAGCGGGAGATCCCGGCCCCGTCCGCACCCCACAGGTCATGCGGCAGGATGATGAACCGGCCGCCGAGCGCGGTGGTCCGGCGCGCCTGGGCGAGGGTGGAGTTCCACCGGCGGTCGTAGTTGCCGCCGACCCAGCCACTTCCCGGCAGCTGCGCGCCACCGGCGCGCATGTACTGGAACCTGACGTCTCGGTAGAAGTGGTCGGCCGGACCGCTGGCGTTCTCGGTCATGCCGTATATCCAGCCGGACGCGCGGTAGGTCGGCGTACCGCTGGTCGTGGCGAAGTCGACACTGATCGACTCGTCCGCCGCCCGGGCCGGCGACGCGGCGACGGTTAGGGCGGCGGCGGCGAGCAGACCGACCACGAGTGGGGCGACGAGCGCGCGGACTCGTCCTGGCCTGCCGCGGGACGGGGTTTTCACGGGCGGCTCCTTCGTGGGGCGTGGGGGCGCGCTCCGGAGGGCTGCACTTGCGAATCGATTCGCAGGGATCGTAGGCTCGGGAACTCAAGTATGTCAATGAAATGACGGGCGGATGAAGCCCGTATTTCCGAGGTAGCCTCCCGCCAGGCCGAGACTCCCTTGACCACCGGGCATGGACGGACCTATCTTCGTGCGAACCGATTCCTCGAACCGATTCGCCACATGGTCCCGCGCGATCCCGCCACCCTCACTCCCGAGGGTCGACCGCACGTCCCACCTGACGATCGACGTGAAGCGAGGCAACACATGACAGGACCCCATCGTCGGCGGCGCCTGGTCGCCGTCGCCGTGACAGCACTTGCCGTGGCGGCGGGCGGTGCCTGCTCGTCGTCCGCCGACGGCCCCACCGGCGACGGCGCCTACCTCGTCTGGGACCCGTATCCGCAGTTCGCCGCCGACTCCGACTGGGTCGCGCTGGTCAAGAAATGCGGCACGTCGGCGGGGGTGACGGTCGAGCGGACCGGCTACGACACCACCGACCTGACCAACAAGGCACTGCTCGCCGCTCAGCAGGGCAATTCACCGGACGTGCTGATCGTGGACAACCCGGTCATCTCGACACTGGCCGAGGCCGGCGTGCTCACCACCACCGACGACAACAAGCTGGACGTCTCGGCGATGGCGGCGAACCTGCTCGGCGCCGGCCAGCGCGAGGGCAGGACGTACGGGGTGCCGATCGGGGCGAACACCCTCGCCCTCTACTACAACAAGGACCTGCTGACCGCGGCCGGCGTCGATCCGGCCACGATCAAGGACTGGACGTCGCTGACCGCCGCGCTCGGCAGGGTCAAGGCGGCAGGAAAGAAGGGCATCACCTTCTCCGCGATCGGCACCGAGGAGGGCAGCTTCCAGTTCCTGCCCTGGTTCTGGGGGGCGGGAGCCCAACTGACCAGCCTGGACTCGCCGCAGGCTGTCTCCGCGCTGACCCTCTGGACGGACTGGGTCAAGCAGGGCCACGCCCCGAACTCCGTCATCAACAACACCCAGACCACGAGCTGGCAGGAGTTCGCCACCGGCGAGTACGCGTTCGCCGAGAACGGCACCTGGCAACTGGCCAACGCGAAGAAACTCGGCTTCTCGTACGGCATCATCGCGATACCGGCCAACGCGGGCGGCCCGGCGCCGGCGCCCACCGGCGGTGAGTTCGTCTCCATCCCCGTGCAGGACGACACCGGCCGGTACGAGGCGTCGCGAAAGCTCGTCGCCTGCCTGACCAGCGCCGACAACCTCCTCACCACCGACACCACCCTCTCCTACGTCGCGCCCGTCGCCGCCGTCCAGGAGCGACAGGTCGCGGCGCAGCCCGAGCTCAAGGTCTGGGTGGAGGCGGTCCGGGCGGCCAAGGGCCGCACCGGCGACAACCTCGGCACGAGGTATCCCAAGATTTCCGAGTCCCTGTGGACCGCGGTGCAGGCGGCCCTCAGCGGGGGGAAGCCGCCCCGCGAGGCGCTGACCGCCGCGCAGGCCGCGGCCGGCTGAGCGCGACGAGCCGACCAGTGCCCTCTACGACACGGCCGCCCGCCACGGTACGAGACCAGGGTGGGGCGGCGCCGGACGCTCCACCCGGGCCGGTCCGGTCCCGCACCCGCCGGTCCAGCCGCTGGCTGGCGTGGGGCTTCCTGGCACCCGTGACCGGCTACCTCGCGGCGTTCTACGCGTACCCGCTCTGCCGCAACGTCGAGTTGAGCCTGCGCGAGTACACCGTCCGCTCCTTCGTGCGGGGCGGCGCGCCCTTCGCCGGCCTCGACAACTACCGGACGGTGCTGACCGATCCGGCCTTCGGACCGACCCTGGCGCACACCCTGGTCTTCACCGCGGCGTCGCTCGCCTTCCAGTTCACCATCGGGATGGCCCTGGCGCTCTTCTTCCACCGGCATTTCCCGCTGTCGCGCACGCTGCGGGCGTTGATCCTCGTACCGTGGCTGCTGCCGCTGATCGTCTCGGCGTCGACCTGGTCGTGGTTGCTCAACAGCGACTCGGGTCTGGTCAACGCGGCGCTCGGCGTCGTGGGCATCCACCCGGTCCACTGGCTCACCTCGCCGAGCTGGTCGCTCACCTCGGTGATCATCGCGAACGTCTGGATCGGCATCCCGTTCAATCTCGTGGTCCTCTACAGCGGCCTGCAGGCGATCCCGACCGAGATCTACGAGGCGTCCGCGCTCGACGGCGCGACGGGATGGCAGCGGTTCTGGTGGATCACCTTCCCGGTGCTGCGCCCCGTCTCCGCGATCACGCTGCTGCTGGGGCTGATCTACACGCTGAAGGTCTTCGACGTCATCTGGATCATGACCAGGGGTGGCCCGACCGGCTCCTCGGCCACGCTCGCCACCTGGTCGTACCGACTCGGCTTCGGCAACCTGCTGCCCGACTTCGGACCGGGCGCCGCCGTCGGCAACCTGCTCATCGTGATGGCCCTGATCGCCGGGCTCGGCTACCTCCGGATCGAGCGGAGGCGGCAGCTGCGATGAGGACGTCGACACCCCGAGCCTGGTGGAAGACCGGTATCGGCCTGGTGCTGACCGGGCTCATGCTCTTCCCCGTCTATTGGATGGTCAACGTCTCGCTCACCCGGGACCAGGACATGCGGGCCGACCCTCCGCACCTCATCCCGACCAACGCGACGTTGGACGGCTACCGGGCGGTGCTCGACCAACAACTGCCGTACCTGGGCACCAGCCTCCTGGTCGGCCTCGGCACGGTGCTGCTGACGGTGGCGCTGGCCGCCCCCGCCGGATACGCGCTGGCGAAGCTCCGACCGCCCGGCGGTCCGGCCCTGAGCTTCGTGCTGCTGATCGCGCAGATGATCCCGGGAATCATCATGGCGATGGGCTTCTACGCCATCTATCTCAACCTCGGCGTCCTGAACACGCTGCCCGGCCTGATCCTGGCCGACTCGACACTGGCGGTGCCGTTCGCCGTGTTGATCTTCACGGCCTTCATGTCCGGAATACCCGACGAACTGCTCCAGGCCGCCGTGGTCGACGGCGCCGGCCGGCTGCGGACGTTCTGGTCGGTCGTGCTGCCGCTCAGCCGCAATTCGATCATCACGGTGTCGCTGTTCGCGTTCCTGTGGTCCTGGTCGGACTTCATCTTCGCCTCGACCCTCGCCGGCGGCGGCGACCACCAGCCGATCACCCTCGGCATCTACCGCTACATCGGCAACAACAACCAGCAGTGGAACGCCATCATGGCCACCGCTGTCGTCGCCTCCGTCCCCGCCGCCGTGCTGCTGGTCCTGGCCCAGCGGTACGTCTCGACGGGCGTGACCGCCGGCGCCGTCAAGGACTGACCACCCGCACTACAGAGAGGCACCCGCCGCCCATGACCGTCGCCCCGTCCGGTCCGGAGTTTCCCATCCAGGAGATCCCCTTCAGCTACCGCGGATCCTGGTTCGACATCTCACCCGTGGTAGCCGAGCAGACGTACGCCGACGACCTGCACCTGGTCTCCCACCAGACCGGGCTGCATCCCGTACTGCGCCTCGCCCCCACGGTCGCCGGCAGCACGGTCGTCGCCACGCCCACGCTGCTGAGCTGGCGGAACGGCGTGGACCGCATCGAGGCCGTCTACGACGGGACGGACACCCTGCGGATCCGGGGCCGGCGGCTCGGCCTGCGGGTAGCGGCGGCCGCGAGCACCCTCACCCCGTTCAGCGGCACCTACCTCTACCTGGACCCGGTCGACGGGTCACACGTGTTCACCTCGTACGAGACCGGTCGCCGCTACCGGATCACGGTGCTCTCCGGCGCTCTCCGGCGGTCCGACGGCGTGGAGGCGCTCGGCACCGCCGACCGCTTCCTCGAACTCGCCGCCGACCGGTCCTGGGAGATCGCGATCGAGGAGTACGCCACCGCCCGCCGTCCGTACGCCGGGTCTGTCACCTTCGAGCAGTTGTGCCGTGACCGGAGCGCCGAGTTCGCCGCGTTCGTCGACGCGGTCGCACCGTGGCGCGGCCCGAACACCCCGGCCGCCGAACTGGCCGCGTACGTGCTGTGGTCGGCCACCGTCGCCCCGGCGGGCTTCGTCACCCGGCCGGCCGTCCTGATGTCCAAGCACTGGATGGACAAGGTGTGGAGCTGGGACCACTGTTTCAACGCGATCGCCCTGGCGGCCGGCGAGCCGGAACTGGCCTGGCACCAGTTCCAACTGCCGTTCGACCACCAGGACGAGTTGGGCGCCCTACCCGACTCGGTGGCTCACTCCGAGGTCCTGCACAACTACGTCAAGCCCCCCATCCACGGCTGGGCCCTACGACATGTACGCCGACGCCTTCCGCAGCCGCCGGACCGGGCGGCGCTGGCCGAGACGTACGACCGGCTGGCCCGCTGGACCGGGTTCTGGCTCGACGCGCGCCGAGCCCCCGGCCAGGAGCTGCCCCACTACCAGCATGGCAACGACAGTGGCTGGGACAACGCGACTACCTTCGACGACGACCGGGTCCTGCAGACGGCCGACCTCGCCGCGTTCCTGGTCTCGCAGCTTCGCTGCCTGGCCGACCTCGCCACCGAACTGGGCGAGCCCGCCGACCGGTGGTCCCGGGAGGCCGACCGGATCCGCGGGGCCATGTTCCGGGACCTGTGGGACGGCGAACGCTTCACCGCCCGTAGCCCCCGGACCGGACGACGGCGGGCGGGTCGCAGCCTGCTCGACCTGATGCCCGTCGCGCTCGGGGCCGACCTGCCGGCGCCGGTCGCCGCCGTACTGGCTCGGGGCGCCGAAACCCACCTGACCACGCACGGGCTGGCCACCGAGCCACCGGACTCGGTCCACTACGTCGCCGACGGCTACTGGCGCGGGCCCATCTGGGCACCCTCCACCGTTCTGGTCGAGGACGGCCTGCGGCGGGCCGGGCAGACCAGGATCGCCGACGACATCAGTCGACGATTTCTCGCGCTGTGTGAGAAGTCCGGATTCGCGGAGAACTTCGACGCCGAGACCGGCGCCGGCCTCAGGGACCGCGCCTACACCTGGACGGCCAGCAGTTACCTCATCCTCGCCGCCGCCCAGGAGCAGCGGCGAACCACGGGTGGGTAGTCGCGTCGACCGAGCGGGGTCCGGTCCGGGCCACCGAGGCAGTTCCCCGCCCTCGCCGGGTCAGCGGGACCAGGCTGGACCGGTGCTGGACCGCAACGAGATGGGCGGGCTGTACAGCCGGTGGCGGGGGACGGCCCCGGGCGTGGCGATGATCTCCAGCAGCAGTGACACCGCCTCGGCGCCCATCTCGACCATCGGAACATCCGCGGCGGTCAACGGCGGGCGGAAATCCTCGGCCCAGTGCCGGGCGGCGACGCCGGTGACGGAGAAGTCGCCCGGCACGGACAGCCCGGCGCCGGTCAGGGCACGCTGCATTCCAGGTAGCGCGGCCTCGTTGATGGTGGCCACCGCGGTGACGTCCGGATGCGTCGCGAGCAGTTGTTCCACGCATGCCTCGCCGGCGGCCGTGTCGTCACCGCAGCAGACCTCCACACCGGTCAGGCCCCGCTCCTCCGCCGCCGCCCGGAAACCAGCCAGCGCTCGATGGCTGGGGCCATAGCCCGCGGCCACCAACTCGGCGGAACGGTTCACGAGTGCCACGTGCCGGTGCCCCAGATCGGCCAGGTGGTGCACGCACCGGGCGATCAGCCCGGCGTAGTCGATGTCGACCCAGCTCATGCCGTGCGGCTCGGCGGTCCGCCCGATCGTGACGAACGGCAGGCCGGCCTTGGTCAGCCGGAGCACCCGGTCGTCCGCCAACCGGATCTCCATCAGAATCACACCGTCCACCCGACGCCCGGTGACTATCCGCTCGAACGACCGGTCATGGTCGCCGCCGGACGGGGACAGCAGCACGTCGAGGTCGTGGCGGGCGGCGGCCTCGACGACGCTGGCGACGAAGCCCAGCTGCATGTCGGTCAATCGCTGGCTCGCCGGGGGGATCACCAGTCCGAGGGTGCGGGTGCGTCCCTCCTTGAGCGCGCGGGCGCTGGCGTTGGGTCGGTAGTCCAGCTCGTCGATGACCGCCTGGATCCGCTGCCGGGTCGCCTCCGACACGGTCCGTTTCCCGCTCAGCACGTAGGACACGGTGCTGCGGGACACCCCCGCCCGGCGGGCGATCTCGCCGATGTTCATACACCGCCCTCGGATCGATTCCTGCCCCGACGCGGGGACGTGCTGCCTCGTCGACGAGCATATCCGTCCCGAACCCAGCCCCTGGGCGGCGACGGCTGGCATCCACCGCCCGCGCGGATCGACGATCTACCAGGACGCGGCCTAGCCGTTCGCGGCCACGGTACGGTCCAGCACGAGATCGCGGGCGGCGGTGACGCCGACGGCCACCGCGCCCATGAGCACGGCGTCGGCGCCGAGCGTGGAGACCTCGATCCGCGGGGGCTGCAGCGCCACGAGGTGCCGCAGGCGGTGCTGGACCGGACCGATCAGCAGGTCGCCGCCCTGCACCCCGACACCGCCGCCGAGTACGACGAGTTCCGGGTCGAGCACCGCGGCCACCGCGGCCAGGCCGTGCGCGACGTGGTTGACCTCCACCTCCACCGCGCGCCGGGCGATCGGATCGCCGGCCCGCGCCGCGTCGAAGACCTCCTTGGCGCTGGTCGCCTGCGCCCAGCCCAGCCGCTGGGCCGCCGCGACGATGCCGTCGGCCGAGGCCACCGACTCGAACATGCCGCGGCGGATGGCGGCCGGGTCGTCCAGCACCGGATCGCCCTCACCGATCGGCAGGTAGGAGATCTCGCCGGCGCCGCCCCGCGAGCCGCGGTAGAGCTTGCCGTCGATCATGATGCCCATGCCGATGCCGGTGCCGATCGACACGTAGGCGAAGTGCGCGACCCCCCGGCCCAGACCGTAGGTCGCCTCGCCGACCGCGGCCAGGTCGATGTCGTTCTCCACCAGGTACGGCGACGCGGAAACCGCCGAGAACCGGTCGACGGCGCCGGGCCGGTCCCACCCGGGCAGGTTCGGCGCGAGGTGGAGCGCGCCGGTCTTCTTGTCGTGGATGCCGGGGGTACCGAGGACCGCGAGGGTGACGTCGGCGCGGCCGATCCCGGCCTGCGCGGTCAGCCGGTCGGCCAGCCCGGTCAACTGGGCGAGCAGCTCCGTCGGGTTCCGGCTGCCCGACGGGTCGTCGACCCGCGTGACGACCGTACCCACCAGGTTGGCCAGGGCCAGCCGGACGAAGGCCTGTCCGATGTCGACGGCGAGCACCCAACCCGCCTCCGGACGGACCTCGTACAGCAGCGCGGAACGGCCCGCGACCCCCGCGCGCAGGCCGACCTCCCGCACCAGACCTGCGCGGCCGAGGTTGGCGAGCGCGACCGAGATCGTCGGCTTGGACAGACCGGTGGCCTGGGCGAGCTCGGGCCGCGACACCGGACCCAGCCGGAAGATCTCCCCGAAGACCGCCCGCTCGTTCATGACCCGCAACACGCTCGTCGTGCTCGCGGTCTGGTGAGTCGGCACCCGCCCACGCTCTCACACGACTTCGTAAAGGTCCAATACAAATTTCGTTAGAGACATTGCCAAACGGCATTGTGAGGGTGCATTCTGCTGCCCTGGACCACCGACGAGAGGTATCCCATGAGACCTAAGTGGTTCCTTCTCCCACTGGCGGCCGTGTTGCTGGCCGCAGGCTGCGGCGGCGGGTCGGGCTCCGGCTCCGGCGGGCCCGCGGGGGATGCGCCGACGATCGCGCTGTTCCTGCCCGAGTCCAAGACCACGCGCTACGAGGCGTTCGACCGGCCGTTGTTCGAGGCCAAGGTCAAGGCGCTCTGCGCGAACTGCAAGCTGCTCTACAACAACGCCGACCAGGACGCCGCCAAACAGCAGCAGCAGGTCGAGGCGGCCCTGGCGCAGGGCGCCGACGTCCTGGTGCTCGACGCCGTGGACGCGAGCGCGGCCGCCTCCCTGGTCAACCAGGCCAGGCAGAAGAGGGTGCCGGTCATCGCGTACGACCGGCTGATCTCGGGCATCTCCTACGAGTACTACGTGTCCTTCAACAACGTCCGCGTCGGAGAGGTGCAGGGCCAGGCGTTGCTGGACGCCCTCAACGCCAGGGGGACGGCCGACAAGGGCAAGATCGTCATGATCAACGGAGCGCCGACGGACCCCAGCTCCGCGGACTACAAGTCCGGTGCCCACAAGGTCCTCGACGGCAAGGTCCAGATCGGGCGCGAGTTCGACACCCCGGACTGGAGCCCCGACAAGGCCCAGCAGCAGATGGAGCAGGCCATCACGGCGCTCGGCCGGGACAACATCGTCGGCGTGCTCTCGGCCAACGACGGCATGGCGGGCGGTGCGATCGCCGCCATGAAGCGGGCCGGCTACACCACCCTGCCGCCGATTACCGGACAGGACGCCGAGCTGGCCGCCGTCCAGCGGATCCTGACCGGCGAGCAGTACATGACCGTCTACCTGGACATCCGCAGCGAGGCCGAGAAGTCCGCCGAGCTGGCGGTGGCGCTGACCAAGGGCGAGCAACCCCCGGCGACCACCAAGGTCGACAACGGTGGGGCCGAGATCCCGGCGTTCCTGCTCGATCCGATCGCGGTCACCGCCGACAAGGTCAAGGACACCATCGTAAAGGACGGCTTCTACCAGCCCGGCCAGATCTGTACCGGTGCCGTGGCCGCCGCCTGCGGCAAGGCGGGAATCCAGTAGATGTTCGCGGCGCGAGGAGTGTCCAAGCGATTCGGTGCGGTACGCGCACTCGACGCGGTCGACCTGCACCTGGACGCGGGCGAGGTCGTCGCGCTGGTCGGCGACAACGGCGCCGGCAAGTCCACCCTGGTGAAGGTGATCTCCGGCGCGGTGACCGCGGACGAGGGACGGATCGAGTACGACGGAGTCCCCGTACAGATCAACAACCCCCATCAGGCCAGGAGCCTCGGCATCTCCACCGTCTACCAGGACCTCGCGCTCTCCGAGAACCTCGACGTCGTCGGCAACCTGTTCCTCGGCTCGGAGCGCCACCGCTGGGCGGTGCTCCGCAAGATCGAAATGGAACGCGCCGCGCGGGCGCTGCTGTCCTCGTTGGACGTCCGGATCCAGGACATCCAGGTGCCGGTCGCGATGCTCTCCGGCGGCCAGCGCCAGTCCGTCGCCATCGCCCGAGCGCTGGTGGGCGAGCCGCGGCTGGTCATCCTCGACGAGCCCACGGCCGCGCTCGGCGTCGAGCAGACCGCGCAGGTGCTGGACCTGATCCGGCGCCTGCGCGACCGCGGTCTGGCCGTACTCGTCATCTCGCACAACCTCGCCGACGTCCGCGCCGTGAGCGACCGCACGGTCGTGCTGCGGTTGGGCCGCAACGCCGGCGAGTTCCGTACCGCCGAAACCAGCCCGGAGGCGATCGTGGCCGCAATCACCGGAGCCGCAGCATGGCCACAGTAGCGAAGGAGATCCGCTGGCCGGGTCGCTCGGCGTCCCGACCCACGAGGCGCGGCGACGCCGGCGTCTGGCCGGTCGTGGGCGGACTGGTCGCCATCGCGATCGTGTTCGGCTCGCTCAACGGCCACTTCCTCTCCGCCGAGAACCTCACCAACCTGGCCCTGCAACTCGCCGCGACCGGCATGCTCTCCCTGGGCATCATCCTGGTGCTCCTGCTCGGCGAGATCGACCTGTCCGCCGGATCGGTGAGCGGGCTGTGCGCGGCGGTGCTCGCCATCGTGCACGTCCGGCAGGGCCACTCCGCGCTGCTCGCCGTCGCCATCGCGCTCGCCCTGGGCGCGGCGATCGGCCTGGTGCACGGCCTGATGTTCACGCAGCTGCGCATGCCGTCGTTCGTCGTGACGCTCGCTGGCCTGATCGGCTGGCAGGGCCTGCTGCTGTACGTACTGGGCCGGGGCGGCACGATCAACCTCCCGTTCGACGGCTCGATCGCCCGCCTCAGCGACACCTGGCTGCCGCCGTGGGCGAGCTGGCTGCTGGTCGTGCTCATCGTCGGCGTCGCGGGGACCAGCGCCGTGCTCAACCGGCGGTTGCGCCGGGGCGCCGGCCTGCCGCTGCCGCCGCTGAGCCGCCCGGTCCTGCGCATCGCCGGGCTCGCCGGGCTGCTCTGCGCCGCCGTGCTCGTACTGAACACCGACCGCGGCGTACCGCTGCTGTTGGTCATCTTCGGGGCCCTGGTCGTCTCCGTCGACCTGGTGCTGCGGCACACGGTGTTCGGGCAGTGGCTCTACGCGATAGGTGGCAACGCGGAGGCGGCCCGGCGGGCGGGCATCCCCGTCACCCGGTTGCGGATCATCGCGTTCGTCCTGGCGTCGACGTTGGCCGCGTTCGGCGGTCTGCTCGCCGCCAGCAGGCTGGCCGCCGTCAACCAGAGTTCGGGCGGCAGCGACACCCTGATGATGGCGATCGCCGCCGCGGTCATCGGCGGGGTGTCGCTGTTCGGCGGCCGGGGCCGCGCGTACGCGGCCCTGCTCGGCATCCTCGTGATCCAATCGATCACGAACGGGATGCTGCTGCTCAACGTGGACTCGTCGATCCGTCTCATGGTCACGGCCATCGTCCTCGCGGTCGCCGTGGCCATCGACTCGATGTCCCGCCGGGGCAGCCGACAGTGAGCGCGGCCCAGGTGCTCGGCATCGACTTCGGCGGTACGAAGGTCGCGCTGGCCACCGCCGACGCCGGGTCACCCATGGTCTCCTCGACCCCGCTGAGGATGCCGACGACCGGGGGCGCCGACGAGGTGGTCCGGCGGTCGCTGGAGGCCGCCCGCGGCCTGGTCGCCGCGCCGGTCGCCGTCGGCGTCTCCACGATCGGCGTGGTGCGCGGCGACCGGATCCGGCTCGCCCCCAACGTGCCCGGTTGGGAGGGCATCGAGCTGCCGCGGATGCTACGGGACGAGTACGGGGACACCCCGGTCATGATCGACAACGACGTCAACGCCGCCGCCGCGGCCGAGCTGCGGTGGGGTGCGCTGCGCGGCGTCGACGTCGGCGCGTACGTCAATCTCGGCACCGGCCTCGCGGCCGCACTGGTGGTCGGCGGTCGCGTCGTCGGCGGCGCGCACGGCGCCGCCGGCGAGATCGGCTACCTGCTCGACCCGGCCACCGACGACTGCTATGCCGACGGCCACGCACCCCTGGAGGAGCTGGTCTCCGGCAGCGCCCTGGCCAGCCGGGGCTCGGCCCTGGTGGGCCGGCCGGTGGCCGCCGCCGAACTGTTCACCATGGCCGGCGACCCCCGGGTGGACGCGCTCATCGACGGGGCGTTACGGCGGCTGGCCCAGGCCGTGGCCAACCTGTGCATCACCCTCGATCCGGAGCGGGTGGCCGTCGGCGGCGGGATGATGGGCGCCGCGGACCGCATCCTGCCCCGGATCGCCGCCCTGCTCTCCCGGGCGGTCCCCTTCCCGCCACAACTGGTACCGGCACGGTTCATCGACGACGCGCCGCTGCTGGGGGCGCTCGCCCTGGCTGCCGAGGCGGCGGCGTCACGCCGGTACGTCCAACCCTGGCCTGGACCCTCGGGCCAGCCTCGTTCGCGCCCGACGAGCTGAGATCCGCAACGGAGGGCCGCCAGACCGCAGGAATCCGTTGGGGCGCACTGCCCGAAACAACCACATCAAATCAGCCCCGTGAAGGAGGAACATGCTCCATTCGCATCGGAAAGCGTTGGTCGTGGTTTGGGGGATGGCGTTGGCCGTGGTCGTGCCGGCATCCCCGGCGTCGTCCGCCACGGTGGGGGCGGAGTTGACCGTGTCCGCGACGCACGGTCCCGACACGTTCCTGCGGGTCGACGCCCCGAACACGACCGTGTACGGGGGAAAGCTCACGCTGACCGTCGCCAACCGTGGCGGCGGCCCCACCGACGGGTCCACGGTCACCGTGACCGACACCCTCCCCGCCGGCCTGGCCGCGCTGGTCAACAACCCCGGCTTCGGCGCGGGCCCGGTGGCGGCGTCCGGTGCGGGCTGGACCTGCACGGGCGCGGCCACGTTGAGTTGCACGCGCGGCGACGTGCTCGCCGCCGGAGCCGCCTACCCGCCGATCACGATCACGGTACGGGTCACCAACAACGCGGCGGCGCTGCTCACCAACTCCGCCTCGGTCGCGGGCGGCGGCAGCGTGGCCCCGAGTTCGAGCCTCGACCGGATCCCCGTGGGAACCGACGCCTGCCCGAACGGCTGGGCGGCCGCGAAGGAGGTCGTCTTCTCGCCCCCGTCCGGCGGCATCCGCTCCGGCGTGTCCAACCCCGAACGCGCCGACGGCTGCACCCTGCTCGACGCCATCTGGGCCGGCGAGCCGTTCGCCAACCACGGCGCGTTCGTCGCCCACGTCGACACCGTCACCGACCGGTTCGTCGCCGCCGGGCTGTTGACGCCGGCGGAGAAAGGCAAGGTCCGGTCGGCCGCGGCCCGCTCGCAGGTCGGCACCGCGAGCGACCACCAGGTCGACAACTCGTGCCAGAACCGGGTAGCCATCAAACTCGACGACGGACCGTCGGGGTACCGCCCGCAGACCCTGCGGTTGTTCCGCGACAAGCAGGTCCACGCGACGATGTTCGACCTCGGCGTACGGATCGACGACAACCCGGCCGTTGCCGCCTTCGCGGCACGCGAGGGGCACGTCGTTCTCAACCACACCTACTGGCACCCGCACCTCGACGCCCTGTTCGACGCCAACCCCCGACTGGTCGAGGACGAGGTTCGCGCCGCCGACGCGGCCATGCGGCGCGCCGGCTCGCGGTTCACGCTGCGCGGGGTGCGACCGCCGTTCGGCGAGGCCAACACCGGGGTGACGCGGACGCTCGCCTCGCTCGGCTACACCGTGTACACGAGCAGCATGATCAGCTCGATCGACTACGAGCCCACGACCACCCCGGACTACATCGTGAACGACATCGTCGGCCGGCTCCGGCCCGGCGTCATCTTCACCCTGCACGACGGTCCGATCGACACGACGGCCGGCGCGAACGTGCTGGCGGCGCTGGGACCGATCATCGACCAGGCCCGGGCGCTCGGCTACTGCTTCGGCGTACTCGACGACAAGGGGAACGTCACGGCGGACCGCTACGTGTCGTCCGGGAAGGCCATTCCGCAAATCACCCGACCCGTGTCGTACCTGCCGCTCGTGAGCGAGGGGACACCGCCCGCCCCGTGGCACCCCACACCCCAGCCACTTGAGATCTCCGCGAGCCACCGCCCCGACGCGTTCGCTCCCGGTCAGGTCGGCAACACCCTGACCCTGACCGTCCGGAACGTCAGCGCCGCCCCGACCGACGGAAGCACCATCACCGTCACCGACCAGCTCCCGACCGGCCTCGTCGCGACCTCGGCGTCCGGTGCCGGGTGGACGTGCACCGGAACCGCGACCAGGACCTGCACCCGCGCGGACGTGCTCCCGGCGCACGCGTCCTACCCGCCCATCACGGTCACCGTGGACGTCACCGCGACCGCGCCCGCCGCCATCACCAACTCGCCAACCGTCACCGGCCACGGCGGCAACGTCTGGGTCGACACCACCAGCGATGTCATCGACGTCGGGTGACCCCCGAGGAGGCAACCCCGTGCCCACCAGAAGTCGCAGATTCACCGCCGTCGCGGCGGCCCTACCCGCGGTCCTCGTCTGGTCGCTGTTCACCGCCGTCCCGGCGACCCCCAGCAGCGCGGCGGCGGCCGCGGCCACCGCACAGTCGACGGTCGACCTCGCCCCGAACTGGCAGGTACAGAGCAGCACGGTTGTGCCCGAGACCGGCGACCGCATCTCCCGGCGCGACTATTCGCCGACCGGTTGGCTGCCGGTGCACACCAACGACGCCAACGCGGTCGGCAGCGTCGTCGCGGCGCAGCTGCAGAACACCCCGCCGGACGACCGCTGCGGCGCGAACAACATCTTCTACTCCGAGAACATAACGGCGTGCCAGGGACCACAGCCCGACGCGCACGGCGCTCCCAACGAGCAGTACAACCACCCGTGGTGGTTCCGCACCGAGTTCAGAGCGCAGCCGCTGTCCGGCGGCCCCGACCGGAACGTCCTGCTCGAGGTACGCGGGATCATGGGGCAGGCCGACCTGTGGGTGAACGGTGTCCAGGTCGCCACCCGGGACGTTTTGCAGGGCTCCGAGCCCGAATACACCCTCGACATCACCCACCTGGTCAACGGCGCCAGCCCGAACGCGCTGGCGTTCAAGATCTACCCCAACAACCCCGGGGCGATGCTGACCCAGGACTTCAACGACTGGACCCAGGCCGCCCGCGACCAGAACACCGGCATCAAATATCCCGTCCGGCTGCACATGTCGAACACGTTCCGGCTCGACGACGTGCACGTCGTCCAGGACAACGCCGCCGACCTGAGCAGCTCCGACCTGACGGTCAAGGGCACCGTGACGAACACGTCGCCGAAATCCCGGACCGCCGACGTCGACGCGACCATCACCGATCCGCGGGGAAAGCATCCGATCCGGCTGCACAGGACGATCACCCTGAACCCCGGCGAGACCAGGGGCGTGGTCTTCGACCCGAGCACCGATCCCGCCCTGCGCCTGAGGCACCCGCAGCTCTGGTGGCCGTACCAGATGGGTGATCAACCGCTCTACCGCCTGTCGATGAACGTCTCCCGGAACAGAGTGGTCTCGGACTCGGACACCACGACGTTCGGGATCCGTACGATCGACACCTGGCTCTCGTCGCCCGGCAGCCAGGCGTACGACGGCTCGCGGTGGTTCGCGATCAACGGCAAGCCCTTCGTCTTCCGGGGCGGCGGCATGATGGACCAGGACATGTTCCTGCGCTATTCGCACGAGGGCGTGGCGCACCAGATCCAACTCATCAAGGCGATGGGCCTGAACGGGTTGCGACTGGAGGGCGACGTCCAGCCGGACGACTTCTACGAGCAGATGGACCGGGCGGGGCTGCTCATCTATGGCGGCTTCCTGTGCTGCAACTTCTGGGAGGACCCCGCCCAGTGGAGCGAGAAGGACCACGAGACGAACTACCGCAGCGCCCTCACCCTCGGTCGCCAGCAGCGTAACCACCCCAGCGTCGTCTTCTGGGGCTGGAGCGACAACGTGCCCTCCCCGCAGCAGGAGAGCGGTGTCCTGCAGGGCTTCGCGGAGGTCGACTTCCACATCCCGGTCATGGCCTCGGCCGAGTACAAGTCCACCCCGACGCTCGGCCCGTCCGGCATGAAGGAGGGACCGTACAACTGGTTCCCGCCGAGCTACGCGTACAGCCTGAACTGCCGGTCGAGCTCGGGGAACGCGCCCTGCACGAGCGGCGCGTTCGTCAACCGCGGCGGGGCGTGGGCGTTCCAGACCGAGTCCAGCCCCGGGTCGACCATCCCGACGCAGGAGTCGCTCGACCGGTTCATGACGCCGGCCGACCAGACCCGGATGGTCACCTCGCCGAACCTGCGACAGTTCAACTCCGGACGGGGAGAGGAGGACAGCGGCACCAGCTATTCGAGTTTCCAGCACGTCGGCGTGCTCGCGACCGCGATCTGCCACCGCTACGGCGCCTGGACGGCCAACCCGGTCACGTGCCCGACGAACCCGCCCGGCAGCACCGGCCTCTACAGCGACAACCCGAGCGTGAGCGACTTCGTCCGCAAGGCCCAGGCCATCAACTACGAGACGGTGCGGGCCCAGTTCGAGGCGTACCTGGACCACTCGACCAGGACCGACTCGCCCTCGACCGGGCTGGTCTACTGGATGATGAACAAGCCCATGCCGAGCCTGCTCTGGAACCTGTACGGCTACGACTACGACCAGGCGGGCACCTACTTCGGAGCCAAGAAGGCGAACGAGTCCCTGCACGTCTACTACGCCTACCCCGCACCCGAAGCCGATCCGGGCAACCGCACGGTGGGCGTGTCCAACCTGACCGGCCAGACGCAGAGCGGACTGTCGGTGACCGCGCGGACCTACGACATGCGCGGCAACGTGCTGACCACGCAGAACGCGTCCGGCATCACCATGCCCAGCCAGGGTGTGATGAACCAGCTCCTGACCGTACCGAACCCGACCCTTCCCGACGTCGACGGCAAGCCGCAACGGACCTACTTCCTGGAACTGCTCCTCAAGCGCGGGACGCAGGTGGTCGACCGCAACGTCTACTGGCTGTCGACGATCAACGACATCCCCACCTACAGCGGCAACGCGTACCCGAACCTCTCCACCTACGGCGACCTGCGCAATCTGCAGAGCCCGAGCGAGGATCCGGCCAACGGCCTGCTGCCCGGGACGAGCGTCCACGCCAGCGCGGTCACGCACCCGCAGGCCGGCCTCTCCGACGGGCAGGACACCGCCACCGACGTCACGTTGACCAACAATTCCGACACGGTGGCGTTCCTGCTGCGGGTCGACGTGCACCGGGGCAGGGGATCGAGCCCCGGCGCCGGTGACAGCCAGGTCAGGCCCGCCACCTACAGCGACAACTACGTGACACTCTGGCCCGGACAGTCGCAGACGATCACCGAGACCTACGCCTCGTCACAGCTGGGCGGGCAGGACCCGGTCGTGACCATCAGTGGCTTCAACGTCGGGACCACGACGATCGCGGGCAACTGCCGCTGCGTCGCCCAGGCCGGCGGTGAGCACTTCGGCACCGCCAACGGGTACGCGGCCGCCGGGACGGCAACCCCCGGTCCGGCCAACACCCCGGAGAAGATGGCAGAACTCAAGCAGCGGGTAACGGTCCAGCGATGACCCGCCCGTGCTGAGCGAGGCGGGCCCGTAGGTAACCACCGCGTCGCGTACCCCCAGGCGGCGGCCGCCCCGCGCGGCCGCCGCCTCGGGTCGTCCCACCGGGTGCGAACCGCGCGGATCGCGACACCACGGGTCACGGCATGTCGGCGACGTGCCGCTGGCGGTGACGCATCGCGTGGCCGCCTCGGGGTGGCCGCGACAGTTGCGACGGGGCGCGCCCCCTACTCGCCCGCCGTGGGGGTGTCGCCGGCGGTGAGGGTGGCAAGGATCTGGGTGACTGTCGCCGCGTCATCCGCAACGTGGGCGGCCAGCAGGTCGGCGAAGCGCTGCGCGGGCAGCATCGGTACGCCCAGGGCCGCGGCCTTGTCCGCCTTGCTGCCGGCGCCGTCGCCGACGACGACCAGGTCGGTGCGGGCGGAGACCGATCCGGAGGACTTCCCGCCGAGCCGTTCCACGGCCTCCTGGCCCTCGGTGCGGGTGAGCCCGGGTACGGCGCCGGTGACGACCACGGTCATCGGGGTGCCGTCCGGCCGGCGCAGCGGCAGGGCGCTGGCCGTCGATCCCGGCCCGCTGGCGCCCGTGGTGGCGGCCGATGGGACGGACAGTCCCGGTTCGGTCATGTTGACGCCGCGTCGGGCGAGTTTCTCGATGACCGGGGTGAGGTCGACCAGCTCGGCGGCGATGGTGACGGCGCGTTCCGGTCCGACCCCCTCGACCTGTTGTAGGTCGGTCGCGGACGCGGCGAGCAGCGCGTCCATGGTGCCGAAGTGCCGGGCGAGCCGACGCGACATCGACCGGCCGGTCATCCGGACCCCGAGCCCGGTGAGGACCCGGGAGAGCGGCTGCTGCCTGGAGGCGTCGATGTTCGCGACGAGCTTGCGGGCCGACAGGTCCCCGAGCCGGTCGAGCCCGGCGAGGGTGGCGGCGTCGAGGGCGTAGAGGTCGGCGGGGTCGGCGACCAGACCCACCTCGACCAGCAGGTCAATGATCTTCCCGCCGAGCCCTTCGATGTCCATCGAATCTCGGGAGACGTAGTAGCTGAGTGACTCGCGGGCGCCGCAGGCGCGTCCCTGGACACAGCGCCAGCGTTTCTGCGACCGGTCGATCTGCCCGCCGCAGCGGGGGCAGTCGACCGGCGGCTCGTACGGTGTCGAGTCCGCCGGGCGCTCGTCGAGTTTGGCGCCGGTGACCTCGGGGATCACGTCGCCGGCGCGGCGGACGAAGACGGTGTCGCCGGCCCGGACGTTGCGCCGGACGAGGTCGTCGAAGTTGTGCAGGGTCGCGCTGGTGATCGTCACGCCGTCGATGAGCACCGGCGCCAGTACCGCGACCGGGGTGATCACACCCGTGCGGCCGACCTGGACCTCGATGCTCAGCAGGGTGGTGGTGCGGGTGTCGGCCGGGAACTTGTAGGCGACTCCCCAGCGTGGCGCGCGGCTGCCGGACCCGGCCGTGTCCCGGTCGGCGGCGGAGTCGGCCTTGATGACGGCCCCGTCGATGCCGAAGCCGAACTCGCCGCGGCGGGCGTAGAGGGCCTGCACCGCGGCGATGGCCTCGTCGACGGTGGCACAGAGCGGCATTCCGGCGGGTGAGCCGGCGGTGGTGGCGACGCCGAGCCGGCGGACGTAGGCCAGCGCGGCCGAGTGCGCCGACGTGCCCGGCCCGTCGCCGTCGGTGTCCGGTCCTGCCGCCGTGGCCGATGGCGCGCCGTTGGCGGTGATCGTCATCCGGTCCCTCACGTCCAGGCCGTGCACGGAGTAGGCGAGGAAGCTCAGCGGCGCCTCGTACGCCCGGTCCTGGGCGCGCAGCGTACCGGCGGCGGCGCTGCGCGGATGGGCGAACGGCGGCTCGCCGAGCCCGATCCGCAGCTCGTTGCCGCGTGCGAAGTCGGCGTCGGTCATGAACACCTCACCGCGGATCTCCACCGTTACCGGCTCGGCGAGGCGCTCGGGCAGTCCCGCGGCGCGGCGGGCCTGGGCGGTGACGTCCTCGCCGGCCCGGCCGTTGCCGCGGGTCGCGACCTGGACCAGTCTGCCCGAGGCGTAGCGGGCGGCGACCGCCAGCCCGTCGATCTTCGGCTCCACCGTGAGCCCGGCGACCGGCCGGCCCAGCAGCTTTTCCAGCCGGGCGGCCCACCGGCGCAGCTCGTCCGCACCGAACACGTTGTCGAGGCTGAGCATCGGCTCGCTGTGCACGACGTCGCCGACCGCGCCGACGCCGGCCGCGACCAGCTCGGTCGGCGAGTTGCCCGCCTTCCAGTCCGGGTGGGCGGCTTCGGTGGCGACGACCCGGGCCATCAGCGCGTCGTACGTCGCGTCGTCCATCTCCAGGCCCGCGCCGTTGTAGTACGCCGCGGCCGCCGAGCCGATCTCGGTGAGCGCCGCCGCGTACGTCGCTGGATCCTCGAACGGCTCGGCCAACCGGGCGTTGACCACCGGGGCGACGGCAGGCTCGACGCTCTCGACCACCAACTCGCTCATGACATCTCCCCGTTGTGTGCACCGGCTGTGGTGGCCAGCCTAGGCAGCGGGTACGACGATTCGGCCGTGCTGGCGAGCGCCTGTCTCGGCCGGTGTCAGGGCCTGTCTCGCGGGTCGCTGGTCAAGTTCAGTGGGTTTAATGGGTCATGAGACACCGGGGTATCCCGGGAGCCAGTGTCAGACCGTCCGCTACCGGGGGAGGTGTGCAGCGGGCCCAGGGAGCCCACCTCTCAGGACCTGACCTGGGTGGCGTGTTCCGGGCTTCCGCCTCGGTGGCGAACGGCGCGAAGATGAAGAACGTTCCGCACAATTCCCCCGATGCCTCGTCGGTCACAGGGCACGACATTTCTTCGCCCTGAGGAACGGCCGGAGCGGCGAACACGTGCCCCGCGTAGCAAGACCACCACAACATTTCTGCAGGTTACCGGGTTTTTCGGTGCTCTTGTCCGACGCAATCAGGTCGAACGGGAGGCGGGCCTGTGACAACTCGCACCGGTCAGCGGGCGGTCGCGAGCCAGGCCGCGACCGCGGCGAGCACGACCAGCACGATGTTGAGCCACAGATCCTTCACCTCGCCCCGCGACAGGTGGAAACCTGCCGCGAGGACCTGTATCACCAGCAGCCCGACCGCCGCCAGGGCGGCGAGCGCCGGCACGATCCCGGTAGCCCGCGGAAGGAGGAGACCGGCGGCGCCGAGCAGCTCCACGAGGCCGATCGCCCGGACACCGGGCATGGGGATCGTGGTGCCCGCCCAGGCCATCATCGGCGCCAGCTTCTCCTGGCTCCGGAACACCTTGATCCCACCCGTGTAGAGGTAGAAGAGCGCGAGGAGCCCGGCCACGATCCAGTATGCGACGTCCATGTCCACTCCAATAGTTACCCTTTGTTAGTAGCCCATGGTGCGGCACAATCCTGGGGTCTACAAAAGGCACACGCGTGTGCGTGAGGAACAACGGAGTGCCATGAGCAAGTACCAGAGGATCTGCTTGATCCGAGGCGACGGTGGGCGGTCGATCCGCGGCATCCTCGACCGGATCGCGGACAAGTGGACCCTTCTCGTGATCGCGACGCTCGACGCTGAGCGCATGAGGTTCACCGACGTGCAGCAGCGGATCCCCGGGATCTCCCAGCGCATGCTGACCCGCACGCTACGGCACCTCGAGCGGGACGGACTGGTCTCGCGAACCGTCTACGCCGAGGTGCCACCGCGGGTCGAGTACGAGCTGACGCCCACCGGCCGGACCCTGATCGAGCCCGCCGTGACGCTCGCCGAGTGGGCGGTCGAGCACAACCCGCAGATCGAGCGCAGCCAAGCGGCGTACGACGCCAAGAACGGTTGATCGCCCGCTGATCGCCTTGCGGTCCTTCGCCGGGCCTCTTTCGTCGACCGATGCCACGTCGGTCCTCCACCCAACAGGTGGCCGTGACCGGTCGAAAAGCCAAGCCGCCAGCGCCAGCGGTGGTCCAGTCGCTGTCCAGTCGCCGCCCATAGGCTGTCGCCACTTTGATCACTTTTTGGTCTGCAGGAGGCGCTGATGAGTCGAATCGCGCGCAGAAAACTGATTGCCGTGCTGGTGGTGGCGGCCACCGCGCTGGCACCGACGAGCGCGGCGTCGGCCACCCCGGCCGACCTGGCACCGGCGAGCGCGGCGTCGGTCGACGCCGACCGTCTGCCGGAACCGCCGGCCGAGGCGGTCGCCGCCGCGGAGCGGGCCGGCAGCGGCCCCGTCCTCACCGAGAAGTGTGCGCGGGAGCGTCGCCAGAAGGTCGCGTCAGCACGGGCCACGACCGGCGACGCGACCGGCAAGGCGACGGTGGCGACGTGCAGCGACTACAAACCCGCCAGCGGAACCGGCGGTGCCCGGCCCAACGCCATTCCGAGCAACTGCCCCAGCACCTGGGGTTATACCCGTACGACAGGCTGCATCAACACCACCGCGGGCGTGATCGTCTACATCGTTCAGACCGGTGCGATCGTCGGCGGGTTCGACTACCAGGTCGTCAGCTACGCCAACGTCTCGGTGACGTCGCGGTCCTGGACGCACGAAACCGAGTTCACGATGCTGCTGGCCTGGGGCCAGGTCGCGGGCACGTTCATCCGGGGTGACGCCTGGTGTACCGGGCCGTGCTCGGCCAACCCGTCGACACCGGACCAGTGGTTCTACGCGCTCACCGCCCGGGCGCAGATGTCCGTCACGGCCAACGCGATCACCGGTGGTACGCCGGTCAACGTGCAGACCAACGTCGGCTGGTGGTTCTGCAACGTGGCCTGGTACAACGGCTGCACCAACGCCCTCATCGCCACGCCCCAGCCGGTACGCTGCGACACCTCGGTCCCGGGTGCGTCGCCAGGCTGCGTCTTCGGCCATGTGGTTCCGGTGTTCAACGTGTACAGCTTCGAGCATCCGAGCTTTGCCCGGCACGTCGCGTTGGCCATCGGCTACGGACTCAAGTCGCGGCTGACCCGGCTGACCGACCCGACCGCTCAAGAGAACAACGGCAACCGGGCCTGCCCGGCCAGCATCCCGAAGCCGAGCAGCGACTGGAGCTGCGACGAGTACCCGTTCCGGTCGACGTGGGAGGGCGCCTACACCGGCGGCCACCAGTACGGGCGCACCTTCGACGGGTGCCAGATCGCTCCGAACATCGCGCAGGTCAGGCAGCCGGGTGACAACGGTGGATACAGCATCTGCCTGATCCCGGCGACGGAGAACAGCGGCGGCGGCTCGGACCTCAGCGTCTTCTACCGGACCAATCGGGTGCTCGAACGCGAGGCGTTCGACGTAGTCGTCAACTGACTCCCGACGCGTTCCCCCGAGGACCGTCCGGTCCTCGGGGGACACAATCGTACCGATCGATCTGGAATCGTGCTGGATGACGCACCAAAATGGAGACCTCGAGCATTGCTGCGAGGGAGTGCGGATTGCTTGTCATCCAGGTCCTCGGTCCCACCCGGCTCTGGCGCGACGGCAGGGAGATCGACCTCGGTCCAGCCGGCCGTCGCGCCGTGCTCGGCCTGCTCGTGCTCGCGGGGGGCCGCCCGCTGCTGGGTTCACGCATCGTCGACGTGTTGTGGGGTGAGCAGGCGCCGCCCAGCGCCACCAACGTGATCCAGACCCACGTGAAGCATCTACGCCGGCTCCTCGAACCCGACCGGCGAGCTCACACGCCCAGCGCGGTTCTGCCCTTCGCCGGGGGCGGGTACGCGCTGCGACTGCCGGCCGGCGCGGTCGACCTCGACCGGTTCCGCGACCTGCTGGCCGCCGCGGCGGAGGCCGACCGCCGCGGCGATCCGCAGGACGTCGCGGCGCGGCTCGCCGACGCGCTCGACATGTGGCAGGGAGCACCGTTCGCCGACGTACCCGCGCTCGCCGGGCATCCGATGGTCCGTTCGCTGCTCGACGAACGCCGCGCGGCGGTGGCCCGCTACGCCGATGTGATGCTGGCCCTGGGCTCCGGCGACCGGGCCCTGCCGTTGCTGCGTGAGGAAGCGGCGGCACACCCGCTGGACGAGGCGGTGCACGCGCGGCTGATCCTGGCACACCACGCCGTCGGTCGGCGCGCCGAGGCGTTGACGGCCTACGATGTCGCGCGCCGGCACCTCGCCGAGGAACTGGGCGTCGGCCCAGGACCCGACCTCGTCGCGGCCTACCTGCGCGTACTCGACGACGAGGCACCCGCGCCGCCGGTGGATCCGCTGGTCGGCACGGCCCTCACCGCGCCGCCGGTCAATCAGCTCCCGGCTGAGGCCGCCGGCTTCACCGGGCGCGAGACCGAGTTGTCCGCCCTGGACGAGCTGGTCAGGGAAAATGGCACGGCGGTGCGGATCGGCGTCGTCTGCGGCACCGCCGGGGTCGGCAAGACGACGCTGGCCGTACAGTGGGCACACCGCACGCGCGACCGGTTTCCCGATGGGCAGCTGCATCTGGACCTGCGCGGCTACGATCCGCGCCGCCCCGTGTCGGCCAGGACCGCGCTCGGACACCTCCTGGAGTCCCTTGGCGTCCCGGCCGCCGGTATCCCGACCGACCTCGACCGCCGGGCCGCCCGGTACCGGGCCGAGACTGCGGGCCGCAGCCTGCTGATCCTTCTCGACAATGCCGCCTCCGTCGACCAGGTCCGACCCCTGATCCCGGGCACGGGTGCGGCCACGGTCCTCATCACCAGCCGCGACAGCCTCGCCGGACTGGTGGCCCTGCACGGTGCCCGCCGCCTCACGCTGGACCTGCTCTCCGCCCCGGAGGCGCTGGCGCTGCTGCGCTCGCTCGTCGGCGTACGCGTCGATCGGGAACCGGAGGCCGCAGCCGCGCTGGCTCGGCTGTGTGCACGCCTCCCACTGGCCCTGCGGGTCGCGGCCGAACTGGCGGCGTTCCGGCCCGCGGAGCCGCTCGCTGGTCTGGTGAGCGAGCTAGCCGACCGACAGCGGCGGCTGCGGTTACTGGATCCGGGCGGTGACGTGCGGGCGGCCGTACGGGTGGTGTTCTCCTGGTCCTACCGGCAGCTTCCGGCGGAGGCGGCCCGGCTGTTCCGGCACCTCGGACTGCATCCCGGCCCGTCGTTCGACGGAGACGCCGCCGCCGCGCTCGCCGCCATGGCGCGCACCGACGTCGCGACGCACCTCGAACTGCTGGCCCGCAAGCACCTCGTCCGCGCCGAACCGCCCGGCCGGTACGTGATGCACGACCTGCTGCGCGCGTACGCCGCCGAGCTGGCCGCCGCCGACGATCCCGCAGGGGCGCTCGACCGGCTGCACGCCCACCTGCTCGGCACGGCCGCGGCGGCGATGGACCGGCTGCATCCCGCCGACCGGGCACACCGCCCGGCGGTGGCACGCGCGCAGAGCTTTCCGGATGCGACCGCGGCACGTGCCTGGCTGGACGCGGAACTGCCCGGCCTCGTCGCCACCGCCGCCACCGGGCTGGAGCACGGCCGGCCCCAGTTCACGACCGATCTCGCCGCCACGCTGTACCGCCACCTCGAGGGCGGCGGCTACACACACGCCGAGGCGCTGCACGGCTACGCGCTCGAAGCGGCACGGCACAGCGGCGACCCGGCCCGGCTCGGCGTGGCGCTGACCAACGTCGGTGCCGTACACCGGCTGCTCGGCCGCTACGAACTCGCCGAGACGCACCTGTCCGAGGCCGTCGCGGTTTTGAACCGGTGCGGCTACCAGCTCGGCGCCGCCCGAGCCCTGTCCAACCTCGGCATCGTCTACGAACGTCTCGGCCGCGACGACGCCGCCGCGCACCAACGGGCCGCGCTCGCTGCCTATCGCCGGGCCGGCGACCGATACGGCGAGGCATCCACGCTGGTTAACCTCGGCAACGCCAACACCCGTCCGGGCCACCTCGACGAGGCGTACGACCAGTTGTTGCGCGCCGCCGCCCTGTTCCGCGAGGCCGGCGCCGCCGTCGGAGCGGCCACGGCCCTGACGAACCTCGGCGACGTGTGCACCAGCCTCGGGCGGCACGACGAGGCGGCCGGGCATCTGTCGGCGGCAAGCGATATTTTCCGGACCGCCGGACACGCCTACGGCGAAGCCGTCGCGCTCACGAACCTGGGCCGGGTGCACGGCACTCGCGGCGACCACGCGCGCGCGATCGGCGACCTGACCATGGCGATCCGCATCCTGCGTTCGATCGGGCATCGCTACGGGGAGGCGAGCGCACTCAATATCCTCGGTGACGTACTGACGGCCGTGGGCCGTACCACCGAGGCCGTGGCCCGGCACGCCGCCGCGCTGTCGATCGCCACCGCGACCGGCGACCACGACGAGCAGGAACACGCGCACGAGGGCATCGCCCGGGCTCAGCGGGATACGGTACGCGCGATAGGCGGGTGATCCAGACTCCGTCCAGTCCGATTCCAAACTCATGTGGGTCCATGTCGTTCAGCACCGGCCGGTTCCGGCCGGGCCGACAACGTGAAGGGAAACCCGCATGTATCAGGGGTTACGGCGCACAGCCGGCATCGTCACCGCAGCACTGCTCGTCGCCGCCGTGCTGGCGGCGCCGGGCACTGCCTCGGCCGCACCGCAGACCGACACTCCCGGCGCCGGAGCCGCCGATCGCCGGGACAACAAGCCGGGCCTGAGCAATCCGCTCGTTCTGGGCAAGAAGTCGGCCGGCGGGAACTCTACGAACACGACCATCACCTGCTATGTCTACGGGGGTGGTCCGTACCTGAGCGGCAACTCGGTGGTGTTCTCGGTGTTCGTCGACTGCGTCGGCGGCGTGCCGCAGTCGCTGGCGGCGGGCGTCGACATCTACCGCTACTACAACAACTACCCGGTTCCCCTCCAGGAGTCGTTCAACACCTGCGCCGTAGCCGGGCAGACCCAGCTGCTCTGTCTGACGAATCCCGTTCCATGCTTCCAAGCCGGCAGCTACTACGACGGACAGGCGATCCTCCTCGCCTACGACGAGAACGGTGTCCGGCACGACGCAACCTTCTATGTGCCGCCCAAGTGGGTGGGCTGCCTCGTCTGACGGCCCCCGCCGGACCGGCCGCGGCACCGACGAGTCCGGGTGCCGCGGCCGGTCCGGTCGACGCCCAACGTCGCGTCGTGAGGGTCTCGGCGCAGCGGCGGGAGTACCGGTTTTGCCGTGGAGGTGTCGAAACCCACGACGGTGGCGGGCCGACGTGAGCCGTGCGGTCGGTGTCGGCCCGTCCCAGGAGGAGTAGATCGACGACGGCGCCGCAGGCGAGGCGGAGCCGGGTGTAGACGGCCAGGACGAGCCGGGTCCACCGGTCGGCGGCGGCCGGGTCGCGCAGTTCCGGGCTGGTCCAGCCGAGGGTCTGTCTGAGCACGCGGAAGGTGTGCTCGATGCCACCGCCAGCATCGATCGAGCCTGCTCATCTTGATCGGACAGCTCGACAGCCATCGACCCGAGACCGCATCCATATTTGCCGTTGTTCGGCGAGTTGGCCTGGACCAGCGCGTTACGGCACCGCGTTACGCCACCGGACCAGCCCTGAGAACGATCTCAGTCGTTCGAGCCCTCCGCGCTCGC
The DNA here is from genome assembly GCF_040676675.1 of Micromonospora sp. NPDC049559. Taxonomy (NCBI): domain Bacteria; kingdom Bacillati; phylum Actinomycetota; class Actinomycetes; order Micromonosporales; family Micromonosporaceae; genus Micromonospora; species Micromonospora sp. NPDC049559. The sequence continues at coordinate 33,327 of NZ_JBFAPK010000045.1, read as the reverse complement.
GCTGAAGCACAAGCGCGCCTCGATATTTGACCAACGCGCGCACGAGCTCCTGCTTGTCGGTGAAGTGGTGATAAAGCCGAGAATCACTCGTCTGGCTTGCCTCAAGGACATCGTCAAGGGTCGTCGCGTTCACGCCGCGTACGAACATCAGCCGGTTCGCCGCGTCGAGGATTTCGCATGGAGCGTGCGGACCGAGTTCGTTGGGCCGCACTGAACCAGGCCGTTTGCTCCTCGCGGGACCGGGCCGCCCACTGCCCGTCCAGGCCGGCGAGACGATCGTCGCCGAGGAGCGAACGGTTGCCGTGCTGAATCCGCAGTAGATGTCTACCTTGATCTGGCTACGGCTCGGGTCTTCGAAGGCGTAGCGCGCCATGACCGAAGCAATGCCACGATGCCGTCAGTCTCCGTCCACCCGAGAACCGCTGACTCTGTGCATGTTGGAGTCGGCGCCAGCGCGAGATCGTCAAGGAGAACGATGGCGGGCAGATCGGCGACCCGGCCAAGGCCACGGCCGCCGTCCGCGCCGCGCTCGACGCGCTACGATTCCCGCTGCGCCTGGTGCTGGGCGCGGACGAAAGCAGGCACCTACCGCCCGCTACTCGTCCTTGCTGCCAGACGACCGCACCGAGGTGCTCGAACCAGCTTGAGGTCTGACCTGCGGTTGGACGGTATCGGCCGTGGCGAGGTCGTCGGTCAGCGCGGTGCGGGACCCCGTGCCGGAGGGCTGCTGCGGGTTAGTGCCGGCTGGCATTGGGTCGGGCGCCCGGTTGGCTGTGAGCGGAATCCGTGCGGTCACCTCGGAGCGCAGGACAAGGTCGTCCATCGTGTCCATGACCCACAGCTGCCGCACGGGCATCGGGATCGCCATGCTCTGGTAGGTCGCGACCAAGTCGCGCAGTTCCCGGTAACCGGCACCGGTCACCGCTCCCGTGAGCTGGAGGTACCCGGCCAGCAGTGGCCGACGCTCGGCGCCGGCCCGTGCGCGTACCTGCGCGAGGTAGGTGGCGCAGTGCCGGTCGGCGGCCTGGACTGGCAGGTAGATGCGCCCGGTGTTCATCCGGCCGATCCAGGGGCCACGCACGAGCACCATCACGCCGCCGCTGCTGCCGCCGGAGCTGGGGTCTGGATCGGGCTCGCTCTGGTTGTCAGGTACGAGGGTGGCGTGCGTGCGGTCCGCCCGTAGAACGAGGCCTTGCCACCAGACGAGCTTACCGACGGCGCTCCTGGCCAGCTCGGTCAGAAACGCCCGCATCTGCGGATCCGCGGCCACCAGATGTCCGTCGATCGGCACGACGATGGAGCGGACCGGCGGCCAGTACTCGCCTGGCCCGGTGTCGGGGCCGAGCGCGGCCCGGGGCCGATCGTGGAGCAGGGGGAGTTGGCGGGTCCGGTAGCGGCTGTCGAGCCGCAGCTCGTCGTGGCCTGCCCAGTCGTATTCCGCGCCCTGCGCCGCGAGCGTTGCCAGCGGGGCGAGGAGCGGTTGAATGCCCTCCATGCCGTCCCTTCGGGTCGTGGGCGCAGCCAGCTCCGCCCTCCTGCCGGGCCCGCCAGTCAGCGGGGTGCCGGCCGTGTCGATGTGACGGGCCAGCGCGTTCGGTAGCTGCTGCATGGCTGTCGGTCGGAGGGATAACGACACGGACCTTCGTTTGGCCGTGGTTCCGCCTGCTATCCCCAACAGCGGGTCGGGCTGCGGCGCCGACGGCGAGGAGGTCGACGCCTACGGCCGGCGGCGGCGTGTGGGCGCGATCCTCAGCCGCCGCGGGCGCGGCGCCGCACCCGAATCGACTGGTTCAACTCGCGGTCGGCGCCGGTGGGTCAGCGGCCGTCCATCGCGGTAGCGCAGCAACGGGAGGTCACGATCGCCGTGACCCCGCTCGGCGGGATGGGCCAGCAAATGCCGCATCAGCGTCGGTGAGACCGGCTGCCAGCGGAACGTGCCGCCCAACTCCCGCAGGAAGAATCGGGCATTGGTCGGTGTCCAGGTTGCACGGGCGCAACGCCAAGGCGCCGCCGCGGCGGCGGGTTGTCCACCTTCAACGCCGGGGTGTCGGCCGCGTCCAGGTATCCGTCGGCCACCGCCCCGGGAGTACAGGCATCGCAGCGCGGCTACCAGGTACTCGGCGGCGGATCGTCGGCCTCGGGGGTTGCGTCGCGCCACCGCGTTGGCCTGGACCTGGGAGCGCAACTGTTCGATCTCGGAGGGCAGGGGTTCGTCGATGCGTCGGTCACCCCAGGCCTGTATCACCCGGTTCCGGTACGAGCCGTACGCTCGGCGCGTTCCGGGTGATTCGGCGGCTGCGACGACCGGTGCGTACTCGGCGAACGTGGGGGCCGGCGGCCGCGCGGGTCGTACCTGCAGCAGGTCGGCGGGGGAGATCCCCATCCGTTCCAGCAGCAGCCGGACCGCCTCCAACTCCGGCCGGCCGGCACTCGTCTGGCTCATGGCGCCCCACCACCCGTTGCCGAAGCGTGCGGCACGGCAAGCAGCCGGTCGAGTATCGCGAGGGGATACGCCGCGAGCACATCCTCGGCGCGGTCGACGGCGAGCAGTACCCGGTCCCCGGCCGCGAGGCGGCACCACCGACGTACCGCCAACGGCAGATGCAGATGGGCTTCCCGGACCGCCGTCTGGACTCCGCCTCGGCTCGACCGCCCTTATCGAACGCGGCCTAGGAGCAGGCGCGTCGTCCCGAACCATCCGCCCCGCAGCCGCATGGTTCGGGCTCGGAGAGGGCGTTGGCTTCTGCGCGGATCACGTCTGCTTCATGCTGATCTGCTTGAGCACGGGCTGCGGATCCGCCGCAGCAATTAGTGACCTCGGTTCCGGTGGAGGAAGCACGACAACAGTTGCCTGAACTCGTGCGGGTGCTCGATCGCCGGCACGTGCCCGCATCGGCCAAGCACGTGCAGACGGACATCGGCCAGGTGTTCGAGCAGGGGCTGGGCTGCCGTCCCGAGCGGGGTGACTCGGTCCTCGGCGCCGTGCACGAGTAGCACGGGCGCGCGGACCGCTGCCAGCGTGTGCGCCGAGAGGGTGAGATCGTCGACCCATCGTGCCCTGGGTGGAGGAAACAACGACGCGAATGCGGCCGCCCCCGCTCGCATCGCAGCTGCACGGGCATCGACGGCCGCGTCGGTCACGAGCGCTTGGTCGAGGACGAGGCGACTCAGCATGTCTCGTGCCCCGAGCGGGCCGGCGGGGGCGGCCCAGACCGCGTCGAGCTCGGCGGACAGCGGCGCCCCAGGGGCACCCATCGTTGAGACCGCCACGACACGGGTGACCTGCTGGGGGCGCGCGGCGGCCAACGCCAGTGCCACGGCACCGCCCATGGAGTGACCCACCACGGCGTAGTGCTCGATACCGAGAGCATCCATCAGGCCCGCGGCCTGCTCCGTCCACAGCCGGAGCCCACCCCTGGAGCCCGCCGGGATAGGTGTACGGCCGAACCCCGCCTGGTCAGGAACCACCAGGTGCCAGGACGTGCCCAGCGCCTGCGCCGTCGTTGCCCAGGCGCCGGACCCGGTCGTGCCGGGTCCGGAGCCGTGCAGCATCAGCACCGCGGGCCCGGTGCCGCTCTCCAGGACGTGGACGGGGGAGCCGTCGACTGTGACGGTCCGAAGTGCCGTCACCGGGGCAGGCCAGGTGTGGTCATGCCGATGCGGGGTTGACGGACTTCGAAAAGAGCTCCATCATCGCCCTGCCGAATTGCGGCATGTCGGGCCACCCCCGGCAGGAGACGAGGTTGCCGTCCACGACGTCGGGAGCGTCGACGACCGTCGCGCCCGCGTTCTCCATGTCCCCGGTGATGGGGGGAAAGCACGCCGTCTTTCGACCCTTCAGTAATCCGTACACCGCTGGTACCTGCGCGCCGTGACACACCAGCGCGACGGGGAGGTTGCGCGCGAAGAAGTGCTCGGTGATGCGCCTGACGTCGGTGTCGACCCGGATCCACTCGGGGGCACGTCCCCCGGGGATGATGAGGGCGTCGTAGCGCTCGAGGTCGACATCGGCCCAGGGCACGTCGACCGGCAGCTTCCGACCGTTCTTCTCCACGTAGGCGTCGGAGTTGGGGTCGAACTCGTGGATGACCAGCTGCACGTCACGCATCGTCCGTGACGAGACGTCGACGTCCCAGCCGCCCTCCTGCACGCGATAGTAGGGATACATGGTGTCGAGTTCCTCGGCGGCGTCGCCGGTCAGGAGCAGCGCTCTGGGCACCTGCTTCTCCTCGCATCTGGGGCGGGTGGTGGAGATCCAATCCGATCCGATCCGGTTGGGCTAGCATTCCTCGGCCCCGCCCGCCCGTCAAGCCTCTACCGCCATTCCGTCCGCGCCCTTGACCTCGTCGAACAATCGTCGGAAACGCTCGCCGGACCGCAAGATGTGCCGACGCATCGCGTAGGCGGCGGCGTCGGGATCACGCGCGGCGATCGCGGCCACAACGTCCTCGTGCTCGGCCATGGCCAAGTGAGTGACCTGGGTGTCGTGGTGAAGCCGGAAGAGGTGCACATGACTGTGCAGGCGAGCGAGCGCTTCACGGATGACCTGGTTCTCCGCGCTCAGGGCGACGAGATCGTGAAAAGCGGCGTCGCGTAGCCCGAAGGCGCCATAGGCCATGGGCCCGTTGCCCCCCTCCAGTTCTGCCATCTCCTCCAGCATTCGTCGCAGACCGGCCACCTGCTCCAAGGACGCGCGTTCGGCGGATCTGCGCGCCGCTGCCGGCTCGAGGAGCAGGCGAACCTCGAGCATGTCCTCGAATCGGTGACGGGTGATCTGGGGAGGAATGCGGTAGCCAGCATGGGGCACACGTACGACCAGGCCCTCGGCCTCCATGCGGTTCAGAGCGTCTCGGATCGGAGTCTGCGAGACCCCCAGCTCCCGCGCCAGGACGTCGATCGTGACGCGGGAGCCAGGCTCAATCCGTAGCGACATCAGCTGTCCGAGCAGCGTGTCGTACACCTCGTCGGCAAGCCGGCCGCCAGATCTTCCCGGCGGCATTCCGCCCGTCACGGCCCTACGGCCCGGCGCGATCATCGCTTCGTCGTCCATCGTGACCTGAGGTCCCTTCTTGCGCCGTCGCGAACCTGTTGACATCAGTCACAACGCTGCGGCATGCTGACGCCCCCGGCAGATCGTATAGGAAAAGTGTCGGATGATCTTGATCTGGCACCATCGCGGAACCGCCGGCCTCGCTCCACTCTTCGACCTGCTCGGCAACCTCGTCCCCGACGAGCGCGGGTGACCCGTCCGTATTAGGCGCATAGCGCGGTCGCTGAGGCACGCCGGACATCACCAAGAAGATCACAGGAGGCGACGCAATGAGTGACCCGATGAACGTCCTGGCCCCCGAGTACCGGCGGCTCCGGATCGGCGACGCCTGGCGCGACGCCGCGAGCGGAGCCACCTTTGCCGTCGAGGACCCGGCCACCGGCAAGACCATCGCCGAGGTGGCGGACGCCGACGTCCTCGACGGGCTCGCCGCGCTGGATGTGGCGAGCAAGGCAATGGCGGAGTGGGCGGCGACCCCACCGCGAAAACGGTCAGAGTTGTTGACCGCGACGTACCGGGCACTGACCGAGCGATCCGAGGAGGTCGCCCGGCTGATAACGCTCGAGATGGGCAAGCCGCTGGCCGAGGCTCGGGCAGAGGTAGCGTACGGCGCCGAGTTCTTCCGTTGGTTCGCCGAGGAGGCGGTGCGCGTCGAGGGGCGCTACAGCACCGCGCCCACAGGTGGATATCGCATCCTCACCGTGCCGAAGCCGGTCGGACCGTGCGTCTTCGTGACGCCCTGGAACTTTCCGTTGGCCATGGGGGCCCGCAAGATCGCTCCTGCGCTCGCTGCGGGCTGTACGACGATCACCAAGCCAGCAGCCCAGACGCCACTTACCACGCTGTTCCTGGCCCGCATCATGGAGGAGGTCGGCGTTCCCCCGGGCGTCGTCAACGTGGTGACCACCAAGCGTGCCGGCGAGGTGGTCTCCGCACTGTTAGCCGACAGTCGGACCCGCAAGCTCTCGTTCACCGGGTCGACCGAGGTCGGGCGTGTGCTGCTACGACAGGCTGCGGACAACGTGCTGCGCACCTCCATGGAACTGGGCGGCAACGCGGCCTTGATCGTGTGTGCCGACGCTGACCTGGACGTCGCGCTGGACGGTGCCATGGTGGCCAAGATGCGCAACATCGGGGAGTCCTGCATCGCGGCCAACCGAATCTACGTCGAGGAGCCGGTGCGCGAGGAGTTCACGGCGCGCTTCGCCGAGCGGATGGGCGCGCTGTCGGTGGGCCACGGTCTCGACGACGGCGTGGACGTCGGGGCGTTGATCGACGAGGCCTCGGTCACCAGGATCGACGAGCTCGTCGCCGACGCGGTCGATCGCGGCGCCCGGGTCTTGGTGGGCGGCGAGCGTCCGGATGGGCCGGGCCACTTCTACCCGCCTACGGTCCTCGTCGACGTACCTGAGGATGCGCGGATGCTGAAGACGGAGATCTTCGGCCCGGTGGTGCCGATCATCTCGTTCACGTCCGACGACGAGGTGATGGCGAAGGCCAACGACACCGAGCACGGCCTGGTCGGTTACGTCTTCACCCGTGACCTCCAACGGGCGCTCCGGTTCGCCGAGGGGCTGGATACGGGGATGATCGGCATCAACCGTGGTCTGATATCGGACCCGTCAGCTCCGTTCGGAGGCGTGAAGCAGTCCGGGATCGGCAGGGAGGGGTCACACGAGGGCATCCTTGAGTACCTCGACCTCACCTACGCGGCGATCGACCTACCGTGACCGGCCTGCTGCTCCGGGCGCCCGCCAAGGATCACCGCGCCCTGTGCACACATGACCTGACCGGCCTCCACCCGGGGGGGCGGGGCTCGGGCCAGGGCCGGCACGAACCCGCTGGCATCCGGGACGCCGGCGACTCCGCCGGTGTGCGCACCACCGCCGCGGCCCGCGGCGGTGGTTCGGGCGATCAGCCCCTTCGGCGGTCCCAACGGCTACGCCCTCGGGCTCATGATCGAGGCGCTGGTCGCGACCCGGACTCGTACCGTCCTTGGCGACGATGTCCGCGGGACCCTCGACCCGACCCACCCGTCCATCAAGGGCGACGTCTTCATCGCGATGGAGCCGAGGGCGACCGGGCACGATCGGGTCCGGGCGCCCGGCGCGCGCCTTGCGCCACCCGGGCGGCCACCCTTGCCGACGCCGTCCGGGTCTCGCGGGTGACCTGGACGTCCCGCCAGCACATCGCCGCCGACGTTCCGGAGAGGCACTGACATGCTTGAGACCGTCCGCGGACCACGCCAGCTGATAGTGGGCGAAGGGGTCGCGCAGAACATCCCACGAGTGGTGGCCGAAAGCGGCTCGCGAGTCCTCGTCGTGACCGACCAGGTTCTTTTGAGGCAGCCGCGCGTGGCCGAGATCGTGGCCGCCGTGCGGGAGAAGGTCGAGGTCGTCGGGGTGTTTTCCGACGCGACTCCAGAGGTGCCCCTCGCCGATGTCGCCCTGGCCGTCTCGGTCGCCGCCGAGGTGGACGCCGACGTGATCCTCGCCATCGGGGGTGGCTCGGTGATCGACCTCGCCAAAATCGTCGGCGTCATCCGGCGCCACGGTGGGACGCCGCGCGACTTCTACGGCGAGTCGAAGGTGCCGGGGCCGACGATTCCTCTTGTCGCGGTCCCGACGACGTCAGGCACCGGCTCCGAGCTCACTCCCGTCTCGGTGTTGACCGACCCGGACCGCGAGCTGAAGGTGGGGGTTTCCAGCGTCCACATCGTGCCCGACTTCGCCATCGTCGACCCCGAACTCACCTACACCTGCCCTGCGACCGTCACCGCCCACTCCGGCATCGACGCGTTCTGTCACGCGGTGGAAAGCTACACCGCGCGACCCCGGGCCCACGGACCGCGCGACCCGGTGGAGCAGGTCTTCCTCGGCCGCAATTCGATCACCGACCACTACGCGCTGCTGGCCGCGGAGCGGATCGCCCGTAGCTTGCGTCGTGCTGTCAGGGACGGAGGCGACACGGACGCGCGCGCGGACATGTCCTATGGGTCCATGCTTGCCGGGCTCGCATTTTCCCACGCGGGCAACGCGGCCCCGCACGCTCTCCAGTACCCCATCGGCGCAGCCACGCACACGCCGCACGGCCTGGGCGTCGGGCTGCTACTGCCCTACGCGCTGGACGCGGCCAGGGATGCCATCGGCGACCGGTTGGCCATCCTCGCCGGGGTGTGTGGGCTCGACGTGACCGACGCCTCGGATGCCGAGGCCGCGGATACGTTCCTCACCTGGCTCGACGGACTCCTTGCCGACATCGGCATCCCGCCCACCTTGGCGGACATCGGCGTGGCACGCGCCGACCTCCCGCGCTTCGCGGAGATGGCCAGTGGCGTCACCCGCTTGATCCAGAACCACCCCGGCCCGACCGACACCGCCAGCCTGACCGCGATCCTCGAAGCGGCCTGGACCGGGGACCGGACATGACACGTACTGACTCCGAGCAGAGACAGTGACCGGCCTTTCAGATGACGACGAGGCTCCCTGTCCCACCCTGGGTGTCGGAATGCTCGGCTACGGAACCTGGCGAGTCAAGTGAGACTGAAGCTCCATGAAAGCGGGGGGCTCACACAGTGTCCAAACTGCGCCGACGCGCTCTGGGTATCCGCCCCTCCTGGGGCAGGACGACCTTCGGTAGCCGGCGTCGCTCTTGGTCCAGGTTGCCGGAAGAAGCCTTGGCTTTTGACGAAGACCAGGGTGCCGCAGATCGTCAGGGTGGGGACGCTCGGCGCGCGGTCCAGGTCTTCCCCGCTCAGGGCGAGGATTTCACCGATGCGGGTGCCGGTGGCCAGCATGAGGTCGACGATGTCGGCCAGGTCGCCGGTGTGCCGAGGTCCGGGTTTGCCGGGGACGGGTCGCTGGGCGGATGTCGGCCCGGGCTTCCCCGTACCGGTCCCGATCACTCCGTCAACGGAAGGCCGTGCCGGTGCGCTATCGCCGCGGCCTCGGTGCGGCTGGCCGCGCCCAGTTTCGCGAGGATGTTGGAGACGTGGAGGCTGGCGGTCTTCTGCGAGATGTAGAGCTCCTCGGCGATACGCCGGTTGCGGTAGCCGCGCGCAACCAGACGCAGCACTTCGGTCTCGCGCGGGGTGAGCCCGAAGGCGACCAGTTCGTCGGTGGGTGGCTCGGCGGTTGGCTGCCCGGTCGGCGGGGTCTCCGTTCGGGTTGGTACCTCGGCATGTCCGGTGAGCGCGGCGATGCTGGCGAGAAGGCGGGTGGCCCCGAGTGAGCTGGCGATCTCGTGTGCGCGGGCCAGCCGCGCGAGCGCGGTATTCCGGAGCTGATGGTTCCCCGCCAGTGCTCGCCCCTCGCCGAGGAGCGCGACTGCGAGTTCGTACGGACGGCCCAGCGGTTCGAAGGCCGCCACGGCGGCCGTCCACCGCGCCGGGTCGTCCGTCCCCTCCGCCCGCCGTACCTCTGCCCAGAGCAGGGTCTCGAACGCGCGTGAGATCGGGAACACGATGTCCAGCCGCGAGACAGCTCGCCGTACGGCGGTCAGGACCGCCGCCGACCGTTCGTCCGGGGCGGTGGACCGGCGCGCGTCACCTTCCATCGACGCGGCGTCACAGAGCATCGGAAGTGAGTACCGGATCGGCCCTGTGGTCAGGCCCTTGGCGTCGGCGCGGAGGAACTCCATTCGCGCGTCGGCGACGCGGCCCTGCCCCGCGGCGACCGCCATGTCGCAATGGCTCATGGCGACCAGGAACTGCGGCTGGAGGTCCCCGGTTCCCAGCAGTTCGCGGGCGAGAGTGACCTGTTCGGCGGCCCGTTCCACGTCCCCCCGGGCCAACAGGCTGAATGCACGGCGTCCCGCGAGTGCTCCGCGCGACTTGTACGACCAGGCTACGGCCGCCGCCTCGTCGAGTTCCTCGTCCGATTCGGACCACCGGCCGACCGAGAACAGCGACAGCGAGAGGTTGAGGCGTGCCCATGCCTCGCGGTTGGGTAGGCCGAGCGACCGGCAGACGTCGATGCTGTGGCGGGCCGCCACGATCGCCTCGTCGGACCGTCCCATCCCCTCCAGCGTCGACGGAAGATTCTGGTTCACCTGTCCGATGATGTCGGCCACGCCGAGCTTCTCGGCCCGCTCTCGTACCTCGTAGAGTTCGGCGACGTTGGTGCCGTCGAGGTCCGACTCGGCCCTGAGCCAGCAGCGGGTGATCCGGGCTCTCAGTTCCAGTTCCTCGTTACCGATGCTGGTCGTACGGTGCACCGCTCGTTCCGCGATGGCGAGGCTTTCCGGTCCGGGTCGGTGCCGGGCGCTCCAGTTCGCCAGGTAGGTCAGCAGGGCGGCGTGCATGGTGGAGGACGGTAGGTGACGGACGAGCCCCTGCGCCGTCTGTAGCTCCCGCCATCCATCTCCCTGGTTCAGGTCCTGGACGACCAGCGAACGCTGAACCCAGAACCACGCGGCGCGTCGTGCCCGCTTCTCGGGCTCCCCGGAGAGATGCTTCAGCGCGAGACGGGCCAGGTGCAGGGCGCGATCGAGGTTCCCACCGCGCCGTGCCGCGATGACCGCGGCGGCGAGCAGGTCCGTACGACCGGGGGCGGACCCGCGCGTACCCTCATCCTGGGTCGGGAAGTCGGTCGGCAGCGGTATGGCGGGCAGCGCGTGCCGGGCCTCGGCCGGTACCTGGTCCCACAATTCGAGCGCGCGTTCCAGCAGCTCCCGCTGCTCGGCGTACGCGTACCGGCACCCGGCGGCGTCAGCGGCGGCGACGCTCATCCGCAGCGCCTTGACGTGGTCGTGCGCGGCGTACCAGTGCTGCGCCAGGCGAGAGATGAGCTCCTCGGCGGGTACGAGCGAGGGCTCGGCCTCCAACGCCTCGCCGTACCGTTGGTTGATCAGGACCCGTTCGCCCGCCAGTAGGCTGGCGCTGACGGCCTCCCGCATCAGCGAGTGGCGGAACCGGTACGCCGTCCCGTCCGGTTCGGCGACGAGGATCTGGGCGAGCAGAACCGCCCGGAGCGCTTCGATCAACTCGTCCTCGGCGAAGCCGGCGACCGCGCGCAGCAGCGGATAGCTGATCAGGGGGCCGCTCTGTGACGCCACCCGCGCGATCCGCTGACCGGCCTCCGGCAGGGAGTCCACCCGGGCCAGCAGTACGTCGTGGAGGTCGTCCAGCCCGGCTCCCGTGTGCTCGTGGTAAAGACGGGCGAGTTCCTCCACGAAGAATGCGTTCCCGTCGGACCGGGCGAAGATCTCATTGAGGATGGCGGGGTCGGGCGAGGCTCTGAGGATGCCGGTGAGAAGCTTCGTGACCTCGACTCGATCAAATCGATCCAGCTCAATCCGACGCACCGATCGTAATCGATCAATCTCGGCCAGGAAGGGTCGTAGGGGATGCTGGCGAGGGATGCCGTCGGACCGGTACGTGGCAATGATGAGGAGCCGGCCGGTGTGTGGGGTGCGGAACAGGAACTCCAAGAGGCGACGGGTGGAAACGTCGGCCCAGTGCAGATCTTCGATAATCAACACGAGCAGTCGGTTCGCCGCGAGCTGCTCCAGGATTTGGGCGATCAGAGCGAACAGGGCGCTGCTGTCGTCATCGCGCCATCGGGAGACCGCGGGCACTGCCACATCCGGCACGATCCGGGCCAGCAGGTCTTCCCGGCCCAGGCTCGCGGCACCCACCTCGTCAGGCAGGCGTCGCCACAACGAGCGGAGAGCGGCGGTGAAGGGCGCGAAGGGGAGGACGTCCGCGCCGCCGTCGAAGCAGTTGCCGAACGCTGCCACGGCTTGCTCGGGGGCGAGGTTGCGGACGAACTCCTCGACCAGCCGGGTCTTGCCCACACCCGCCTCGCCCCGCACCAGGACGGACTGGCCGGCGCCCTGCTCCGCCGCCGCTGCGGCCAGCGTTAGCTGGGCCAGCTCCGCAGCCCGACCGACGAAGATGGAGCTGACCGGGACGCTTCGCACGAGACAAGGATGTCACAAGCCCAAGCGCCCACCGCCAGGGATACCGGACTCGTCCTCCGGCCGGTTCCGGCGCGGTAGGAGTCGGGTCGGCCAACGACCGACAGAACCGGTCCGGCCGTTCCGCCCGCCCCGCAGATCGACTCGAAAGCCCGGTGCTGCCGCACGGATCCACCGTATCGCGAATGCTGCGCCGTCACGGGACTCCTCGGGTCCGCCCAGTCCGAAGCGCACCCGACGGATTGTCGCCCCGCCGTACCGAATCCGCCGGTTACCCGCCCAATGGGAAATTTGACGTCACGAAGTCCTTCCATCTTTCGTATGGGTCATCGTCTGCCGCCGCCGAGTCCACCCGCAAAGAGCGCGGGATTCCCACTCGCCTAGGGAATTTTCCCGAGTGCCTGGTCGTGCGCTGCCCGGACGAAAACTGGTGCTGTTTCTGATGCCGTCGGGCCCGTGCCCGACCAGCATGGTCATTGCTTGTTCTGGCGCCGACCCGGGCGACCGCGCCGGGCGGTCATAGCCGATTTAGGAAGTGTGCGTTGTCTGATCATGGGTGTGTCTTTCCGACCTCGCTGGGGCCTGGGGGTGGCGCCGCGGGTGGCCTGCCGCCGGAGAACATCGTCATCCGGCCGATGGAAACCCCGGATGTCGGCCGGTCGATCGATCTGCTAGTGCTCAGCGCGGGGACGCAGCGGCGACACTGGTTGGTTCAGCATCTCACCGCCGGCCCCGACACCGAGGTGCACCACGCCTTCGTCGCCACGCAACACGATTCCCTGGTCGGTGCGGCTCACCTGATCAGCGAACCGGCGTTCGGTACGGTCAGCGCCTGCGTCGCGGTCGCCCCCGGTTCCCGCGGTCAGGGCATCGGGACGGCGCTTGCCAACGAGCTCGACCTGGCGGCACGGCGCCTCCGGCCGAGTCTGTCGGTGACCAGCACCCTGCGTGACGACCTTGAGCAGGGGCGCCGATTCGCGCAGCGGTACGGCCTGGCGGTCACGTCGCACAGTGTCGGCTGGCGGTTCGACCTGACCGGTGCCGTCGGCGACCTCGCCGAGCGCGCCGCGCGATCAGCTCGCCAGGCGGGCGTCCGCGTTCGCCGCGCCGACCTGGTCGCCGAGGAGGCCGACGTCTTGGACTGTATCGGCCGCAGCATGGCCGGGTTGCCGCTGCCCGGCAGGGCCAAGCAGGAACCCGACCTCACCCAGATACGGCGGAGAATTCCCGACGACGCCCTCGTCCTGCTGGCGGAAAGCGACGCCGTGCCGTACCCGGTGGGCACATCGATCATCACGCCGCAGGCCGACCTCGCGGATTGGTACACCGTCTACACCGGAGTGGTCGTCGCGCACCGTGGCCAGGGCATCGCCGGTGCCCTGAAGGCCGCCGCGATGCTGGCGGCGCGAGACGCCGGGGCCCCGGGTCTCACCACGCACAACGACGACACCAACGAGGCCATCCTGCGCACCAACCGTCGTTTCGGCATGCGGCCGAGTGTCGGTTTCTGGACCCTCACCCGATACGCGTAGCGACCCGGCACCTGCCGGCCGGAAGCTTCGATCACGGCAAACGCATGTTGCCGAAGCATCTGTGCTGGCAGATACCGAAGGCTGTTGGTGGATTCGACTTGTCCGGTTCCTGGGCGGCAATCGGATCTCAGGTGTCCGGCTGCTCGGCCGTAGGGACCACTCAAGGGGAGCATGCGGGTGCGGCCGGCCTGCCCCCGCCGCGACTCGGCGCGAGATCAGCGTTGGTGGCCAACTCTGGTACGTCGCCCGTGACCTCGCATCGGGTTGCCGATCTTACGTTCGTCCACGCAGAGCGAGTCCTCGACCGCCCGCTGCCGTCGCGCGATCAGTTGGCCCGTCGACCCGGCCCGGACGTTCTCCTGCGCTCGCCCCGGCGGACGAGCGCGGGGCGGCCATCGCCCGGCCCGACGGGTGTGGCTACGGTCTGGGGCCGTACTCGCGGGGGTGGAGAACGAGAGGACATGTGGCTATGGATGGCTCGGGTACGGTCCGGTCAGGGTGCGACCCGACGGTGCGGGTTCGCGAGGTCGCCCAGCGCGGATGGCCGCTCGGGGCGGCGCCGGTACTGGCGATGGTTCTGGCCGTTCTCGCGTCGCCGATGACACCGGCGGAGGCGGCGCCGATGGCCGCGCCGACGCCGGACCCGAGTGTCACCGCCGGCGCGCGCGTGACCCCTGGAGCCACCACCGGCGGGCCGGGGGACCGGCGGTACTACGTGGTGGGGACGCCACAGGAAGGACAGCGCGAGTACCTGTACCAGATCGCGGTGCAAACGCTCGGGGACGGCAACCGCTATCGGGAGATCTTCGAGCTGAACCAGGGCCGCGTGCAGCCGGACGGTGGCCAGTTGACGGACCCGTTGTCGCTGAGCCCAGGGTGGATTCTGGAGCTGCCGTCCGATGCGGACGGTTCGGGAGTACGCGTCGGGACACCGCCGTATCCGTCGCAGCCGCCGTCCCGACCGGAATCCGCCGGTGCCGCACCGGACGGTACCGGCGGCGTGTCGCCGTACCTGATCGGGGCGGTCGGGCTCGTGGCGATGGTGCTGCTGCTCGCCGCGGCGCGACGCCTGCTGCGGCCGGGACGCCGGCATCGTCCGACCGCACCGTCACCGCCACCGGCGGAGGCGGACACGCCCGTCACCCGCACGGCCGCGGCTCCGGCCGAAACCATCGCTTTGTCTCCCGCGCCGGCTTCGGCTCAGACTCCCGCGCCGGCTTCGGCTCAGGCTCCGGCCGCGAACCGAGCCCGGGCGGCGGCGGGGCCCGTCCCACAACCCGCGCCAGCGGCAGAACCGACCCCGGTGGCGTCGGAGCCGCAACCGACGGCACCGACTCGGCGTGGTCGTGTGGCCGTGGAACTGTCCGCGCTGGACGCCGAGACCGACCATCTCGACGTCCGCCTGCTGGCGCGGGTCGCCGACGGCGTCGACACCCCGTACGGCTGGCTCTCCGATGATGCGGTGCCCGCCGGGTTGCTGCCGATCGTGCTCGGACGTTGGAAATCGTGGCGGTTCTACCTGGACCTCGCCGCCACACCGGATGTCTTCACCGTCACCGGATCGCCGGCGGCGGCCCGGCGGCAGGCGCTCGGCATCGCCCGCCAACTGCTGGCCGCCGGAGTGACCGTGACGGTCGTCGGCGCCGTGCTCGGGCCGGACGTTCCGCCTGGATGCCGCCGGGTCGACGAGTTCCCGCCGCCCGAGGGCTTCGGCCCGGGGAGCCGACCCGAGGTGATCGTCACTGAGCCGTTGCGCGGCAAGGCGCTGACCGCGGCTCGGGGCCTGACCGCCCGGACCGCGTCGCGCGTGGTGCCGGTGCTGGTGGGCGACGTGTTGCGGGCCCGCTGGTCGGTCCTGGCCACCGCCGAGGCGGACCGGCCGGACAGGCCGACACCCGCCCGGTGACGGCGCGCGTGCGGCCCCGGCCACGGTGCCCACCGGCGGGCCGGGCACGTACGCCGCCCGTGAACGGACGGTTCGACCGGGCCGGCCGGAGCACGGCGGGACGGGGCGGGAAGCGGTTTTGAACCGGATGGGATCCGGAGGCGTCGTCGGGATGGGCGGCGATCCGGCCGGCGGCCGGAGCATCGCCATCGGACGGACATGAGGCGAAGGAGGCCGCCGGTGACGGCGAGGGTACGGGCCTGGTCGGGCCTGCTGGGGTGTCTGGTCATGTTGGCGGCGCTGACCCCCGCGCGGGACTCGGAGCAGGCGTTCGCCGCGCCGGTTCCGACCGGGACGTCGTCCGTGACACCGCCGGCGGCGTCCCCGTCGGCGCCATCGGCCACGGTGACCCCGCCGGCCCCGTCGACCACACCGCCCGTGCGGCCCACCGGGCCCGCGTCGCCGGTCGCCGGCGACGAACGCGTCAAGTTCTACACCGTCGCCGAGGCTGGGCAGAGCCGGCCGGAGAGCCTCACCGACATCGCCGGCCGGCTGCTGGGCGCGACCGGGCGCGCGCAGGAGATCTACCACCTCAATGCCGGTCGGCGGCAGGCCGACGGCGGGGTGTTGACCGACTCGACACAACTGCGGGCGGGCTGGACCCTGGTGTTGCCGTGGGACGCGGTCGGCGACGGGGTGCGGTACGGCCTGCTCCCGAGCAAGCCGGCGTCCACGTCGCCATCGCGCCGGGAGGCCGCGTCGTCCCCGTTCGCGCCGGTGGCCCCGGTGCCCGCACCCTCCCGGCGTCCCGCCGCTCCGCCCACCACCACGGCTCCACGGCGTCCCGGCGCGGGTACGCCCCGGACGAGCGCCCCGACCGATCCGGCGCCGCCGACCGTGGGGCCGAGCCTCCCGGCGGGTGGTGGCCAGGCGCCCCCGCCGGCGGATCGTCAGCCGGACAGGGGGCGGAAGCCGAAGCCGGACTCGTGCACCGTGTCGGCGTCGTCCCGGGCGGAGTCCCGCTGGGCGTACGACCGGATGGCGGTGGACCAGGCCTGGGGGCGTACCCAGGGTGAGGGCGTGCTGGTCGCGGTGATCGACTCGGGCGTCGACGGCGACGCGCCGGAGCTGAGTGGGCGGGTCGCCATCGGGGCCGACATCCCGACCGGCAGCGGGCGTGGGAACAGCGACTGCCTCGGCTCCGGTACCGCGATGGCCGGCATCGTGGCCGCTTCCCCGGTCGGATCGGCCGGGGAAGCGGGTCGGATGACCGGGTTGGCCCCCGCCGCGACGATCCTGCCGGTGCGGGTGGTGAACCAGACTCCCCGTACCACCGAGCCGGGTGACGCGGCCACGGCGATCGAGGTGGCGGCCTCGGCCGGTGCTCGCGTGGTTGCCCTGGGGGCCTACGTGGACCTCACCGCCCCGGCCGTGCGGGACGCGGTGCAGGCGGCCCTCTCGCACGACGTGGTGGTGGTCGCTCCGGCACCCACCGTTCCTGTGGCGGGGGACAAGGCCGCGCCCCCGTCGAAGCCGGAGGGCCTGCTGCTGGTCGGCGGTGTCGGCCCGGACGGGCAGCCGGCGGCGAACTACCGTCCGGAGACGGTCGACGTGCTCGCGCCCGGTATCGACGTGGCCAGCCTCGGCGTCGGTGCGACGGAAACCCGGGCGAACAGCGGCTCGCAGTACGCGGCGGCCTTCGTCGCGGGGGCGGCGACCCTGGTCCGTTCCGCCTACCCCAACCTGAGCGCGGCCCAGGTGGTACATCGGATCAAGGCGACCGCCGAACGAGCCGGGCAGGACGGGCCGGACCCCGTGGTCGGCTGGGGCATGATCAACCCAAACGCGGCGGTGAGCATGGTCCTCGCCGGGGAGACCGCGGCCGCGGCCTCCGGCGGCACGGGCAGCAGCCCGCTGCGCGCCCTCACCATCGGGCTCGTGGTGGTGACCGGACTGGCCGCCGTGACGATCCTCGCCCGGCGGTCGTCGACCCGCGCGGCCGAGGCGGTGGGCGCCGCGTCCGCCGCGCGGCCGGCGCCCCGGGCGAGTGGTGGGGACGCGGGCAGCGCCGGCGCCGAGACCGTCCCGCCCGCCCGCGCGGTCGCCACCGAGCCCACCCCCGGCGCGATCGGCGCGCCGGCGGCGGCCACCGGAAACCCGGTCTCGACCGGCCCGGCCTCGGCGGGACGCGGCGCCGGCTCGGCCCGGCAGCCGGACCAGGCAGCGGCGGAGGCGGGACGCGAGGCGGACGGCCCCACCGCGCCGGTGCGACGGTGAGCCACGCCGCGCCGGCGCCCGGCCGATGCCACGGCGGGGGAACTCGTCGGTTGGCGGGCGCCGGCGCGGCGCTGGCGCTGGCCGCGCTCGCGGTGGCGGCGCCGCCCGAACCGGCATCGGCCGGACCGGAGACGTCGGGCGTGGTTGCGGGGCAGCGGCTCCTGGCGGCCCGGTACGCCGCCGCGGCGGGGGACGAACCCCCGGCGCTGCCCTCATCCGGCGCGGGCTGCGTCGGCGCGTCGCCGGTGGTGGCTCGCGCCGTGCCGTGGGCCGTACGCCGAACCGCGCCCCAGGCGGTCTGGTCGCTCACCCGGGGCGAGGGAGTCGTGGTCGCCGTCGTGGACACCGGGGTGAGCGCGACGGCCGGCGGCCTGGTGGGCGCGGTGCGGCGCGGTGCCGACGTGGTGAGTTCGGGACCGGGCGACCGAGACTGCGTCGGCCGGGGTACCGCGCTCGCCGGCATCGTCGCGGCGCGGCCGGTGACCGGCAGCGGCTTCGTCGGGGTGGCGCCGGCCGCCACCGTGTTCCCGGTCCGGATCGTGAACAGCCGAGGCGAGGTCGGCCCGGGGGCGATCGCGAAGGGCATCCAGCAGGCCACCGAGGCCGGTGCGGACGTGATTCTGCTCGGTGTCGGCACCGCCGAACCCGACGCGGCGCTCCGGTCCGCGGTCCGGGCGGCGGTCGAGCGCGACATCGTGCTGGTCGCCTCGGTCTCCGACGCCAGGACCTCGGGCGCCGCGCAGCGCCCCACGCCGTGGTACCCGGCCAGCGACGAGAACGTGCTCGCGGTCGGCGGCGTCGGGACGGACGGGATGCCGACCGAGGCGTCACCGCCGGAGGCGGGGGTGGACCTGCTCGCCCCGGCCGCCGGCGCGGTGAGCGTCGCGCCGAGCGGAACGGGCCACTACTCGGTTGGCGGACCGGCGGTGGCGGCGGCGTACGTGGCCGGGGCCGCGGCACTGCTCCGGGCGTACCGCCCCGAGCTGGAACAGGCCGAGGTCCGGCACCGGCTGGAGTTGACCGCCGAACATCCCCTCGGCGGCAAGCCGCTACCCGGCGTGGGGTACGGCACCCTCGACCTGTACGAGGCGGTCGCCGCGCTGGAGGTCGGGGAGGAGCGGCTGCCGAGTGCCCGGCCCGGAACGGTCACCCTGCCGAAGCCGCCGGCGGACGACCCGGCGGACGCGGTGGCGGCGGCCGTCGCCGTCGGTACGGCGGGCACGGCGGGGCTGGCGTACGTTGCCGCGCGGGTAGTCAGCTGGGGACGTCGCCGCCGTTGGCGCCCATGAGTCGCCGTCTTCTGGCCGTCGGGCGGGTTCCGCCGCCCGCCCACCTCCGTACCCCCTGGGGCAGCCATGGCCAAGCTCGTGAACCTCACCCCACATCCGGTCGTCGTGGGAGGGATCACCCTGGACCCGGCCGGGCCGGTGCCCCGGCTCACCCAGACCACCCGGCCGGTGGGCCGGATCACGGTTCAGGGGCAGGACGTCACCGTCACGGAAAGCGCTCTCGGGCAGCTGACCGGCCTCCCGGAGCCGCAGGACGGCACGTACCTGATCGTGTCCCGGACCGTCGCCGAGGCGGTTCCGCACCGCCGCGATCTCATGATTCCCGGTGCGGCGCTGTGGGACGAGGCCGGCCGGATCATCGGATTCGCCGACCTGGCACGCGTCCCGGCCCCGGTCGGCACGGTCCCGGCGGCGCTGCTCCTGGTCCACCTCGCGCCGGAGCAGGTGACCTGGTACACCGGGGCGGACAGCCATGTCCGCCCCGCACCCGTGGGCGCCGCGGATCTCGGTGACTACGAGAGCAGCCGTGGAGAGGGAGAGTCCTCCAACGGTTTCTCCTTCCAGGAGATCGGCCTGGATGGTCTCCTGGCGGCGGTGGACGCCGGAGAGACGGTCTACCTGGAAATGCCGGGCGGGCTGCACGACCTCGACACGCCGCCCCTGGGGGTGGCGCCTCGGAGGTTCGAGGCGTGGCAGGAACTGAAGGAGCGCCACCCGCGGCACGTCGTCCTCATCGAGCGCGTCTACCCGGGTCGCTACGCGTACCGCGCGATCGCGGTCCGCCTGGATGTTCCCCTGCCGAAGGAACTGCACCGGGAGATCCCGACCGTGATAGGCCCGGACTGACCTCGCGCAGGCATCCGGTTCCCCGGCGGACCGATCCGATGGGGGCGCGGAGCGGTACGGCGGGAGCCGTGGTCGGTGACGCTTCACCGCGCCGTACGACGACCTCGCGTAGGACACCGCCCGCCGGGCGTGCCGCGGTGTCCTACGCGCCGCACCCCCGCCCCCGCGGCGGTCCAGCCGTGGCTGAGACAACCGGTGCGGAGGGCGAGGGTACGGGCGTTCCGGGAGTCAGACGGTGGCCGCCGTGGCGGTCGCGGCGCTCGTGTCCCCCTCCGGCGGACTCCACGGTGTCTGGACCAGGCGGGCGCCGCGCCGCGTGCAGAGCAACGCGCGCCCGGGCGGCAGGTTGCGCGGCTTGGTGTTGCCGAGCAGCGGTCCCTCGTTGGGCGGGCAGGAGAGTGCCAGGTCCGGGCTGTTCGTCTCCTGCAATCGCCGGATCAGCGGGTCCATCGACATTCGTAGCACGTTCGCCGCGCCCCGGGTGAGGACCAGGTGGAAGCCGATGTCCGCGCCCTGAGACAGGTACGGCACCAGTGGCAGCAGCGGGTTGTCCTGCCCGGCGAGCAGGTCGTAGTCGTCCACCAGGACGAACAGGCGAGGTCCCTGCCACCAGTCCCGGCGGCGCAACTGTTCCGGGGTGATGTCGCTGCCCGGCATCCGTGGCCCCAGGCCGAGCACCGCGTCGGCCACCGTCGCCTTGGTGGAGTCGGCGGAGACGGAGTACCCCAGGCGGTAGGGTTCCGCCACCGCGTCGAAGAGCTGCCGGCGGTAGTCGACGATCATGATCCGGGCCTCGGCCGGGGTGTAGCGGGCCATCACCGAACGGGCCAGGTGGCGCAGCAGGTTCGTCTTGCCGCTCTGGCTGTCACCGAGCGACGTCAGGTGCGGCAGCTCGGCGAAGTCGTGCCAGACCGGCTGCATTCCGGCCTCGTCCAGGCCCAGCGTGACGCGGAGGTCACCGTGCGGCTCGGGCAGCGAGTCGACCGGTAGCACCGCCGGCAGCGTGCGCACCGGCGGGGCCGCCTCGCCCGTCCAGAACTCGTCCACCATCGAGACCAGGGCCCGCACCCCGTCGGCGAGGCTGTCCGGGTCGGCGCTGCCGTCGATGCGCGGCAGCGCGGCCAGGAAGTGCAGCTTCTCCGAGGTGAGGCCCCGCCCGGGCAGCTGCGGCACGGTGGCCGCCATGCGCAGGTCGACCGTCGAGTCGACCGGATCACCGAGGCGCAGCTCCAGCCGGGTACCGATCTGGTCGCGCATCGCGTGGTGAATTTCGGACCAGCGGGCCGCGGTGAGCAACAGGTGCACTCCGAAGTTGAGTCCCTGCGCGGCGATCTGCCGGACCGCCGGTTCCAGCGCCTCGAACTCCTGCCGCAGGGTGAACCAGCCGTCCACGATGAGGAAGACGTCGCCGTACGGGTCGTCGGTGATCCGGCCCTCCGCCCGCGCCTGCCGGTAGGTCGCCATGCTGTCGACGCCCAGCTCGGCGAAGCGCCGCTCCCGCTGGGCGATGAGGCCGGTCACCTCGGCGATCGTGCGGCTCACCCGGTCGGTGTCCAGCCGGCCGGCGACGCTGCCCAGGTGGGGCAGGTCGGCCATCGCGCTCAGCGTGCCGCCGCCGAAGTCGAGGCAGTAGAACTGCACCTCGCGCGGGCTGTGGGTGAGCGCCAGGCTGCTGATCAGCGTACGCAGCAGGGTGCTCTTGCCGCTGCGCGGTCCGCCGGCGATGCCGACGTGCCCGCCGACGCCGGCGAGGTCCACGATCAGCAGGTCGCGCAGCTGCTCGAACGGCTTGTCGATAAAGCCGACGGGGGTGATCAGCCGGCCGTTGCCCGGCCAGTCGAGCGCATTCAGGCCGAGGTCCGGGTCGGGCACCAGGGTCGGCAGCAGCTGGTCGAGCGTCGGCGACGCGCCCAGCGGCGGTAGCCAGACCTGGTGTGCCGGGGGCCCGTGGTCGACCAGTTGGGCGACCACGGTGGCGAGCACGCTGCGCTCCTCCGGCGTCGCGCCGTCGGCGCGGGTCGCGTCCGCCGCGTCGCCCACCGTTTCGGCGTCCGGCTCCGCGTCGGCCGGCGCCGGTTCCGGGGCCGCCACCCGCTCCAGCCGGTACGGCACCACCTGCTGTCGGACGATCTCCTGCCGGACCCGGGCCGTGGTGGTGTCCCGGTGCGCCCCGGAGACGTAGCCGGCCTTGAACCGGATCAGGGTGGAGACGTCGGTGCGCAGGTAGCCGTTGCCGGGGGCGGGTGGCAGTTCGTACGCGTCCGGCACGCCGATCACCGATCGCGACTCCATCGCCGAGAAGGTGCGCAGGCCGATCCGGTACGACAGGTGCGACTCCAGCTGCCCGATCCGGCCGTCGTCCACGCGCTGGCTGGCCAGCAGCAGGTGCACGGCGAGCGACCGGCCCAGCCGGCCGATCATGACGAACAGGTCCATGAAGTCCCGGTGCGCGGCGAGCAGCTCGCTGAACTCGTCCACCACCACGAAGAGGGTGGGCAGCGGGTCGAGCGGCGCCCCCTGGGCGCGGGCCCGTTCGTAGTCGAGCACGGAGCTGTAGCCGCCCGCGGCGCGCAGCAGCTCCTGCCGGCGGACCAGCTCGCCGTGCAGGGCGTCCTGCATCCGGCCGACCAGGGCGGCCTCGTCGGCCAGGTTGGTGATCACCGCCGAGGTGTGCGGGAGCCGGTCCAGGCCGAGGAAGGTGGCGCCGCCCTTGAAGTCGACCAGGACGAAGTTCAGCGTCTCGGAGGAGTGGGTGGTGGCCAGCGCCAGTACGAGGGTACGCAGCAGCTCGCTCTTGCCCGAGCCGGTGGCGCCGATGAGCATCCCGTGCGGGCCCATGCCGCCGAGCGCCGACTCCTTGATGTCCAGCTCGACCGGGCGGCCGGCGGCGTCGATGCCGATCGGCACCCGCAGCCGGTCCCCGGTCGGTCGGGGCGCCCAGAGCGCTTCCAGGTTCAGCCGTTTCAGGTCCGGGATGCCCAGCATGGTGCCGAGGTCGAAGGTGGACGTGAGGGCGTCCGCCGTGACCTCGGTGGTGATGCCCAGCCGGTACGGCGACAGGAGCCGAGCCACGGCCGCCGCCCCCGTCACGCTCAGCCGGTCGGGGCGGGCCAACCGGGTCCGTACCTCGTTGCCGACCCGGTCGCGCCGCAGCATCAGCAGGTCGTCGCCCTCCACCTCCAGGCAGAGCGCTCCCTTGCCGCTCGGTGGAGTGGGATCGTCGAGGTCGATCAGGACGGCGTTGCGGTAGCCGGCGGTGGCTATCCGGCTGCCGTTGCTCAGCCGACCGCCGTCGCGGATCACCACGACGTACGGCTCGTCGCGGCTGGGGGCCGCGCCCGGTTCCCACCGGGGCCGCGCGGTGAACGCCTCGCCGAAGTGCCGCTCCACCGACTCGATGGTCTCGCCGACCATCCGGACCGTGCCCGTGGCGTCCTGCTCGGCGGGGTGTTGCAGGTGTGGTAGCCACTTGGCCCACTCCCAGGCGGCGACACCGTCGCCGTCGAGGCAGAGCGCCAGCCGGACCTCCTCCGGCGCGTGGAACGTGACCAACTGGCCGAGTAGCGCCCGGACCACCGCCCGGCCGGCCTCCTTGTCGCCGGCCCAGCGCACCTGGGCGAAGCCGCGCAGGAACAGCGCGGTGGGCTGGTCGGCGATGGTGGTGTACGCCCGGATGAACCGGCGCAGCGACTTCGCCGAGAGCGGCTCCAGGTCCTCGATCGGCTTGGTCTGGAGCGGGGTGATCCGTACCGCCAGCCGCTGCTCGCCGGTGCCGACCCGCAGTTCCAGGAAGTCGGGGTGGGTGGGGCGCCGTTCCCAGCGCCGCGACGTCATCGCGAGCGACCAGAGCGACCGGGGATCCGGGTGCTGCCAGTCGCTGGCGTCGCGCTGGCGGGCCACGTCCCGGCGCACCCGTTTGCGGTTTTGGGCCAGGTAGCGCAGGTAGTCGCGGCGGTCGCCGCCCAGGCGCTTCTTGCGGTCCATCCCGCCGAACGCGACCTGGCCGAGCACCATGCCGCCCATGGACAGCACGATCGCGCCCAGCATGACAAAGGTGAGCGGCCCCCGGGACCCGCTCATGTACATCAGCATCATCACGCTGGACATCAGTGCCATCGGCAGCACCAGCATCGCCTGGCGCATGCCGTTGCCCTGCGGCTCGGGCAGTTCCGGCGGCTCCTGAAGGTTGATCTCACCGGTGGGCATCGCCGGACCGGCGCGGCGGGCGGGACGTCGGAACAGCACAGTACTCAAGGGGCTAGCCTTCCGCTCTGCGGGAAACCCCCGCGATCTGGCCGGATCGGGGCAACACGCGGGTCCGGTCTCTACAACGGATGCTGGCCGCGCCCGGGTCAACGCCGTGGCCGACCCTGCGGGATCGGTCACGTGCACGTTTTTTGAACTGGCCGACGAACGGCGCCGTTGTGCGGGGCATGAGCGTCTCTGCGGCCGAGATGTGCCGGCTCGTGGTGCACGGACCCGGGCGACGACTGGAGGTCGCGGTACCGGCCGACGTGCCGATCGCGGATCTCCTTCCCGCGATCCTGCACCACTTCGGGGACAACTTCGCCGACGCGGGGCTCGCGCACGGCGGGTGGGTGCTCCAGCGGCTGGGCGCGCCGCCGCTGGACGAGGACAGCAGCGTCGCGTCGCTGGGGCTGCACGACGGCGATTCCGTCCACCTGCGACCGCGCGCCGACCAGATCCCGCCGGTGCACTTCGACGACCTCGCCGACGGCATCGCGACCGGGGTGGGCGACCGGCCGGGGCTGTGGCGACCCGAGATGATCCGCTGGACGGCGCTCGGCGTGCTGGCGGTCCTGTTCGTGCTCGGGCTCGTGGCCGTGGCGCTGCCCGGGCCGCCGCTGCCCCGGGTGCTGGCCGCCAGCGTCGTCTCGCTGGCCTGCCTGGCCGGCGCGTTCGGCTACAGCCGGGCCGCCGCCGACCGCGGGTTCGGCCTGGCCACGGCGCTGGCCGGGATCGGGTACGCGGGTCTGGCCGGCGCCATCGCGCCGACCCTCGTCCGGGACGGCGTGGCGCTGGGGACCGCCGCGCCGCAGTTCTTCGCCGGCGCGGTGGCGATGGCGGGAACCGCCCTGCTCGCCGGGGTGGTCCTCGGCTGGGCCGGCCCGGTCGCCGTCGCCGTCGCCGGCGCGGCGCTGTACCTGGCGGTCGGCGCGGGGCTCTCCGCCTACCTCGAACTGTCCGCGGCGATGGGGGCGGCCGTGGTCGTGGTGCTCGCGACCGTGCTGACGGTGCTGGTTCCGATGACCGCGTTCCGGCTGGCCCGGATCCGCCTGGCCCCGCTGCCGACCGAGCCGGAACACCTGCAGGAGGAGATCGACCCGGAGCCGAGCGACGTGTTACTGGCCCAGACCGCGCGGGCGGACCGGTACATGACCGGGCTGTATGCGGGGAACGCGGTCGCCACCGCGGTCGCGATGATCCCGCTGGCGCTGTCCGACTGGTGGGCGCCGTGGACCCTGGTCGCCCTGGTCGCCCTGGTCCGGCTGCTGGCGCTGCGTCCGATGACCAGTGGTTGGCACCGGCTGGCGCTGGCCGCTCCGGGCCTGTTCGGGCTGGCCCTGACGGCGCTGGTCGGGCTCGCCGGCGCGGTGCCGCTGCTGCGGCTGGCCGTGGTCGTCGTCGTCCTGCCGGTCGCCGGGGTGCTGCTGTTCGCGCTCGGGCGCAAGCTGCCGGGCCGCCGCCTCATGCCGTACTGGGGCCGGATCGGGGACGTGTCGCAGCTTGTCGGCACCGTAGCCATGCTGCCGGTCCTGCTCGCCGTGCTCGGCGTGTACGGCGCCGCGCGGGCGCTGGGGGGCTGAACGGTGCAGAACCGTCGAGATCAGGTCCAGGCGCAGTCGTACGTGCTCGGCCGGTTGACCGCCGCGCTGGTCGCCGCCGAGCCGGACAGCCTGGAGAGCCCGCACCGACGGATGATCGTCGGAAGCATCTGCGGGCTGCTGGTCGGCGCCCTCTTCGTCGCCGGGTTCGCCATCTTCGGGCTGCTGCACCCCGGCGGCGCGACCAAGTGGCGCACCCCGGGCGTGCTGGTGGTGGAGAAGGAGACCGGTACGCGCTACGTCTACGTCGGCGGGGCGCTGCGTCCGGTGCTCAACTACGCGTCGGCCCGGCTGCTCCTCGGCAAGGAGCCGACGGTCGTCTCGGTCTCCCGCCAATCGCTGCGCGACGTGCCGCGCGGTCAGCCGGTCGGCATCGTCGGCGCCCCGGACACGTTGCCGCGCGCCGGCACGGTCACCAACCAGGTCTGGACCGTCTGCGCGTTGGCCGCGCGGGACCAGGCCGGCAGCCTCGCCACCACGACCACGCTCGCCATCTCGTGGGCCGGCGCGGGCCGGCGCCGGGACCGTCCGCTCGGTCCGGACCAGGCGATCGTGGCCACCACCAGCGACGGCGGCGACGCCATCGGCGGCGAGAGCTTTCTGGTTTGGCGGGGCAGGCGGCTGCGGTTGGCCGAGCCGTGGCTGGCCCGGGTCTTCGGCCTGGACCGGGGCGGCGTCCCGGTCCAGGCCGGCTGGCTGGACTCGGTGCCGGCCGGGCCGGACCTGGCGCCGGTACCCGTTCCCGGGAGGGGCACCCAGGGGCCGGCCATCGACGGGCGGAAGGCCCGAATCGGGGAACTCTTCGTGGCCCGTACCACCGGAGCGCAGGAGCGGCGCTACCTACTGCTGCCGGACGGTCTGGCGGAGCTCACCCCCGTCGCGTACACGATCATCGCGGCCGATCCGGAGACCACGAAGCTGTACGGCGGTGGCGCGGTGACTCCGGCGGAGCTGAGCCCCGCGGCGCTGGCCCAGATGCCGATCTCCCGCCGCGCGGTGCTGCCGACCGGTGTACCGGAGTCCCCGCCTCAGCTCGCGCAGGCACCGGCCGGTGCCGCCTGGTGCGTCCGGCACGCGATGGCCGACGGCCGGGTCGAGGTGACCGCCGACGTGCCGCCGGGAAGCTCGGCCGGGGTTCCCGACGGCGCGGGGCTGACCCGGACCTCGCGCACGGCCGCACGGATCGCGGTCGAGCCGGGGGTCGGCGGGTTGGTGCTGGTCGGCCGGCTGGACCAGGCGGCCGGCTCCGGCTTCTACCTGATGACCGACGCCGGGGTGAAGTACCCGCTGGCCTCGGCCAAGGTGGCCGAGCAACTCGGCTATCCACCGGGCGGCGCGAGACCGGTGCCGCGCCGGCTGCTGGAGCTGGTGCCGACGGGACCGTTGCTGGAGTCGGCGGCGGGAGGGTGATCGACGCCTGACCGCCCCGGTCGGGACCGGTGGGCGGACCGGTTTTCCGCCGGGGCGGATCGGTCGGTGACCGACCAAAAGTGTGGACGGCTCTACGGAGGGCCGTTCGAGGCGAAGGAGAGAACGGAGCCATGGCGGACAGAACCGCGTACGACAGCAGTACCAGCGAAGCCCTGGTCAGCGCGTTCACCGCGATGAACGACAGGCTGGCCGCGGCCCGCGCGACGGTGGCCGCGGGCAACGACGAACTCGACGAGGCCTACCGGGCCAATTCCGGCGAGGTGTTCAAGGCCGGGCTCGACGAGATCAATGCGGGTATCGCCAGGGTGGGGAACGCACTTCAGATACTCCAAGACGGGATGCGCCGCGCCGGTGCGATCAACACCAACACGGAGCAGGCCAACCGGAGCGTGGCGGCGCAGGTCGGGCTGGCGTCGTCCGGCCAGTCGAGCTGGACGTAGCCGAACCCGAGCGATCTCGGGCCGGACCGGCCGAGGTTCCGGTGTGTGACCGGCGCGGCCTTACTGCGCTCGACCAGTCCAACATTCGAGTAGAAAGGACAAGACGTTGGCTCCCTACGGCCACGACTTCGATACGCAGCTGGACAGGATGACCTCTGTCGCGACCAGCCTCGGAAAGGTCCCCGACAACATCAGTGACGGCATCAACGAACTGATGAACACTGTGAAGGCCTACGTCGACCTCAACAAGGGCGTCGCGGCCACGGCGTACGCGACCGCCCAACAGGAGTGGAACCAGGGCATGGAGACGGTCCGTGCGGGGGCCCAGAAGAGCGGCCCGCTCCTGATGAGCATCGCCCAGAACATCCAGGACGGCGATCTCGAAGCGTCGCAGATTTTCGTGTGAGGTCTCGGACCGACGTGACCGGGTCGGGTGGCGCGGGGTGCCCCCCGCGCCACCCGACTCAGCCCGGGAGGGACGACCCGCCCGGCGTGATTCCTGACCGCCCGACCCGCTCGGAAAGGAGCGGACATGCCCGAGCAATCCAAGATCACCTACACCAGCAGCGCCGTCGAGGCGATGACCAAGAGGGTGGACGACTGGCGTGCCCAGATCGGCGCCGCCCGGATGGGGATCAACGCCGCCGACGGCGGGCACACCCACGGCGTGCCCTGGGCCAACCTCACGGTCGCCGCCGGTGGCGACAACTTCACCAGCGGCGCATACCTGGAGAAGCGGCTGGTCGAGGTCGGTGGCCTGGTCGACAAGCTGCTCACAGGCTTCGAGACCAAGCTCAGCTCGACCTCCAAGGCGTTGCGGGCCACCGGTGACAAGGCCGCGGAGACCGAGAAGAGCAACACCTCGAAGGCCAGCCAACTGACCGTGACGCCGCCCGCCTGACCGTCCGAACCACCGACCGCCAGCTGACATCGTGTTGACCGGGAGAATCTGATGCCGCCGACGCCGCCGCCCGTCACCAGCCAGGGTGGACTCCGATGGGAGGAGGTGCTGGGACAGATCCTGAACACCGAGGGCATCGACCGCCGTCAGTTTCTCAACCGGCCCTGGATCAGCCTGGTGGAGGCGCGTACGGAGGGGTACAGCGGCATCGAGAAGTTCAAATTCAAGGATATTCCGCCGAATCAGTTCAGGTTCTCCCAGCGCATGGGCGCGCAGGACAGTAACGGCGACT
Source organism: Micromonospora sp. NPDC049559 (assembly GCF_040676675.1). NCBI lineage: Bacteria > Bacillati > Actinomycetota > Actinomycetes > Micromonosporales > Micromonosporaceae > Micromonospora > Micromonospora sp. NPDC049559. Next base: position 4,620 of record NZ_JBFAPK010000045.1, on the reverse strand, counting down.
ACCCGATCCGGATCGTCCAAGGACGCATCGACTGGTACGTCGGTGAAAAAGGGGACTCGCCCCACGAGCGTTTCTGGAACGATTTCAACAACCGTACGCGGGACGCCCTGAATCAGCAGCCGGATTCGTCTCCCCTGAGTCCGAAGTCGTTCCATCTGGCGGCGGAATCGATGTACAACCTGGCGATGTGGTTGGACCGCGCGACCGGGCAGTTTCAGGCGGAAATCAACAACCTCGACGGCGGCGGGTCGGGCTTCGAGGGTGCCGCGGCGAAGGCGTTCCGCGAGTCGCTGGACGGCATGCGCAAGGACATGCTGACGCTGCGGCATGACCTGGAGTCGAACAAGAACTGGCCCCAGATGTTGCACGACAACGGGGACCGGGCGGAGTGGTTCTGGCGCGACATGCGGCAGACCTGGTCGGAGTGGATCGGCAATACGGCGAACCTGCCGAATGAGATGATCTCCCGGGCGCTGAGGCAGATCAGAAACCACGTGCTCGGCGGCGACCCGTTCACCGACGACGGGGCCAACTGGACGATCACCATCGATGTCGGAGGCGGCCCGAAGGGGTACGACTTCTCCAGCGGCGACCCGTTCGCACAGCTGAACCAGGATCTGCACGCCGTCTTCTTGGCGAAGATCGACGAGCTGGACCGGTGGGGGAACATCCACCACGGCAACCTGCGGGCCAGCTTCGAGGACACGGGATCGAACCTGCTCAACCCGCAGGCCACCCCGCCGTCGACGACGGGCGGCACGCCGCCGCCCGACCTCAGTGGTGCGGGCGGCGATGGCACCGACAACAAGACTCCGCCTCCGCCTCCTGACTTCGGTGGTGGCGATGACGGCACGGATGGCGCGGGTGGTGATCCTCCGCCTCCGCCGGAGTTCGGCGGTGGCGACGGTGGCTCGGACGGTGCGGGTGGCGGTCCTCCTCCGCCTCCCGAGTTCGGCGGCGGGGACAGCGGTAGTGGCAGCGGCGGGGGCAGCGGCGGCGGTGCGGGCGGCGCTCCTCCTCCCCTCCCCGAGTTCGGTGGTGGGGGCGGCGGTGGCGGTGGACTCGACGCCGTGGGCGGCCCTCCCCCGAGCGGCGACTTCGGCGGCGGCGGAGGGATCGACGCCGCCGGGCTCTCCTCCGGCGGTGGCTTCTCCGGCTCCGACCTGGCCGGCTCGGACGGGGGACCTGGCCTGGACGGACTCGGCGGTTCCGACGCTGGCCCCGGCGCCGGGTTCGGCGGTGGCTTCGGCGCCGGGGCGGGTCTCGGCGGCCTGTCGCTGCCGGGCGCTGGCGGAGGTCCGACGAAGGGCGAGGACAAGCCGGGTGCCACCGGCGCCGGCATAGGCGGCGCGAGCGGCGACTTCGACGAGGTACCCGGCACCATCGACCCGGACGACCTGCCCGGCTCGGATGTGCCGTTGCCGGGCTTTGCGGGTGGGTCGTCGGGTTCCGATGGTTCGTTGCCGGGTCTGGTTGGTGGGTCGTCGGGTTCGGATGTGCCGTTGCCGGGCTTTGCGGGTGGGTCGTCGGGTTCCGATGGTTCGTTGCCGGGTCTGGTTGGTGGGTCGTCGGGTTCGGATGTGCCGTTGCCGGGCTTTGCGGGTGGGTCGTCGGGTTCCGATGGTTCGTTGC